>CAYQBV010000074.1:0-15521 GCA_964415705.1 uncultured Chthoniobacter sp. | reverse complement strand
GACCGGCGTGCAAATCGCGCTGGAGCTGGCGAGCCAGGCGCGCATCCCGTTTCTCTTCATCGACCCGAAAGGCGAGTTCGTCGCCGATGGCCGCCCCATCGGCCCTTTCGCGGGACTCTCAAACGTCGGCGCGATGGAAGCCGGCACCGATCCCGTGCCGCTCGACTTTCACGCCCGCAGCGAGCACTTCGACGACGCCACGCCGACAATGGTGTGGGATCTTCTCCTCCGTGCCCTCGGGCTTAGGACGGTGCTTGCAGAGGAGGGCGCCAATCCGGGTTTCCGCGAGGAAGCCACCAAGAATCTCCGGCGCTTCATCCAGGAGCTAATGGAATGGGATGCAAAAGTGCGGGCAATCTCGCGGAGATGAGGACGGAGCGGGGGCGAAGGCCTGCGTCCTCACTGGGTGGGCGACTTCGCGACGCCCGCACTCTCGGGCTCGATGAAGCGCTTCGATGGGCTGTTATCTGAGCGGGAGATGAATGACCGCGCTGGCCATTTCCGCCGGGTCGGTGGCTTTGGCGATAAGTTCGAGGTCGCGGACGTATTGACCGATGGATGCTCCTTCGGCGTGACCGTAGAGCAAGCCGCCGAAAGGGCGTCCCGCGCGCGGCCAGCTTTCCGCGAGCGCCTTGAAGCGGGTGTCGTGCGTAAAAAGCACCCGGCTCTGGCTGCCGGCCAGCGCGAGAAGCTGATCGTCCGGGAGTGATTGGTCCCTTCCTCCGTCGCGGTCACAACGTCCACACCGCACAGGCGCAACTGGCGGGTGATGGCCATCGGGATGTGAACATCCATGTAGAGCGGGACACCCATCAGCCGCCGCCCTGCCGCTGCAACGCCCGCAACCGTGCGAGCACGGGCGAGTCGGCCTGTCCGAGCCGAGCCCGCCGCGCTTCCTCCATCTCGAGTTCAAGCTCACCGTCAATTTCCTCGCGGTGGTCGTGGTAATACGCGAGGGCCGCATGGATCTCCGCCAGGGTGAGATACGGATACTGCACGACGATTTCCTCCGCCGACCAGCCGCGCCCCGCGTAATCGGTGACGAGCATGGCCACCCGCGTCCGCGGATGCCGTTCCAGCCGCGCGGGTTCACCGGCGGCTTTGCGAATGTGGGGATAGTCGAGAGCGGGCATACGCGGCGCAGGATAGCACGGGCTGGTGGCTTGGCCACGAAACCTCCTTGGTCAAAGTCGGAACGGTCGTGCAGCCTTCGACCGCGCACGAACGCAACGCGGACGGTGCCCCTAAGGCGCGGCGCTCCGCTTCCGGGCGCGGCGGGCGGCGCGGAAGAGGTGGAGGCGGCTGTAGTCGTAGCGGTCGCCGAGGGCGTCCTTCACGGGGCCGAGCGCGTAGTCGCTGAGTTGGTCGAAAGCGGCATTGAGTTCCTGCTGCTCGGCGGCGGTGAAATGGGCGTCGGCGTCAAAGGACTCGCCGGCTTCGATGGCGTCGGCGATGTGTTTGACGACGGTCTGCTCGGTGAGGCTGCGGGCGCGGGCGATTTGGGCAAAGGACTGGCCGGCGGCGAACATGCGCCAGCTTTCGCGGGAGGTGGTCGCGGCAGTCTTTCCACCTTCGTTTCCAAAATTCGTTTGGGAATGCCGTTGTCCCCGCAACTCTGTTGTTCCGGGAGCACCTCCACAACGTCTCCGCGCCCCACCACCGCAACAGAGTCGCACCCGTCATGGCGTTACCAAACAGAGTTTGGTAACGAGGGGAAAAACCTCTCAGGAGCGCTCGCGGCGCCGAGGGCGCATCTGCAGGAGCAGACCGAGTCCCCCGAGCAGGGTAAGCCAGGTTTGGGGTTCGGGAACGGGAGTGAAAGTCACCGTCAGTGATGGTTGCCTCGCTTCGTTGCTGTCTTCCCGCGTGGCAAATGCCTTGGCAGTGCCTCCCTGACTTTCGTCGCCACGAAGGAGCCAGCCGTGATTAGTCCCTGCGGCATCAACCCAGCCCTGCACGTCAGCCACCAGCGCGGCCGTGCTTGTCCATTCATAGCTGGCCCCTTCCCCGCCGATCAGGCTGGTCGCGCTGGCTCCAGCCGCAAAATCACCGCCTGGGCTTGCCCAGAATGTTCCATTGTAGAACGTGTGCAACCAAGTGGCGTCGTTCGCCGTGGCGGCCGTGCCGCCGCCGCCACGATTGCCTGCGCTCGACGTGCCCTCACCCCACTCAGCCAGCACGGCGTGCAACCCGACATCAGTCGGAAACGATTGTGCCTGGACGAGGAAAAGGTCGAGCACCACCGAGTCAATGATCGAACCAGAGGGGATCAAACTGACATCAAACTCAATGAGTCCTCGGCGGATACTGTTACCAACGGTTTTGCCAACAAAAAAAGTTGGTCCACTGCCGTTGCTCAAGCCGCCAAAAGTGTCCTCATAGAGGGAGTTGTCCTTGCTGGCATCAAACGTCAAGGTGGCTGCTTGGCTGGCGACCGACAGGAAAAGAAGACTTAGGAGAGAACGGATCAGCATATTGAGTATTTGTTAGGAGCGCGAGAACGCCCGCTCCAGCCAGAGGGCCAGAGCGGGCGCGAATCTCATGTGAAACGAAGAGCAAGTTTAGGCGCGGCGACGGCGAAAGCCGAGGAGCATGCCAGCCGCTCCAAGGAAAGTAACCGCAGACCCCGGCTCCGGCACGACCGCGATGTTGTCGTAGAATGCTGTGGACGGAAGAACGATCGTCTTCACGTTGCTCAACGCACCCACATTGACAATCAACCCGGGCACCGTCTGGTCCGCTGGCGCGGAATAGAGTAGACCGAATGCCGCGTCGTAAAACTCAACCGGGCGGTCTCCGAGATCGCCAAAGGTGCTGTTGTCGAGCGTGGCCGTAAAGCTGTCGAAGCTGTAAGGGTTGTCGAAGACAAGCACGACGGTGCCGCCACGGGCGTCCAGGGCTTTGCTAGGAGATGGAGCGTTGCCGTAGCTGACAGTGCTGGGATCGATGACCGGGACGCTGCCGCCCCCGAGGTCGAGTTCCCAGTGATCCGATCCGGGGATCGGGTCGCCGAAACCATCCAGGGTCGGCACGTATTGACCGTAGCCGATTGTGAGGAAAGTCGGCGCGAAGTCTTCGGCGACGCTGCCGATGCCGTCGAAGTTTAAGTTGAATGGACCTGCGGCCTGACCCGTGGCCGCCGCCCCAAGAAGGGCGGCGGCGCTGAGGGCGAGGCCAAGATGTTTGCGAGTTTTCATAGTCTTGGCTGTGTGTTGAACTGGTGATTAGTTGGTGGCACCGCCGATGGCGGCTTGCATGGCTTTGAAGAACACGTCGGTGTTATCCATCACGCCGGTGAAGAACTTCGCTCCCCGCCCTTGGGCGGAGACCGGAATGTCCCCAGCCGTGTGCGCGGCGGAGCCGTCCTGGACCTGGCCGGTGACGAAGAAGTTACCCGCCACGTCCCGGTTGACCGGACCGTTCGGATAGGTGTTGAGCGGAGCCACACCATTGAAAGGCTGCTGACTGTCGCGAAGCGGCTGGAGATTGGTGACCCAATCCTCGTAGCGGTCAGCGTTGGCCGCATAGCCGATGAGCATGCGGAAATCGACGTCCGTCGTCGCAGGGTAGCCATCAGCCAGCGGGGCCCCGTAGTTCGGGAAGCCGGCGGAATCATAAGTGCCGACCACGCCATTTCGAGGGCCGCCGGGAGCAGTGCCGAGCCCGGAAGCGGCCCGCGCCACCAGATTCGCATGGCTCACGACCGACGCGCCGATGATGGCGACGCCGCCGCACTCGTGATCGGCGGTGACGATGACCAGCGTGTCAGGATTCGCGGCCTGAAATTGGCGGCACTTATCAATGGCGCGGTCAAACTCAATGGTGTCGAGAATCCAGCGCTCGGTGTCCATGCCGTGAGCCTGCTTGTCGATCGAGGCAGCCTCGACCATGAGCACGAAGCCGTTGGCGTTCTTGTTGAGAACCTGCAGTGCCTTGTCGGTCATTTCGTCCAGCATTGGCTGGTCGGGGAATCCGTAGTCGTTGACGACCGTGCTCGTGCCGCGACGCTCGCCGATTTTGTCGAGGGCGACGTTCATGTTCGAGAGCGCGAAAAGACCAAGGAGCTTGTCCGTCGGTGCCGGGATGGCCGCGAGGCTCGTGGCGTCTGGCGTGTAGGTGAAGCCCGCAGCCTGGAAGTCGGCGATCAAGTCGCGAGCGGGATCAAGGGCGCCAGCGGCGACCCCCCAGCCTGCGGTGATGTCCGGAGCATGCACGTAATCTGTGGAGTTGCCGCGCGCAGAGCCCGGCACCACGTTTGGCAGGAACCATTTCCGGCCACCGCCAAGCAGTACTTTCAGACCGCCGATCGCCGGAGCGGCTGCTTCGTCGAGGAATTGGTCGCAGATGCCGGTGCCGGCGCCGCGACTCTGGGTGTGAGTGCCAAACGAGCCGGGCGTGGCGTCGAACACGTCGGAGGTGGTGACGATGCCGAGCGCTTTCCCCTGGGTGCGGGCGAGGAATTCGCCGATCAACTCGACGCGCGGGTTGTCGAAGTTCGCCAACGTGTCATCCGGGAAGCAGCCATGCTGGTTGTTGTTGCTCTTGTTACCCGTGGAGTAGCACGCGGCACCTGGTGAGGAGTCGGTGACGATCGAGTTCAGCGAATGCGTCATGACGAGGCCGGTGAAGGGCATCTGATCCACGGCGAGCGGGGAGTTCGCTTTGCCCTGCTGCACGCCGTTGAGCATGATGCGGGCAGCCGTGCGATGGCTGGCGCCAAAACCGTCGCCGATGAGATAGATGATGTTCTTGGCTTTCTTGCCCTGATTGGTGATCCCGACGACCTCGAAGTTGCCGTCCTTGCTCACTGTCTGCGCGTCGCTCTGGACCGCGTCAGCCGTAAGCGTCTTGATGCCAGCGACGACGTTCGAGTAAGCGCGCAGGGTCCAGACGGTGGTATTCGCCGGGAGACCGGCGACGGTGGCTGCGGTGGAAGAGACGACGCCGGGGACGACCACGCCGTTGACCTTGAAGGTCACGCCCGTGATCGTCTGACCGGCGTCGGGGCGCACGGTGACTTGCAGGTCAAAGCGCTGCCCCGGAACGAAGCGGGCGATGATCGGAGGGGTGGGGTCGTTGAAGGAGAAGAGCGCGCTCGGCGGGCTCATGCGGCTGATGGTCGGAGCGGCTTGCGCCAACGACGCGCAGCCGACCGCGAGAGCGGCGACCGCGATGGTTTTGGTCAGGATGGATGTGCTTTTCATTTGGTTTGGTTCACTGCTGTTTGTTGGTGTTTTTGGTTTGGTTCACTGCTGGTTGGTTTGCAGACAGAGAGGGTTGCGGAGCGGCGGAGGCATTCCTCGCCGGCGGATCAAGTGCCAGGCGCACGACGGAAATGCGGCTGTCCGATTCGGGTTTGTTGCCGACACTTAAAACACCGGTCAGGAGCATCGGCCCCGGAGTGTAGGGAACGAGTTCGCCGAATTTGTCCGGCACCGTGACGAAGAGGGTCTGCGGCGGCAAATCGTCCGCCAGACCGTAATGCGCATGGCTCACCATCGCCGGCTGCTCGGTGAACATCATCCTTCCCGGCACTACAAACTCCATCCACGCGGGCAGCGCGCGCTTGCCATTTGGCGGTGCCACCGGGCAGGAATTGCAGGGCGTCAAATCCTCCTTCACCATGTGTCCGAGGATGCGCACGCGCTTACCGTTCAGCGCCTTCAACCGGTCGGTCATTTCCAGGCCACGAGGGCCGACCGGCAGTTTGAAGAAGGCCGCAAACTTCAACTCCTCCACACCCTCCGGCAGCGGCGGAAGTTCGACCGGCTTGGCAGGTGGCAGCGTCGCCGCCTTGGTGCCAGCTGGAGCCACCGCCGGCCGCCGGGATGGGATGGTGGCTGTTCCTCTGCCGCCCGCTCCGGCATCAATATTGGGAGGAAGATTCTCTGCAGCGAAGGCGGTGGAGACACCGAGAAGGGCGATGAGGAATGGCAATTTCATGCGGTTCAGCGTCGCGTCGGTGCATGCCACCCCACAAGCTGCACATTGCAAAATCGAGGTTCCGAATTTGGCAAATCCATGTCGTCGGCGACAGTCGCGCAACGGTCGTGTCACAAGGTGGCAGCAGGGACGCGGACGCCCGGAATGCCACTCAACTCCGCCGCACTGGCCCGGAGCGTTCCGCCTGGCTGCCCAAGAGGCTGTGCGGTTCGCACCCTCGTTCCGAAGCTCTTATCCGCCTCGTTGCCAAAGTTAGCGCAGCGCTTGGGAACTTCCGGGCAGAGCAGACTTTCCTCGTGCGTCACCTCCACGGGCGAACCGTGTTCACCGCAACACGCCGGAGGAAGTTCGTCGTGGCGGGACGCCGCGACCAACACCGCAGACGAGTGTGCTCCCCGGAACAGTTCCTCTACGGCGCGGTGCCCCGCTTCCGGGCGCGGCGGACGGCGCGGAAGAGGTGGAGGCGGCTGTAGTCGTAGCGGTCGCCGAGGAAGTCCTTCACGGGGCCGAGCGCGTAGTCGCTGAGTTGGTCGAAAGCGGCGTTGAGTTCCTGCTGCTCGGCGGCGGTGAAATGGGCGTCGGCGTCGAAGGACTCGCCGGCTTCGATGGCGTCGGCGATGTGTTTGACGACGGTCTGCTCGGTGAGGCTGCGGGCGCGGGCGATTTGGGCAAAGGACTGGCCGGCGGCGAACATGCGCCAGCTTTCGCGGGAGGTGGTCGCGGCGACTTTTTTCGGCGGCGGACCGTTGAAGCGGTCGAGTTCGTCGGCGAAAACCTGGCGCGGATTTTCGCGCAGATGCTTGAGGATCGCGTCCATGAATGGCGCGCCGAACTCGTCGAGTTTCTTTGTGCCGACGCCAGTGATGTTCGCCAAGGCGCGCTCGGTGGTCGGATATTCGCGCGCCATGATGCGGAGCGAGACGTCGGAGAAAATGATGTAGGCCGGCACGTCGCGGGAGTCGGCGATTTCTTTGCGGAGCTGGCGGAGTTGCTCGAAGAGCGCCTCGTCGCAGGTGATGTCGCCGACGCGGCGTTTGTCTTCGCGCCCGCGCTCGGGCTCGGCGGGCGGGCGGGTGAGGGTGACGGCCTTGCGCGAGCGCAGAATTTCCATTCCGGCGTCGGTCAGTTCGATGGTGCTGAACTTCTCCGTGGACTGCCGGCAGTAGCCGAGGCGGATGATCTCGCGGCCGAGCGCTGCCCATTCCGTGCGCGTGTGCTCCTTGCCGATGCCGTAGGTGGAAACCTTGTCGTGTCCCCATTTCAGCACCTTCTCCGAGCCGCCGCCGGTGAGCACCTCGACGATGTGGTTCAAGCCGACGCCGAAGCGCGAGGCCTGCCGCAGCCGATAGACGCACGAGAGAAATTTCTGCGTGGCCAGCGTGCCGTCAAAGGTCTCGCGCGGTTCGAGGCAGTTGTCGCAGCCGCCGCAGTTCGGCTCGCCAAATTCCTCACCGAAATACCGCAGCAGCTCGGCGCGGCGGCACGCGGCGCACTCCGCGTAGTGGACCATTTTCTGGAGTTGCTCGCGGGCTACGCGCTGCTCCTCGGGGTCGGGCTTTTCGTCGATGAACGCGGTCTGTTTCACCACGTCGCCGGAGCTGTAAAGCAGCAGGCACTCGCTGGGCAGACCGTCGCGGCCGGCGCGCCCGGTTTCCTGGTAGTAGCCCTCCACGTTCTTCGGCAGATCGTAGTGCAGGACGAAGCGCACGTTCGGCTTATTGATCCCCATGCCAAAGGCGATGGTCGCGCAGATGACGTGGATTTCGTCGCGCAGGAAAAGCTCCTGATTCTTCGCCCGCACCTTGTCGTCGAGCCCGGCGTGGTAGGGGCGCGCGGCGATGCCATCGGCGACCAGCCTTTCCGCCACGCTCTCCGTCGCCTTGCGGCTGGAGCAGTAGATGATACCGCACTCGCGCTTGCGTCCGCGCACGAAGGCGAGCGTCTGCTCGTACGGCTTGGCTTTCGGCACCACGCGGTAGGCGAGGTTGGGCCGGTTAAAGCTCGCCACGTAGGTGCGCGGTTCGCGCAGGCGGAGATGCTTCACGATGTCGCCGCGCACGCGCTCGGTGGCCGTGGCGGTGAGTGCCATGAAAGGCACGCCGGGGAAAACGTCGCGCAGCTTCGCGAGCTGGCGGTACTCAGGGCGGAAGTCGTGGCCCCATTCCGAGATGCAGTGCGCCTCGTCGATCGCAAACTGCGCCACGTTCCACTGCCGCAGCATCTCGATCGTGCCGTCGAGCATCAGCCGCTCGGGCGCCGCGTAGAGCATCCGGTATTCGCCGTTGAAAAGTCCGCGCAGCCGCGCCTTGGATTCCGCGGCGCCGAGCGTGGAGTTGATGAACGTCGCCGCCACGCCGCTCGCGGTGAGCGCATCCACCTGGTCCTTCATCAGCGCGATGAGCGGCGAAACCACGACGGTCAGCCCCTCGCGGATCAGCGCGGGGAGCTGAAAGCAGAGCGACTTGCCGCCGCCGGTCGGCAGCAGCGCGAAGACATCGCGCCCGGCCAGCGCGTCGGTGATGATCTCCTCCTGCAGCGGGCGGAAAGAGTCGTAGCCAAACGACTGCTTGAGCGTGCGGAAAAGGGCGGTGGAAGACATCGGCGCACGCATTTCATCCGAGCGGCGGGGGTCGCGCGATGGAAAAATCCAACGGCATCCGATACGACGAGGAAGTTCTCGAGGCGTTCGCGCGTTGCCCATTTCCCGCCGGGCGGTCCGTCTGGCCGACCAATTCCGGCGACTCTGCCACAACCGCCGCGCAACCGCGACGAACGTGCGGCTGTCGTCACATTTTTCGCCCGTCTGTGACCGACGCCGCACGCTCGGCACATTCGCCGCGAGAAGATAACGGAGCGTTGCTTGAGCGCTTGCGGAGCCGGTGGAAAAGACAGCGCGGCTCAAATCACGGGCCGCCATCAACAACACAGAAACACCAAACAGCCCACCATCCTCAGCTCCATGAAAAAGACCTCCGCATTTCAACGCACCATCCTCGCCGGTAGCATTGCCGCTGTCACCGCGGTCGCAGCCCACGCGCAATACAGCGTCACCGTTTTGCACAACAACGACGCTGAGTCGAAACTCATCAATCTCGGCAGCGGCACGGCGGCCAACTACGGCGGCATCGCGCGCTTTAAGAGTCTCGTCGATGAAACCCGTTCGTTTTACCAGGGGCTGAATCACGGTGTGGTGACCATCTCGGCAGGCGACAACTTCCTCGCCGGGGCGATCTTTCAGGCCAGCCTCGATAGCGGCGCGCCCGGCTCCCGCACCTTTTACGATGCGCTCGGCATGAGCTTGATCAACTACGACGCCGTCACCATCGGCAACCATGAGTTCGACTTCGGTCCGCAGGTTCTTGCCGAGTTCATCGGCGACGCGCAAACCACGAATGCGACCAAGTTTCTCTCCGCCAACCTTGACTTCTCGGCCAACACCGATCTCCAAGCCCACGTTACCGCCGGCCGCCTGGCGCCGAGCACGATGATTAACGTCAACACTCCTGCTGGTGTGAAGAAGGTCGGCATCATCGGCGCGACCACGGAGACGCTGCCCTATGTGTCAACTCCCGGAAACGTCGTGGTCAATAACGTAGCCGCGGCCGTGAACACCCAGATCGCTTCTCTCCAGACTCAGGGTGCCCACATCATCGTCCTCTCCAGCCATCTTCAGGGGCTCACCAACGAGCAGGCGCTCGTGCCGCTACTGAATCCCGGCATCAATCTCATCATTGCGGGTGGTGGCGACGAACTGCTCGCCAACATCGCCAATCCCTCCCCGATCGCCACCTACGGCGCCACCGCTCCCGGCAGCGTGACCGATACGGGTTTCGTTCCCGTCTCCGGCTACAACAACCCGACGCAAGCGCCGAACCAACCCCTTTACCCCATCATCAGTGGCCTGCAGGACATGGGCGGAAATAGCATCCCGATCGTCAGCGGGCGCGACAACTACAGCTACCTCGGACGCATCACGCTCAACGTGGACGCTAGCGGCAATGTCACTGTCGATCCCTCCTCGAATCCGCAGCGCGTCGCCTCGACTACCGTGGATGCTGTGCACGGCGTCGCATCCGATCCGACGGTGCAGGCGAACGTGGTCACTCCCGTGTCGAACTTCGTCGCGACTTTGGCGGCGACCAATCTCGGCACTACCTCGGTGGAGTTGAACCGGTCCGAGGTGCGCTTCCGCGAAACCAACCTCGGCAACCTCGTGGCCGACGCCTTCCTCGACAAAGCGCAGAGCCTCGCCGCTGGCTTCAGTGTGGATGTTCCGCAGGTCTCCTTCGTGAACGGCGGCGGCATCCGGCAGGTGATCAATACGGGGACGATCACCCGGTTGGAAACCTTCGACGTGTCGCCTTTTGGCAACCTCCTAGCCGTCGTTGAAGACGTGACCTCAGCCGACTTCAAAATGCTGCTCGAAAACGCCTACTCGAAAACCACCGACAGTGTTGCCCCTGGCATCACGCCCGCCGGCACCGACGGCCGTTTCGCACAAATCAGCGGGTTCACTGTGGTCTATGACATTTTAGCCCAGCCGCTCGTTCTATCCTCGACCGGCACCGTCATTACCATGGGCAGCCGAATCCTCGAAGTGACGCTGGCCAACGGCACGCCGGTGATTGTCAACGGTGTGCCCGTTCCCGGCTTCACTCTCGACGTGGCGACGGCGAACTTCCTCACGACCGGCGGCGACCAATACTTCGACGCCGATTACCTGTCTAAAGACTACCTCACCAGCACCACCCTGCTGGGCGGCGTGTCTGACCAGCAACTCCTGCAATCCTACATCGAAGGCTTCACGAACAACGACATCGGCCTCGACAGTCGTTACGACCTCACCTTGGACGGTCGCGTCACCGCCGTCCCCGAGCCCGGCAGCATCGTCTCTCTCGTCGGTGGGGCAGTCATGCTTCTCGGCCTGCGCCGCCGGCGGGACAGTCGCGCCTAAACACACACACGCGGCGGAACAGCGTTGGTCCAGGGTAAACCAGGGGCTCCCGACTTCGGTCGGGAGCCCCTGCACTTTTTGGGTGCGGTGCGGAGGTGGAAAACGCGTGAGTCCCCGCTGGGCGTCTGCGACTTTGCGCGCGCCATGTTCTCCCGCCTTTTGTCCGCCGCTCTCGCGCTGTTGCTCGCCGGTGCCGTTTTTGCCGCGGAGGTGAAACCGATCCCGCCACCCGGCATCGCCATTCCCGATGCGGATCGCGCCGCGCTCACGGCGGAGGTCGCCGCGCTGGGCAAAGAGATCGACGCGCTGCGGGTGGCGCTCAAGGCCAAGCCCGCGCTGCTCGCGCTGCTGCCGGACGTGATGATCTTTCACAAGTCTGTGGATTGGGCGCTGCGCTACGACGAGTTCTTCGAGCCGAAGCACCTCGACGCCGCGCGGCAGCAGCTCGCGCTCGGCCGCCAGCGCGCGCAGGAACTGCGCGACGGCCAGCCTTCGTGGAACTCCGCGACCGGCCTCGTCGTGCGTGGCTACATTTCGAAAATCGACGGCTCCGTGCAGCCCTACGGCCTCGTCATTCCCGACGACTGGAAGCCCGGCGAAGCGACCCTGCGCCGTCTCGACTTCTGGCTGCGCGGGCGCTCGGAGAAAGCGACCGAACTCGGCTTCCTCGCCGACCGGATGAAAAGCCGCGGCGAGTTTGCACCGCCCGGCGCGATCATGCTCCACCCGTTCGGGCGCTACTGCTGCGCGAATAAATTCGCGGGCGAGGTCGATCTCTTCGAGGCGCTGGAAAACGCGCGCACGCACTACGGCATCGACCGGAACCGGATCAGCGTCCGCGGCTTCTCGATGGGCGGCGCGAGCACGTGGCACCTCGGCACGCACTTCGCGGGGCGCTGGGCTGCGGTCGCGCCCGGCGCGGGCTTCGCGGAGACGGCGGAATACAATCACGTCTTCGCCGCGGGCAAGACGCCGCCGCCGTGGTGGGAGCAGGTGCTTTACCGCTGGTACGACGCCACGCTCTACGCCGCGAACCTCGCCAACACCACGACCGTGGCCTACTCCGGCGAGATCGACGGCCAGAAGCAGGCCGCCGACATCATGCTCCGCTTCGCGGAAAAAGAGGGCCTCACCTTCCCGCACATCATCGGCCCGCAAACCGCGCACAAATACCACCCCGACGCGAAACCGAAGATCGAGGAGATCGTGACGGGCGCGGCGGTGAAAGGGCGGGAGGAGATGCCGAGGAAGGTTCACTTCACGACTTACTCGCTGATCTATCCGCGAATGGAATGGCTCTACGTTACTCAGCTAGAGAAAGAGTGGGAGCGAGCAGACATCAGTGCAGAGCTTGTCGGGAATGGTTATATGCTAAAGGCGGAAACGAAGAACGTGGCGGCCTTTGGTGCCGCAAATTCCTACGACGGCACCGCGACAATCGACGGTCAGACATTGAAGACACAGGCGCAAAAGGGCGGCCTCCGGTTTCGCAAGATCAACGGTAAATGGGAGACTCGCTTTGCTAGTGGCGGCAAGAATCAGATCGCCTGCGGCCCCATCGACCACGCCTTCATGTCGTCGTTCCTTTTCGTCCGCCCGACCGGGAAGCCGCTCAACGACAAGGTCGGCGCGTGGGCGGCGGCGGAGATGGAGCACGCCATCGGCTTTTGGCGAAAGGTCTTCCGCGGCGACGTGCGCGTGAAAGACGACACCGCCCTCACCGCCGAGGACGTGGCCGCTTCCAACCTCATCCTCTGGGGCGATCCCGGCAGCAACGCCGCCCTCGCCAAAATCCTTGCCCGCCTCCCGCTGCAATGGACGCGCGACAAACTCACCCTGGCCGGCCAGACCTACGACGCCACCCAGCACGCGCCCGTCCTCATCTACCCAAACCCCGCCAACCCCAGCCGCTACATCGTCCTCAACAGCGGCGTCACCTTTCGCGAGGAAGCGCTCCTCACCAACGCCCAGCAAACCCCCAAACTCCCCGACTGGGCCGTCATCGACCTCCGCACCCCGCCCGACACCAAATGGCCCGGCCTCGTCCTCGACGCCGGCTTTTTTGACGAAGCCTGGCAGTGGCCGAAGAAGTAGCGCCCTCAGTGATCGGAGCGGCACACTCCAGGGTGCCGAACGCCCAGCGCGCGCAGCGCCAAATTTTTCCCCCTGCTGCCGCGCCGCTCCCGCCGCCCGACCGATTGATGGACGCCTCCGGCGTGGTGGTGATTCGGCACCCTGGAGTGTGCCGCTCCCGGGGAGCGCACGCGCCCTCGCGGGCTGTTTTCGGCGCCCTCGCCGGAAACCGTGCTGACGCGCTTCGCGGTGACCGCTCCCGTGCGCCGGTGCGGTGTAGGTGTCGGTTATCTTGCCTCATCTTTTTTGAAAGATCCGGCCAATCCCCGCGTTTCCTCCCTACCAATATGAAACCAACTCTCGCTCTCGCCTCACTCGCCGCCGTCATCGCTGCCCTGACGACCAGCTTCTCCACAGCGCAACCGCCGACTGTGCTCACCGGCAAAATCTCGGAGGTCACGGTTTATCAAGGCACAGCGCTGGTTTCGCGCGTCGTCGAGATTCCCGCCGCGGCGGCTGCGCCGATGGAAGTCGTGGTCTCGGGTCTGCCCTCGGCGACCGATCCGAACTCCGTCTATGCCGACCAGCCGCAAGGCGTGGAGATTCGCTCGGTCGCGTTTCGCACCAAGACGCCGGACGAGGCCGCGCAGGCGCAGAGCGACGTGGCCAAACTGGAGCAGTCCATCAAGGCGCTGCGCAAAGCCTCGACCGTCGCGCGCAATGAGATCGCGCTGCGGCGCATCCGGCAGGATTTCCTGAAACGGCTGGGCGCAAATTTCGTGGCCCCGGCCGCGGAGCGCGAGATGACCCACGGCGTCCTGCAGGCCGATGAGTTGCAAAAGATCACCAAGCTGCAATTCGACGAATACGAAAAGGCGTCGCAGGAGATCATGAAGCTCGACCTCGAGATCGAGGGAAACTCCGAGCAACTCGCAGTACTCGAAGGCCGGCGGAAGACGCTCGCCGACGGTCCTCCGGTTGCTTACGAGGCCGTCGTCTATTTGCAAAAGACCGCGGCGGGTCCGGCCTCGCTGAAGCTGAACTACCTCGTCAAAGATTGTGGCTGGGATCCGTCCTACAACTTCCGTGGCGACACGGCGAAGGGCGAGGTCGGCATGGAATTCAATGCCATCGTGCATCAGGTCAGCGGCGAGGATTGGTCAGCAGTGAAGCTCGCGCTCTCCACCGCGTCGCCGTCGGTCGGCGCCTACAATCCGCAGCTCTCGCCGCTCTTTGTCCAGGTGCAGGCAGGGGCCGTGGCCGAGCAAAGCCGCACCGCCGCGCAGTCGAAGTATTCGCAGGCGCTGGCCCACCGGCAGGAGGCGCTGGCCCGCCAGTTTCGCGGCAACTCCGTCGATGAAATGCTGCGCGCCAACTTTGCCGCCAATGAATCCGCGGCCAGCGTGCAGCTCATGGAACTGACCGAGCGGATCGGCAACCTGCGTGCGCTCGAAGGCGGCAAGGCGGAGCAGGGGAGTGTGGTTTACACCATCGAGCAGCCGGTCAGCCTGCAAAGCCGGCGCGATGCGCAGATGGTGCCGGTGCTCGCCGGGCGGATGAAATCGAAGTTCTACCACGTGGCCGCGCCAGTCCTGACCTCCAGCGTTTTCCGCGAAGCGTCGCTCAGCAACAACACTGGTCGCGACCTCCTCGGCGGCAAGGTCAACGTCTTCCTCGACGGCGAATTCACGGGCCGCACCGATATTCCGACCATCGCGTCCGGGCAGGGCTTTGCGATCAGCTTCGGCGTGGACAGCCAGCTCCGCGCGCGCCGTGCACTCGCCGACCGCGCCGAAATCGTGCAGGGTGGCAACCGGCAGTTTTCGTTCACCTATGAGATCGTCGTGGACAACTACAAGCAGGCGCCCGCCCGTCTGATCCTGCGCGACCGCACGCCCAACACCGGCGACAGCGACACCCTGCGCGTGGCCCTCGGCGAGACCTCGCATCCGCTCAGCCAGGACGCCGACTACCAGCGCTTCGACAAAGCGAAGGGCCTGCTCATGTGGGACGTGGAGATCAAGCCGGGCGCCGGTCCCGCCGCGACCACGCTGCGCTACGCGTATTCGGTGGAATACGACAAGAGCCTCACGCTCCAGGACATCGGCGGCCCGGAGAAGGACCGGATGCGCGAGGAGTTCATGCAGAAGGCGCGGGCGACGAAGGGATTTTGAGTGCGGGTGGAGCGGCACACTTCAGGGTGCCGAAGGTCCAGCGCGCGCAGCGCCCAGTTTTTTCCGCTAAGCCCGGCGCTCTCACCGTCTGACTGAAGGAGGGGCGCCTCCGGCGCGATGGCAGTTCGGCACCCTGGAGTGTGCCGCTCCGAGGGGTGCGTCCCCATTTCACAGGGGCCAAAAAATTTACGCTCGTGTGGGCGTGACCGTGAGAGGGGAACCTGATGGCGGAGAACTCACCGCAGCGCGAGCCAGGCGAGGATGCGGCGGGCGCGGTTGGGCCAGGCGAGTTCGGCGGCGCGCTGCCAGGAGAGGGCGGAGCGGTGGCGGTAGGCGGCGGGGTCGTCGAGGAGGGTGAGGAGGGCGCCGCTTATGAA
>CAYQBV010000073.1:0-15553 GCA_964415705.1 uncultured Chthoniobacter sp. | reverse complement strand
TGATCAAACTCCAGGGTGATGGTGTCCTTGCTGGCAGAGCTGGCTTTGCGGAGGCTGGGCGGGGTGATGGAGACGGTGGCCGCCTTGCCGTAGTGATCCCGCTCGATGAGCGGCTGGATGAGGCGGGCAAACTCGGCCCAGCCGGTCAGCGGAAAATGGCAGCCGCCGGGTGGGCGGATGCCGTGGGTGGACATGATCCCCATGCGCGCATACAGCTCCGGCAGGGTGCGCAGTTTCTCGCGCAGCATATCGCCGGAACCTTTCTTGCCACCCATGCTGCAGGCGTCGGGCCAGATTTGGAAAACGTAATAGTTCTGCACGTTCGGGAAGTCCGTTTTCCAGCCGGCGGACATTTCCACAAAAAGCCGGTGATAACTCTCCCACCCATAGCCGCCGGTGGGTCCGTCGGAGCCCTGGTCGCTTTCGCCCTGATGCCAGAGGATGCCGCGGATGCCATGGGTCAGTTTCGCCTGCTGCACGCGCCAGAGCATGCGACCGTAGATGGTGGTCAGGTCGGTTGGATCGGTCGCGCTGCGCTGGTGCTGGTCGATGCGCGTGCCACCCACGGCGGCGTTGATGATGCAGATGGGCATCTTCTGGCTTTCGAGCAGGCGCTTTGCCAGTTCCATGCCCCACCAACCCAGCTCGGCTTTCTCTCCCTTTTGGGCTTTCCAGACCGGCAGACACCAGAGGTTGCCCTGGTTGTCTTTCGGGTTCTGCGAGGGGCGTCCATAGCTGCGAATCCACTCGTTGGTGTCCGGCGGGGATTTCTCGCCGGTGTCGGTCGCGAGCCCGTTGGACTGACCTTCAATGATATAGGCATCGCCGCAGACGAGGTTACCCACCGTCTCCAGCACGGCCTCCTGGCCGCCGGCCTTGGTGCCAAACTCCACTTTGTATTTGATCAGCCCCGGCTTGAGCTTCGTGGACAAGACATAGGTCTTGTCCGCCGCAGGTTTGGCGGTCTCGGTCTTAATGAGCTTGTCGTCGCCGTAGAGCTTGAGAAAAACCGTGTCGGCGGCTGCGGCGAGCGTGCCATTGTAATGGAGCGTCCCTTCGTTCTTGTCGGCGCGCGCGTAAAACTGGCCTTCCTCCGGCTTCTCGTCCTTCGCCGGCGTGCGTGCCACCCATAGATCGGTCTTTGGTTCGGTCACGACGATGGTCGCGCTCTGCGTGACCGACTGGCCGCCGTTGCTGATCGTCGCCGTCACGGTCAACTTCCCGCTGTTCTGCGCCCGCTTGAGGATGAGTTTACCGGGCGCGACCTCCTTGATCACCGCGAAGGGTCCCGCGTTCCACTCCGTCTTTAACTCCCCGGCCCCGCCCGCCTGCATGGTGCTCTGATTGGTCACCTGCGGCACAGCTTCGATCGTCGTCCGTCCGTCCCAAGTCGCCGGAGCCTTCAAGGTGAAGACCGGATCGGGAATCGTTTCCTTAATCGTGATCGCGATCTCCTTGGTCTCGACCTTGGTTGGAAAGACTGCCCGGCATTGCAGCGTTGCCGTCTGGTCGCCCGACACGCGCCCGGCGGCGAAGGTGAACGCGAACTTATCCACGGCCACGAGTTTCTCCTGCCCCGCGCTTTTCAAAGTCCAATAAATCTTCTGCGCCCCGCCCGCTTGCGCGGTAAAGATCGCGCTCTTTCCCTCCGCCACCGTGACTGTGGCAGGTGAAACCGCGAAGGCATTGCCCGCCTGGATGATTGGCCCCACCAACGTTTGCAGCGGCTTTTGGTTCTCGTATTGCAGCTTTATCCAGTCCGCCGAGCGTGCCACTTTGGAGATCCTCACTTCGTCGATGTCGCCGACGAACTTGTAGTTGCCGTACCATCCGCCGATCCAGAGGCGCGAGGTCTCAGGCATATCGAGTACCGGTGTCGTAGCGCCGTCGAGGACGCCGTTCACATACACGCGCGAGTCTTTGTCCGAATAGGTGTGGACGACGTGAAACCATTGGTTCGTGGCCAGCGGCGTCTTCGCCTCCACATCGGCGAAGTAACACTGGATGGCCATGCGCGGTGGGCTCAGGAAGTTGAACATCACCTTGCGCGGACGCTTTTCCTCGCCCCACGCGATGACCGTGCCATTGGTCTGCTCGGCGCGGAACCACGCCTCCGTGGTCATGGGGCCGAGGCCCTTGGGGTAGCCGGTGATTTTGTCACCGCCAAAGATGCCCTGCTGGCCCGCAAGATGCCGCGCCTGCCCGACGATCCCCGCCACGGGCGTCGTGCCCTGGTCCTTCGACTCGGTGCCGCCCGCGTCATCCACCACCGGTTCGGCCATGTGCCACACGCTGGCGTAGCCGTTCGCCTCATTGAAAACCGCCTTCGCGTTCGACTCACCCGCAGCGTCCGCCTTACCCCAATGCACGCGGATCATCTGCCGCGCGTTGCCCTCGATCTTCGGCACGCGCACCCAAACGCTCGCCGTGCCCTTGGCCGCATCCCACTCCTCGATCTGATACGGCAGCGGCGCACCGGCGGCGGTGGCAAAGCGGACGTCGTCGCCGTTGGGCTTCGCCTTGGTGAAGTCGAACCAGTCCTTGTCCAGCCGCACGAGCACGGGAAAGCCCTCCACCACTGCGCCCGCCGGCATATTCGCGCCCTCGGGCGTGGTGATGAGCGCGAGCGCACCGGCCTGGTTCCATCCTTGGTATTGGGCGGCGGCGGGTTTGTCCTGCGCGATGGCGAGGGAGGTAAAAAGGAGCGGGACAATGAGGGAAGGGGCGAGTTTTGGAAGGTTCATCGAAGTTGGGATAAAGAGACGGAATGCTTATTGAAAATTAGGGGCAATCCAGGCTCCGGGAAACAAACTTCACCGCCGAAGCGAGAATACGCCAAGAGTCGAGGGGGGGCGGGAGCAACGTGAGAAATCAACAACGGAACAATTAGGCCCGTGTCGTGCTCGTTCGAGAGATGCCCGTAAAAAAACCCATCCGCCGCCACCCAACCCCGTCCGAATATCTTTCGTTGCCGCTGTTGCCCATATGAACCACGTTCTCCCACACCCCACTCCCTTATGAACACCGATCCTGCCTGCTCCTGCCCGGATAAGTATCGCCGCGAACATTCGCTTTCGCTGGAAAACATGATTTTCACGCGACGCCAATTTCTCGAACGCACGGGCATGGGGATGGGCGCGCTGAGCCTGGCGTCGATCCTCGGGCTGGACCTGCGCGCGGAGGCCGGGCCGGCCACGGCGCTGAAGCCGCTGGCGCCGCACGCGGCGCACTGGCCGGCGAAGGCCAAGGCGGTGATCCACATTTTTGCCGAAGGCGGGCCGTCGCAGGTGGACACGTGGGACCCGAAGGAGGAGTTGACGAAGTTCGACGGGAAGACGATCCCGGGGCATCAGGGCGTGGCGATGGGGTCGCCGTTCAAGTTCACGCCGATGGGCAAGTCGGGCATCCCGGTGAGTTCCGTTTTCCCGAAGCTCGGCGAGCACGTGGATGAAATGGCGATCATCCGCTCGATGTGGACGGACATCCCGGCGCACGATGTGGCCCAGCGGTTTATGAATACGGGTTCGCTGCAACTGCCGAAGCCGTCGATGGGCTCGTGGGTGGTGTACGGGCTGGGCACGGAGAATCAGAACATGCCGGGCTTTGTGACGCTCGGCGGCAAGCCGGAGTGGCGGCAGGCGTCGTTCCTGCCGGGGGTTTTCCAAGGGTGCAATGTGAACTACAGCCCGAAAATGAAGCTGGACGAGGTGCTGCTGAACATCAGCAACCAGTTCACGTCCTCCGACCGGCAGCGGCGGCAGCTCGACTTGGTGCATCAGCTCAATGACATGCACGCGGCGGCGCTGCAAAAGGATGCTCAGCTCGAGGCGCGCATCGAGGCGTTCGAGATGGCTTTCAAAATGCAGACGGAGGCGACGGAAGCGTTCGACATCTCGAAGGAGCCGACCTCGACGCGCGACATGTATGGGATGAACGAAGCCGGTGGGCGGGGTTCCGACCTCGGCGCGAAAATGCTCGTGGCGCGGCGTCTGGTAGAGCGCGGGGTGCGCTTCGTGCAGGTGAACGCGGGCGGGTGGGATCATCACAGCCAGCTCGACGTGGCGCTGGCGCGGCAGGCCGGCGCGGTGGACGGCCCGGCGGCGGGGCTGCTCGCGGACCTCAAGCAGCGCGGGCTGCTCGACTCCACGCTGGTCATCTGGGGCGGCGAATTTGGCCGCACCGTGGTGCGCGACCGCAACGGCAACGACTCGCCGGGCCGCGATCACAACGGCCGCGCGATGGTCGCGTGGATGGCCGGCGGCGGGGTGAAAGGCGGGACGACTTACGGCTCCACCGACGAGTTCGGCGCGCGGGCGGCGGAGAACAAAGTCCACATCCACGACTTCCACGCCACGATCCTGGCGCTGCTCGGCTTCGACCACAAAAAGCTCACCTATCGCTATAACGGCCGCGATTTCCGGTTCACGGACAACTTCGGCAACGTGGTGAAGGACATCATCGCGTAACCGCCATGCGTGCCACCCCGTTCGTCCTCGCCGCCCTCGCAGGAGTGGCCGTGCCCGCTTTCGCCGCCGTGACGGTGGAGCCCACGGCGGAACAGGCCGCTTTTTTCGAGAGCAAAATCCGCCCGATCCTCGCGGACAACTGCTACAAGTGCCACAGCCTCGAAAACGGGAAGTCCAAGGGCGGGCTGACCCTCGACACGCGCGACGGCCTGCTCAAGGGCGGTGAATTCGGACCGGCGATCGTGCCCGGCAATCCCGAGGCGAGTCCGCTGCTCAAGGCGGTGAAATACGAGGACAAGGATTTGCAGATGCCGCCGAGCAAGGAGGGCGGCAAGCTGAAGGACGACCAGATCGCCGCGCTGACCGAGTGGGTGAAAATGGGCGCGCCCGATCCGCGCAAGGAAGTCCCGAAAACCAAACTCACCGGCCTGACCGACAAGGCCCGCCACCACTGGTCCTACCAGCCCGTGACGAAGCCCGCGGTGCCGGCGGTCAAGAACCGCGTGTGGTGCCGGACGGCGGTGGATGGCTTCATCCTCGCGAAGATCGAGGAGAAAGGCATGGTCCCCTCGCCCGACGCGAGCAAGGAAACGCTGCTCCGCCGCGCGACCTACGACCTCACCGGCCTGCCGCCGTCGCCCCACGAGGTGTCGGAATTTCTGAGCGACGAGTCCCCGCAGGCTTTTGCGAAAGTCATCGAGCGCCTGCTCGCCTCGCCGGCCTACGGTGAGCGCTGGGGCCGCTACTGGCTCGATACCGCGCGCTACGCCGACACCATCGGCGGCGCGGGGAACAACGGGCGGATGGACTACCGCTTTCCCTACGCCTGGACCTATCGCGACTACGTGATCAAGGCGTTCAACGAGGACAAGCCTTACGACCAGTTCATCGTCGAGCAACTCGCGGCGGACAAACTGCCGGACATCAAGCCCGACGACCCGCGGCTCGCCGCGCTCGGCTTCATCACGGTCGGCGAGCGGTTCAATAACGCGAACGACGTGATCAACGACCGCATCGACACGGTGACCAAAGGTTTCCTCGGCCTGACCGTGTCGTGCGCGCGCTGCCACGACCATAAATTCGACCCGATCCCGACGAAGGATTACTACGCGCTGCACGGCGTCTTCGCGAGCATCACGGAGTCGGGGGAAAAGCCCGTGATCGCCATGCCGGCGCTGGATCAGCTCACTGATTTCCACGGCAAACTCGACGTGCTGGAGCAGGAAATCCGCGACGGCTACTACCGCACGCTCGCGGACGAGACGGCGAAATTTCGCGCCGATTCCACGGGCTACCTGCTGGCGGCCCAAGCCCGGAAAGGCAATGCCAGCGCGTCGGAAATGAAGGCCGCCTACGACATGATGAAGCAGCGCAAGCTCGACCCCGATCTCGCGCAGGACGTGGCCCGCAACGTGCGCTCCACCGATCCCGTCTTCGCGCCCTTCCGCGCGCTGATGAATGTCGCTCCCGCGGATTTCGCCGCGAAGGCACCGGCGATCATCGCGGAGTACGTGGCTGCCGCCGCACCGCCGCCCGCGACCGGCGGAAAAGAGCGCCGCAAGCCGTCGAAGATCACCACGAATGCGCTGGTCGTCGCCGCGCTCAAGGACGCCAAACCGCAGTCGCTCGACGACGTGGCGGCGATCTACAACAAACTTTTCGCCAGCCTGCAGCCGCGCGCGACGGATTTTTTCAAAGCTGCCGCCGGCTCGCGCGCGCTGCCCGTCCCCGGCTTCGATCCCGCCGTCGCGCAGCTCCTCGAGATGCCCTACAAGGTGGAGGCCGGCGGAGGCGCGAGCATGGAGCAGTTCCGCGAGATGGCGAACCGCGGGCCGCGCAAGTTTGCCAACCGCGCCGGGCAAAGCTCCGCGAAGATCAACGAACTCCTGCTCACCCACCCCGGCGTCCCGGTGCGCGCCATGACCATCGCCGACACGTCGAAGCCGAAGGACTCCCCCGTTTTCATCCGCGGTCAGGCGGAGACCCGCGGCGAGATCGTCCCGCGCCGCTTCCTCGAAGTGCTCTCGCCCACCAGCGGGCCGGTGCCTTTCCCGAAGGACAGCAGCGGCCGGTTCGACCTCGCGCAGTGCATCGCCAGCAAGACGAATCCGCTGACCGCGCGCGTGCTTGTGAACCGGGTGTGGATGCACCATTTCGGCGAAGGTTTCGTCCCGACGCCCGACGACCTCGGCACGCAGAGCGAGCCGCCTTCGCACCCCGAACTGCTCGACTATCTCGCCTCGTACTTCATGGAAAAGGGTTGGTCCATCAAGCAGCTCCACCGCGCGATCATGCTCTCGCGGATCTACCAGGTGAGTAGCGACACCAAACCCGAATACGAGACGACCGACCCGCAAAACCGCCTGCTCTGGCGCGCGAATATCCGCCGGCTCGATTTCGAGGCGATGCGCGATTCCCTGCTCGCGATGAGCGGCAAACTCGACCGCACCGTGGGCGGCCAGCCGGTCAATCTCACCGAGGAACCGTACAGCTACCGCCGCTCCGTCTATGGCTACATCGACCGCGGCAATCTGCCCGAGCTGATGCAGAGCTTCGATTTCAGCGACCCGGACATGACGAACAGCAAGCGCACCACAAGCATCGTGCCGCAACAGGCGCTTTTCCTGATGAACAGCGCGATGGCCGTGGACGTGGCGCGGCGCGTGATCGCGCGGCCGGAGGTCGCCGGAGCCCGCGACGATCTCTCGCGTATCGTCGCCGTGTATCGCGTCATCTTTCAGCGCAACCCGAAGCCGGCGGAACTCCAGATGGCGGTGAAGTTCCTCGGCCTCGAAGCCAAGACCCAGTCGGAAGGCGGCAACATCGGGGCCGATCTCAAGGTCACCGCGAAAATCGTCGCGAAGCGGGCCGAGGCGAAGAAAAGCGCCAGCGGCACCAAGGCGATCCAGAACGAGGGCGACATCGTGGACCGCCGCCCGCTGACGCCGTGGGAAACATACGCGCAGGCGCTGCTGTTTTCGAACGAAGCGGCCTACGTGAACTGAGCGGGAGATCGGTGGGAGCGTTGAAAAAGCTGCCGCCATTCTGAGCGAAATTCCGGGCCGGCGAAGGCGGGCGGGAATGGAGCGAAGGACGACAGCACTTCATGGCCACCGCTCGCGCTTGCGCCGCGGCGACGAATCCCCTTTCCTCTCCGCCCTATGCTCCGCATCCAAGCCTTCACCGGTCTCCGCCCCGCGCCTGCCCTCGTCGCCGAAGTCGCCTGCGTCCCGTACGATGTCGTCGATCGCGAGGAATCCGCCGCGCTTGCCGCGGGCAAGCCGCACACCCTGCTCCGCGTGGATCGCGCCGAGATCGACCTGCCGCCGGAGACCGATCCATACAGCGATCCGGTGTACGCGCAGGCGCGCGAAAACTTTCTCGCCCTCCAGAAAAACGGCGCGCTCATCCGCGAGAGCGAGCCGTGCCTTTACCTCTACCAGCAGCGCATGGGCGCGCATGTGCAGACCGGCCTCACCGCCGTCTGCCACATCGAGGACTACGAGCGCGACATCATCAAGAAGCACGAGAAAACCCGGCGCGACAAAGAGGACGACCGCACCCGGCTCATCGGCACGCTCAGCGCCAACACCGGCCCCGTGTTCCTGACCTACCGCGACTCCGCGGGCATCGCCGCGCTCGTCGCCGACACGTTGAAAACCGCGCCGCTCTACGACTTCACCGCGCCCGATGGCATCGCGCACACCGTCTGGCGCATCGCGGGCGGCGAGGCTTTCGTGGAGCAGTTCCGCAACGTCCCCGTCGCCTACGTGGCGGACGGTCATCACCGCACCGCGAGCGCCTGCCGCGTGGGCCGCGAGCGGCGCGAGGCGAATCCCGCGCACACCGGCAGCGAGGATTACAACTGGTTTCTCGCCGTCCTTTTTCCCGCGAGCCAGCTCCAGATCCTGCCCTACAACCGCGCGGTCAAAGATCTCCACGGGCACACAAAGGACACCCTACTCGAAGCGGTCTCCCGCGTTTTCACCCTGCGTCACGGCGGCACGCCCAGCCCGGCGCGACCCGGCGAAATCGGCATGTATCTCGACGGCGTCTGGTATGGCCTCTCCTGGCGGCCCGCGCCCGATGCCGACCCGATTTCGCAGCTCGATGTCAGCGCGCTGCAAGACCGCGTGCTCGCGCCGCTCCTCGGCATCGACGACCCGCGCACGAGCAAGCGTATTGATTTCATCGGCGGCATCCGCGGCCCCGGCGAGTTGGTGAAGCTGGTCGATTCCGGCAAAGCCGCCGTGGCGTTCAGCATGTATCCCACGACCGTCGAGCAGCTCATGGCCATCGCGGATGCCAACCAGATCATGCCGCCGAAGAGCACGTGGTTCGAGCCGAAGCTCCGGTCGGGTCTTTTCATTCACACGTTCTAAACCAGCACACATTCCATGACCTCTTTGAAACGACTGTTTTCCATCTCGCAGAAAACGCAGCGCGCGGAGTTCCGGGGAGCACACGCCTCTGGCGTGTTGGTTTCGGCGTCCCGCCAAAACGCACTTCCTGCGACGTCGTCCAGCGAGGAGTGCATCCTTCCGGATCGCGCGCCGCAGGAAGTTCGCGAAGGCGGGACGCCTTCGCCAACACGCGGGACGCGTATGCTCCCCGGAGCACTCACCGCCGCGCCTGTTCTGAAACGTATCGCCCTCGCCCTTTCACTCATCCTCACCGCCGCCGCCGACGCGGAGGTGCCGCCCAAACGCGGCCTCACCGAAGTGCCCGTGAAGCAGGTCGAACTGCGCGACGGTTTCTGGGGACCGCGCCAGAAAGCCGCCGCCGCGGTGACCATCCCGCACGCATTGAACGAGCTGGAAAAGGACGGACACCTCACCAATTTCGACAAAGCTGCCGGCGTCGCCGAGGGCAAGGCGTCGGGCCATTCGGCCTTCGATTCCGACCTCTACAAAGTCCTCGAAGGCGCGATGTATTCGCTCCAGCGCTTCCCCGATCAGCCGCTGCGCCTGCGCGTGGACGGCATGCTCGACCGCATCATCGCCGCGCAGCAAAAGGACGGGTTCCTCATTTCGTATTTCATCATCCAGGAGCAGGACCAGCGCTGGAGCGACCTCCGGCTCATGCACCAGATGTACAACGCCGGGCACTACTTTGAATTCGCCGCCGAGCACCAGCGCCTGACCGGCACGACCAAGGCGCTCGATTCCGCGAAGCGTTTCGCCGACCACATCGACGGCCTCTTCGGCCCCGGCAAACGCTACGACGTGGACGGGCACCAGGAGGTCGAGCTCGCGCTCGTGAAACTTTTCCGCGCCAGCGGCGACCAGCGCTACCTCGAACTCGCGAAGTTTTTCATCGACGAACGCGGCTACGCGCACGGCACCGAGCGCAAACCTTTCGTGCCGGGCAGCGAATTCCAAAACCCCGTCCCCGACGACCTCCCCGAGGCCGAGAAGCGCCGGCTCACCCGCCGCAATTTCCACCGCATCCGCAACGGCCGCATGCAGGATCACAAGCCAGTCGTCGAGCAGTTCGACGCCGTGGGCCACGCCGTCCGCGCCTGCTACCTGTATGGCGCGATGGCCGACGTGGTGCGTTTCACCGACGCCCCCGGCTACGAAAAAGCGCTCGACCGGCTCTGGGAGGATGTCGTCGCGCGGAAGATGTATATCACCGGCGGCCTCGGCACGAACGAGCGGCGCGACGAGGGTTTCAGCGACGCCTACGTGCTGCCCAACGCCGCCTACTGCGAATCCTGCGCCGCCATCGCGCACGTCCTCTGGCAGCACCGCATGGCGCTGCTCAAAGCCGACGCCAAATACGCCGACGTGATGGAACTCGCGCTCTACAACGGCACCCTCTCCGGCATCTCGCTCGCGGGCGACCAGTTCTTTTACCAAAACCCGCTCATCGCCAAAGCCAACTCGCGCCGCCGCCCGTGGATCGGCCTCTCCTGCTGCCCCACCAATCTCGCGCGCATCATCCCGCAGGTCGGCGGGCTCGTTTACGCCGTGGGTAAAGGGCAGGTCTTCGTCAATCTCTACGCCGCCGGCGACGCCACGCTAAAGCTCGACGACACCCTCCCGCTCAAGCTCACCCAGCAGACCGACTACCCGTGGAACGGCCGCGTGCGCCTGACCGTCGCTCCGGAAAAGGCCGCCGAGTTCACGCTCAGCCTGCGCATCCCGGGATGGGCGCAAGGCCGTCCGGTGCCGAGCGATCTTTACCTCTTTGACGATGTGAAAGCCTTCCTTAAGAAGCCTGTCTCTGAGTCTCCTCGTAGCTTTCCCCGAGGCCCCGCCGTCGCCCTCAAAATCAACGGCGAGGCCGCCGACGCCCAACCGCAGCCCGACGGCTACGTGCATCTCAAGCGGAGCTGGAAGCCCGGCGACGTGATCGAACTCGACCTCCCCATGCCCGCGCGGCGCGTCTATCCGCACGAAAAAATCGCCGAGAACCAAGGCAAGGTCGCCCTCATGCGCGGCCCGATTCTTTACTGCCTCGAATCCGTCGATCAGCCCACCGCCGACCTTTTCAACGTCGTCCTCCCGGCCGGCAACGACATCACCGCCGAGCATCGCCCCGAGCTCCTCGGCGGCGTCACCGTCTTGAAAACCAAAGCGCTCGGCGAAGGCGACGCGCCCTTTGCCCTCACCGCCGTCCCGTCCTACGCCTGGGCGAACCGCGACCCCAGCGCCATGCTCATCTGGATTCTCGAAGACCCCAGCCGCCGCAAACCCGCGCCCGCGAAATAGCGGCGCATCGCCTACCCAAGCGCGAGCTGGCGCACCACTTCCCCCGCTGCGGCGAACCCAAACGCGCCGGTCACAAACGTCGCCGTGCCGAAGCCCGTCGCGCAATCGAGCTTCAGGCTGCTGTCCGGCTCCGGCTCCGGCGCGCACGTGCCATTCGCCCACGGATACACCGGCAGCTCCGACGAAAACACGCACGACACGCCGAAATCCGCGCGCACCCCGCGCGGAAAGCCGCACTCCCGCCGCAGCTTCCGGCGCACCTGGCGGAGCAGTTCGTCCTGCACGCTGTGCGCGAGATCGCTCACCCGCACGGCGGTTCCGTCGCGCTTGCCGCCTGCCCCGCCCATCGTCAGCACCGGGATCGCGCGCTCGCGGCAGGCCGTGATGATCACGCACTTGTTCGCCAGCCGGTCCGTGGCGTCGATGACGAACGAGTAGCGCGTCTCCAGCAACCGCGCCGCGGAGGCCGCGGTGAAAAATTCCGTCACACCCGCGACCGCGCACCCCGGCTGAATGAGCCGCACGCGTTCGGCCAGCGCGTCCACTTTCGCCCGCCCGATCTGCCCGTCGAGCGCGGGGAGCTGCCGGTTCACATTCGTCACGCACACATCGTCGAGGTCGATCATCGTCAGCGCGCCCACGCCCGAGCGCGCCAGCGCCTCCACCGTCCACGAGCCCACGCCGCCCACGCCGATCACGCACACATGCGCCGCCCGCAGCCGCTCCAGCCCCGCGTTGCCAAACAGCCGCGCGACGCCGCCAAAGCGCCGCGCGAAATCGTCATCGGCCATCCACGTAAGCCTCCAGCGCCTCGCGCGTGATCGTGTGCCGCGCCCCGCAGCGCGGGCAACTCATGCGCAGGGTTTCCTCCTCGCCGAAAAGTCCGTCGGGATCCTGCTTCATCACCGCCGCGAGCACCCCAAACATCCGCTCCTGCGAGCAGCCGCACTCCCAGCGATAGTGCCGCGTCTCCAGCAGGCTCAGCTCCTCCGTCGCATCGAGCGTGAGCATCGCGGCATCGTCCAGCGTTTCCAGCCAGGCCAGATCGCACTGCGGCTGCGCCGAGAGAAAGACGAAATCCTCCGGGCCGAACTGGAAGAACCGCGCCGGGCGTTGCTCGCTTTGCCGGTAGTATTCCTCCACCGCGCGGAACACATCGCCACCCGGGAACTCCACCGCGCTGCGCCGCGACTCGCCGCGATCGCGCACCACATCGGCCATGAAAAGCTGTCGCCCGTCCTTCTTCACATTCTCGGTGAAAAGCTGGCCAACGACCGTGCCGCGCCGGTTGTCCCCGGCCACGAAAAGATTCAGCAACGGCTGCTGCAGATGAATCGTCCACGCCACCGCCTCGCTCCACGGACGCGACGCCGCATGCAGCGTCATCGCCGCCAGCGCCTGCTTCAGCAGCTCATCGTGCGCCGGATCGTGCTGCGCGCCGAGCTGCCCCTGATGCAGATAGTAGTCCACATACAGGTCGCCAAAATCGGCCCGCGTGAGCAGCGCATTGCGCCCGCGGACAAAGTAACTGCGCACTTCGAGTCCCCCCTCCGGGCGCGTATTTTCAGGATCATTCACTGCGCGACCATGCCCGGCCTCATTCCCCGGCGCACCATTTTCTTCCGGCGGAAAAACCCGCGCTCAATACACGCCCTCGACGATCGTCTTCGTCATCGCGCCAAAGGGCCGCACCTCGGCCACACCGTCCCAGGCGTAGGGCGCGCGGGGTTTGCGACGCAGCGCCTCGTCGCGCTCGAGGAAGCGCGGCATGAAGAACTCCTTCGTCAGCGTGGTCAGCTCCACGCGGCCCCAGGTGTCGTAGTCCACGGTCTTCGCCGTGTCATTCGGATCCACCACGCGGAGCACCGCGCGCGGCTGCGGCGCGTAGTAAGTGATGGAAAAATTGTCCTCGGGCAAAAGCGGGACGCTGGCCGCGAGGCCCATGAGCGTGTTGCCGTAGGTCGGGTAGAAACCGATGCGCCCCTCCAGCACTTCCTCCACGATGAAGCGCACGTACTGCGGCAGCATCGTCGTGCCTCCGCAAAAGACGCCGCGGATGCCCGCCGCGAAAATGTCCACCTTCTCGGCGAGCGCTTCGAGCAGCTTCGGCGTGGTGAACAGCCCGCTCACCTTGCGGTGCTTCAGAATCACCGCCGCCTGATCCACGACGTGATCCATGTACTGCCGCGCCACGTCGAATTGCTTGGCCGCGATCAGCTTCTTCACGAAGCGCGGATCGAGGTCGATGAAGTAGCACGAACTCCCGCGCACATTCGCCAGATGCTCGATCGCCAGCCGCAGCCGGCGCGGCCCCGTCGGCCCCATCATCAGCCACGCGCCGCCGCGCGGGAAATGCTCGTCGCTGACCTTCTCGCTGAACTCCGAGTAATCCACGCGGAAGTCATTCCAGCCGATGCGCTGCTTCGGCATCCCCGTCGTGCCGCCCGTCTCGAAAATGTTAAACGGCTTCCCCTTGAACTCCGCCGGCACCCAAACCTCCGGCTGCAAATCGCGCAGCCATTCGTCCTCGAAATGCGGGAACTTCAGCAGGTCCGCGAACGACTTGATCTCCGCGCGCGGATCGAAGTTCTTCCTCGCCCAATCCAGCCAGAACGGGCAGCCCGTCTCCGGCGAGAAATGCCAGGCGATAATCTCCTGGAGATGGGCTTCGAGCTGAGCTTGGGCTTGTTCGGCAGTTTGCATGGTTGGTGGAAAGGCGGCGCAACGAGCTACTCGTGCGGTTCGAGTTCCTGCGGCGGCTCGGGCAGCCAGTGCGTCAGCACCACGCCGAGCAGCGCGTAGCCGCCGGCCACGAGCGCGCCCATCACGGCGATCTTCGCCGCGCTCGGCGGAGTCGAGGCCGACAGCGTGATCGTGAACCACGCCGCCGCCGTGCCGATCACGCGCCCGCCGATGTTCGCCGCGAAGCTCTCGCCCGTCCCGCGCAGGTGCAGCGGAAAGACCCGCGGGATGTAATTTCCCCAGAACGAAAACTGCGCCACCGTCAGCAGCCCCGCGAGGAAGATGCCCGCCTTTACCAGCCCCAGCGTATCGCCCCCGAGATTGCCCGAGATCCACCAGAAAAAGAACGGCACGAAGAGCAGCGCCGGGATTTGAAAGACGCGCAGCAGCGCCCGCCGGCTCACGATCATCGTCGCCAGCACCGCAAAGATCACCCGCCCGACCAGCCCGCCCAGTTCCTGCGCGGTCGAGACCTTCGCCACCGCCTCGTCGCTCGCGTTGCCCGCGATCTGCCGCTTTTGCCCCGGCGTCAGCTCCGGTTTGCCCGCCGCTTTCGCCTCCGCCACGGCCTTGCCCACCGCCGCTTTCGCCGTGGCGATGATCTCCTTCTGCCCGCGCTCCGCCGGCGTCCCGAGCCCCGCCGCGCCGATGATCTGCGGGAGCTGCTGGATCGCCCCAAAGGCGATGCCGTAGCTCGCCGCGAAAACCAGCGTCGTCACGACCGTCGTCCGCACCAGCGCCGGGCTGAACAGCTCCGCGATGCTCGGCCGCCTGAGCTGCCCGCTCTCCCGCTTCCGCGCCCACTCCGGCGACTCCGGCAGGAACGGCCGGATCAGCATCAGCGGCAGCGCCGGGATCACCCCCGAGATCAGCGTATAGCGCCACGCCTCGTGCCCGCCGTGGATCGCCGGCAGCTCCAGCGCCCACTTTGCCGCCGCGAGATTCGCCACCGCCACGAGGATCCCCCCCAGCGACGAAAACGCCTGCGTGTAGCCCAGCACCTTCTCCCGCTGCTGCGGCTCCTTGAAAAGCTCCGCCAGCCACGCCACCGCCGCCACAAACTCCACGCACACCCCGATGAAAACCAGACAGCGGAAAAACAGCAACTGCGGCAGCGTCTGCGCGAACCCCGCCGCGCACGCCGAAAACGCATAAAGCAAAATGCTGTACGTCAGCACCCGCCGCCGCCCCAGCAGATCCGTGAGATACCCCCCGAGCAGCCCGAAGACCCCGCCCGCGATCGCCGGCACAAAGAACAGCATCCGCGCCCACTGCACATACCGCTCCCCGCCCGGCAGCCATAGCGCCATCGCCTCCGGCCGCGCCATCCCCCCCGCCACCATCTGCTCCACCAGCGGCGCGCTCAGCGCCGCCATCGCCGGCTTGATGATCAGCGGCAGCATCAGCAGCTCATAGATGTCGAAAGCGAAGCCGATCGACGCGATCACGCAGATCAGCCACTGGGTGCGGGTCAGGCCCGGCGAGGAAGAGGAGGACATGAGGCGTGCGGAAAGGGCGCACTTTCTACGCACCCGTAGCATCAGCCGCAACGCCATTCTTTCCGCCCCTCCCGCCCTCGGGCGTGATGAAAAGCGCGTCCGCGATGGCGAGGTGAAGGGGAGCGCGGCC
>CAYQBV010000072.1:0-15665 GCA_964415705.1 uncultured Chthoniobacter sp. | reverse complement strand
CCTGCCTGCGCCACCTCGCGCAATGAGCGCGTGGCCGCCGGGCGGTCATGGTGCGTTACTCGTCACTTGCACACGGAAGAAGCGGGTTTTCTTGCCGTTGACAAAGAGCGGATACGGCACCGTCACGGCGTCCATCTCCGAGTCACTCGCGAGCAGCGTGGGCGTGGCGGTGCTGGTCTTCCAGTAGAGAAGGTCGGCACTGAATTGCACGGAGTAGGTCAAGCCAGCCGCGACGTAATCTTTGCGCCGCCCGAAGACCGCCCGGAAGTCCACGCCGTTGGGAATGTTTTGCAACTTCGTCGTCACGGTGCCGCGCTGGGTGATCGCGCTGCCGTTCAGGACGATGGTGCCGGTGCCGGCTTGCGAGGGGTTCGTGCCAAAGGCGTATTCGATCAGGTTGGTCATGCCATCGTGGTCAAAGTCCGCGTTCGGTCCGCTGATGTTCGGATCGAGCAACTGGGTGGGCGTGAACAGCCCGAGCCGCCACAGCCCGAGCGGCGCTCCGCTGGCCACAGTGACGACGGTCTGCCACGGTGCGGCGTTGGCGTGGCCGCCCATCGGGATGCCGAGATTCAGGGCCAAGGTCTGGTCGGCTTGGGCGATGGCGTCATCGAGCAGCGGAATCGTGATCGTCCGGCTCGCGGTATCGCCGTTGGCCCACGCCAGAATGCCCGCAACTGGCGTGAAGCGGGTCGCCTCGGCGGTGAGGGTCTGCGTGGCGTAATTCATGGAGAGTGCGCCGTAGCTCCCCCCAGTGCGAGTGGCGGTGATGACCACCGAGCTACCCTCCGCTCCCGCCGCAGTGGCGGAGCTGAACTTGATTTGGCCGGGCAGCGCCGCGGGGCTGGTGAAAACCCGGAACACGGAGCGATTGGCGATGCCTTGGACGGTGCCCAGATCAGAGCCAAAAAAAGCCCGGCCGTCGGCTTGCCTAGTGATGTCATAAACCTCGCCCGTCGATCCGGTGCCGACGCTGAAAGTGCTATCCACCGATCCGCTGATGTTCAGGCGGGCCATGGAATTCATGGCGGTTGTCCCGATTTTGGCGAACTTTCCTCCGACGAGGACCGTGGCACCATTTGGCTCGAGGTAAAGCGCGCCCACCGACGAGGCGGGGTCGGGGTAGGTAAAGGTGGAATCGACGTTGGGATTGAAGCTGTCGAGTGAGCCGGTGGCGCTAAGTCGGGCGAGACGGTTCCGGGAGTAGTTGCCGAGCAGGGTCGTCCCTCCGAAGCCGTTAAATTCTCCGCCGATGATGACTTGGCCATTGGCCAGCAGGGCGATGGTTTTCACCTCCTGAATCCAGCCGGGGTTGGCATAGGCACCGGCCCCGCGCTGCGGATCAAACGTTGTGTCGAGCGCCCCGGTGGACAGCACCCGGATGATGCCGGATTTCTGGGTCAAATTCTCGGAACCGAAGAAAAATCGCCCGCCGCACAGGATCCGTCCGTCGGGCTGGATAACGATGACCGAGATTTTCCAGTTGTAAGGCTGGGAGAAATCCGGGCCCACAAACGTCGGATCCACGGAGCCGTCGGCATTGAGCCGGCAGAGATATTCGCGCGGGAGTCCGGCGAAGCTGGTGAAGCTGCCGCCAACAAGGATCTTGCCATTGGGCTGGAGGGCCAGGGCGCGCACCGCGGAGCTGTAGCCCAGACTGGTGGGTCCGCCGGCCGCGTCAAAGGTGGCATCCACCGTGCCGTCGGCATTGAGCCGGGCGACGCCATTGGCCGGCGTGCCGTCCACGTCGGTGAAGTCACCGCCGATCAGGATCTTGCCGTCGGGCTGGAGGACCAGCGCATAGACGGGGAGAGAATCCACGCCGCCATTGGAGCCGAATGCCGCGTCCACGGTGCCGTCCGGCTTGAGCCGGGCGAAGCCATTGTTGGGCACGCTGAAGGCCCCGGCAATGAGCAGCTTCCCATCGGGCTGGAGGACGGTTTGATAGACAGCGTTGTCCACAAAATCCGAGTTGAAGGAAGTATCCACCGTACCGGCCGCGCCGATGTTGACGGTTGCAGTCGGGACATAAAGCAGCGCCCCGGCGGTCGGGTTGCTGAAGGTCACGGTGAAGGTTTTCACCCCGAAAAACGGGAGATTTGGGACGATCGAAATGGTGATCGTTTTTGGCGTGCTGTCTCCGGCGGCCCAGCTCAGGACGCCGCTTTGCGCTGTGTAATTGGTTGGCGCTACGGCGGTGCCGTCGGCCGTCGCATAGTTCACGCTGATCGCACCGTTACTGGTGGAAGTGCGGTTGAGTTTCGCGGTCAGCGTCACCGAACTCTTGTTTTTTTCCACGCTGACGATGGGCGGCAACCACTCGATGAAGGGATCGAAATCGACGACCACATCCAGGTATTCGTTGGGGGTGACGCCGCCTTTGGCCAAAGGCCGAATGGTCATGCCGGTATCGGCGTCGCGGAAGGACGCACCGATCGCCAGCCCGGCGTCGTTGGCACCGGTGCCGGGCGTGGTCATGTCGAGCAGGTCGCTCTGCTGCACGCGGTTGTGCCCCCAAAGGACATAGACTCCGTTGGCGAGCGAAGCATTGGTCGGGAAATTCTGCCGGTAGCCGATCCAATAATCCTGCGTGCCATTGCGCACGACTTTGAGGGCGAGGTTGTTCGTGGTCGTCGCCGCAGCGTGGTCGAAGCGGTAGAGCCGGTAAGTCCCGCTCGCGGTGATGGTGGGCACGCTGGTGTCGGGGATCCAATGGAGGAGGCTCTTTCCCCACGGGCTGAAGTGATGCCGGATGTCGGTGTTGCCCCCGCCCATGGAATCAAAGGGATCGGCGTATTCCGTGCTCGATCCGCCCGTCGAAACAGGATTTCCGTCGGCGACCTGCCAGAGATTGGCGTGGAGTAGTCCGAAGGTGTGCCCGAGTTCGTGCGCCATGACGCGGAAGTCATACTCGCCATTGACCCACAGATTGCGGCCCTGGACCTGAGCGAGCCCGCCGTAGGTGATCTGTGAACCGGCGATGTTCCCGAGAAAGGTGAAGACCACGCAGATGCGGTCGTAGTTCGCCAGATCGAAACCGCCGGCTGTGGCGAGCCCCCGGGCGTCGGTGTGGAGCTGGTTGTTCTGGCCGTTGGTCGCGTAGGTCACCGCAGTGGCGGGCAGGCGATAGACCGGGGTGATGTCGGCGGCGGTAACCGCGATACCGGCCTGCCCGTAGGAGCTTTGGGCGTAGAAATTGATGACCCCGTTGGCACCGGCAAAAAGACTCAGGGCCGCCGCATCGGAAACCGGCGCGCCCGGTCGGTCGGAGAAATCAACGCGGATGACGATCACCTTCTTCGTCCCAGTGCTCCAGCTCGGCGGCGGACGTCCGGTGACCCCCGAGGTGCCGGGCTGGCCATTGGCCGCAGTCAAGATTTCGGGTCGCGCGTCGCCCGCTCCGCGCGTGTCCAGCGCTCCAGCATAGGGACCGGCGGCGTCTTCCGCAGCGATCAGCTTTTTTTCGTAGTCCGCGACGTGGACGATGCGGTGTTGGCGGCACTGGCAGAGCAGTTGCACCTTGCCCGCCACATCCACGGCGCTGATGGAGTTCGGAGTCAGCACGCCAGCGGGGAGCGCCGAGTCTTCGCCGGTGAGCGGGCACGTGGTGTTGCGCGGGGCGTCAGGGGCGGGAGCTTCGCCGGCTTCGAGCACGCGGAGGGGGCTTTCGGAAACGGCGAGCGCTTTGCCCACCGCGACGCCGATGATGGAGATCTCTGGTTTGGTCGCCTGCGCCTCCCGCCTGCCATAAACAGAGGCGCGGTATTCCCTGCCGTTCACGGTGGCCGTTCGGTAGGCCGGTTCCGCGACGGCTTTTCCGGGGGTGCCGAGCGCCCCGAGCAGCGCGAGTTCGCCGACGCCGGAAACACGTTCTTCGAGCAGGGCGGTGACTGCGGGCGGGAGTTGCGCCCGCACGGCGAGTGGGACTGCGGCGGCGATGGCGGCGCGCGGGTCCTTTTTGATCAAGGCGGTGAGCGCCTCCCGGCGGGTCTCCGCGAGCCTGACTCCAGCGGTCAGGAGCACCCGCTTGCCCGCCTCATCGGCCTTCAGGTAGCTCTTGGCCCAGGTGTTGAAGTCCTTGATTCCCGGGTGGTCTTCGGTCCGCCAGGCGCTCGCGAAATTCTCGCGCGCCGGCACATTCGCCACAGCCGCCCCGATCGGGAGAATGGCCCGGACCGGATGCGGAGCAGGCAGCGGGGGATCCGGCTCGGCGACCGGCGTGGTGGGTTGACCCGGGAGGATGGGTGGTGGAGGCGGGGCACCTGCTTCCAAGGGCGCGACTTCCGCCGCAGCGGGAGGCGCAGGAGCCTCGGCGAGCAGGGTGCTCGGGGGAGCTTCGCGGAGCCACAGCCAGCCTGCGGCAAAGAGGCCGAGAATCGTCAGCAACACGAGCGTCAGCCGGGTCAAAGAGGGCATTTTCATAGGAGGGGCAAAGAACATCATCCTTTAAGCCGACCCCACGGTCAGTGCCAGCGTTTTTCCGCGCACCTCCTCCCGTGATGCACCGCGCTCGCGCCGCCGCTACACGACGGTGTCCACCGGCGTCCGGCGGATGCGGATCTTGCTCGTCGGGCCGCTGCCGTAGTGCTTCACGCCGCTCCAATAGGCGGCGTCCGGCTGGCTGTGCGAAAACACCCAGACGGCACCGTCCATACTGGCCGTGTAGGTCTTGCGGGCGCGGTCGTTCGCAACCTTGATTAGCCCCTTGGAGCCGGGGCGCGTGAGATCGCGGCTCAGCGCGGAACTAAGTTGCTGCTTTTTCGGAATGGCCATGCCGGATGTTCGTCCGTCCGTGGACATTGTCCACTGCCGTGTCGGAAATCCGGAGCCGCGCGCCTGTTTTATCGGTCCTTCGACGAGACACGGAAGCAAACGGGCGTCACGGCAGCTCTTTGAGCTGGATGCGCCGGTATTCCATGGTGGCGTTGTCCGCTTCGAGGCCGATGGGGCCAGTGGGGGGAAGTTTCAGCGCGGCTTCGAGGACTTCGCCGTTGCAGGTGCAGTGGGCGATGCCGTCTTTCACGGTCACTTCGATGACGTTCCAGTCCTGAGGCTTGTAGGCTTTCAGTTCCTTGTAAGGGCCGGCGACGAGGTAGTCGCGGCACTGGAGTTGCGGGGCCCGGAGGAAAATGCCGCTGTCGGCGTTGACCGAGGCGCGGAATTCGAGGCGGAGGACAAAGTCTTTCGGAAACTCGCGGAGCGTCCAGAGCTGGCGGATCCGCGGGCCTTTGGCGACGTCGTGCGGATGCACGGTGAGTACGCCGCCGGCGGCGGAGTAGCGACCATCGGTGGCTGCGGCTTTTCCGTCGAGATCGGGGTCGGTTTTGTAGTGCCAGCCGGTGAGGTCTTTGCCGTTGAAAAGGCTGGTGAAGCCGTCAGCGGGCTTCCATTCATCGGCGCGGGCGGTGATCGCAGCGAGGCAGACGAGCGCGAGGGCGGGGAGGAGTTGGCGGAGTTTCATGGAAAGAAAAAGGTGGAGCGCAACCTTTCCGCCCACTGACCCGTGAGCAAGCGCGAAACGAAATGGGCGCGCACCCAATTGTCGTCATCCTGAGCGGCGTCCCGGCGGACGCCGGCGGCCGCGCCGCAGGCGAAGGACCTCCATCTTTTCGCGAGCGGGAGACGGGGAGGACGAAAGGGTGACCACGGATTTCACGGATGCCACGGATTTCGGAATTCTGAAAATCCGCGTCATCCGTGAAATCCGTGGTGAAAAGCCGCCAGCCACCGCCTTCGCGACCGCCGACAATCCTGTTGCGCCGTCCGGGAGGCGTGGGCATCCTCTCTCCAGCATGACCTTCAGCCTCTCGCGCTTTGCGCTCGTCTCTCTCCTTTTCACCGCGGCGGCGATTGCCGAGCCGAATGAAATCCGCAAGAGCATCGCCCGGATCAACAACACCGCGCAGGAGGCGAATTACCGCGTGCCGTGGTTGCCCGGCGGGATGAGCGGCGGGAGCGGGACGGGCTGGGTGGTTTCGGCGGACCGGTTGCTGACCAACGCGCACGTCGTCAGCAACGCGCGCTTTCTGACAGTCGAAAAGGAGAACGACCCGAAGAAGTACATCGCGACGGTGGAGCACATCGCCCATGACTGCGATCTGGCGATTTTGAAAGTGCAGGACGCCGCCTTTTTCAAAGGCACCAAGCCGCTGCCGCTCGGCGGGATCCCGGCGCTGGAATCGGTGGTGACGGTCTTCGGCTACCCCATCGGCGGCGACCGCATGAGCGTGACGCAGGGCATCGTCTCGCGGATCGATTTTCGCACCTACACGCACTCGGTGGTGGACTCGCATCTCTCGATCCAGATCGACGCGGCGATCAATCCCGGTAACAGCGGCGGGCCGGTGATGCAGGGGACGAAAGTCGTGGGCGTGGCCTTTCAGGGCTTCTCCGGCGATGTCGCGCAGAACGTGGGATACATGATCCCGACGCCGGTGATTCAGCACTTTCTCGATGACATCAAGGACGGCCACTACGACCGCTACATGGACCTTTCCATCGGCATCGCGAACACGCTGAACCCCGCGATGCGCAAGGCGCTCGGGCTGAAAGACGATGATCGCGGGGTGATCGTGACCAGCGTGCAATCGGCGGGCGTGTGCGCGGGCAAGGTGCTCGTGAGCGACGTGCTGCTGACCATCGACGGGCTGGACATCGCGAGCGACGGGATGGTGGAACTCGAGGGCGAGCGCGTGCTGATGAGCGAGGTCGCGGAGCGGAAATTCCTCGGGGACACGGTGAAGTTTTCCATCCTGCGCGACAAGAAACCCGTCGAGGTGACGGTGACATTCGACCGGCCGTGGCCGTTCACGATGCTGGCCACGACCTACGACACGCAGCCTCATTACGTGTTGTTCGGCGGACTGCTCTTCCAGCCGCTCTCGCGCAATCTGCTCGCCGCCTATCAATTCACAAGCGACCGGATCAACTTCCACTACGACTTTTTCATCAGCAAAGAACTCTACAAGGAGCGCCCGGAAATCGTGGTGCTGAGCGCGCTGCTGCCGGATCCGCTGAACACGTATCTCGGCGAGTTTCAGCAGGGCATCGTGGACGAGGTCAATGACCGAAAAATCCGCACGCTCAAGGATCTGGCGGAAGCGCTGGAGGCCCAGGCGGAGTTTTACGTGATCAAGTTTGTCGGCTACGGCCGCCCGCTCGTGCTGGAGCGCACGGCGGTGGAGGCCGCGCGCGCGCGGATCGGGAAACGCTACAACGTCCTCGCTGAGCAAAACCTCGGTTCCGCCCGCTGAGCCCCACACCACTTTCCGCCATGCGCCGCTCCCTTTTTTCCGTCCTCCTCCTGCTCATCCTCGTCCTCCCGGCCACCCACGCCGAGGAGCCGAAGCCCGAGAAAACGCTCTCCGTCATCCGCGTGAACGTCACCAATCAGGCGTGGGATTTCACCCGGCCGTGGGGCAAGCGGCCGCCGTATTCGCGCCGCGCCGTGGGCACGGTGCTGGAAGGCGGCCGCGTGCTCGTGACAGCGGAACTCGTGGCCAATGCGAACTACGTGGAATTCGAGACGCCCGAAGGCGGGCAGAAGGTTCCAGCGATGGTCGACGTGGTGGATTACGAGGCCAATCTCGCGCTGCTGAAGACCGACGACGCGGCGTTTCTCAAGCCGATCAAGCCGCTCGAAGTCGCGCCCGCCGCGGTCGGCGATACGCTTTCCGTCTGGCAGCTCGAAGCGACCGGCAACCTGCTCGTCACCAAGGCGACCATGACCACCGCCGAGATCACGCGCTACCCGACCGATGACTCGCCGCTGCTCATCTACCGCCTGACCACGCCGCTGCAGTTCCGGGATTCGAGCTTCACGCTGCCGGTGGTGAAAGACGGCAAACTCGCCGGCCTCGTGATGCGCTACGACACCGCCACGAACAATGCCGACCTCATCCCGGCGCCTGTCATCCAGCATTTCCTGACCGACGCAGCGAAGCCGCCCTACAAAGGTTTCCCGCGCTCCGGCATCACCACCGCCCAGACGCGCGACCCGCAGTTTCGCCGCTACATCGGCCTCAACGGCGGCCAGAGCGGCGGCATCTACGTGACCGACCTGCTCCCCGGCGGACCGGCGGAGCGGGCCGGAGTGGAAAAGGGCGACGTGATTTTGAAGGTCGCCGGCGAGGCCGTGGATCAGGACGGCAACTACACGGATCCCGACTACGGCAAGATCGGCATCGCGCATTTGTTTTCGACGAAACGCTTCGACGGCGAGGCGCTGAAGCTGACCGTTTTCCGCAAGGGCGAAACCAAGGAACTCGAACTGAAACTCGCCCACCGTCCCGTCGAGAGCTACGTCATCGAGCCGTATGTTTTCGACCGCGCGCCGAAGTTTTACGTGCTCGGCGGGTTGGTGCTCGGGGAGTTGTCGCGGCAGTTCCTGAAAGAGTTTGGCGGCGACTGGATGAAAAAAGCGCCCGAGCTGTTTGTCTATTTCGACCGGCAGCAGAGTGAGCTTTTCCGGGATGGTCCGAAGAAGATCGTCTTCCTCCACCGTGTCCTGCCGTCCGACATCACGGTCGGCTACGAGGAACTCGCGAACCTGGTCATCAAGAAAATCAACGGCGTGGCGCTCCAGAGCCTGGCCGACGTGCCCGGCGCGCTGACCAAGGCAGTGGACGGCCTGCACAAGGTCGAGTTCGACGGCGAGCCGACGGTCATCTACCTCGACGCCGCGCAGGTCGCCGCGAGCGAGGACGCCTTTAAGGCCAAATACCGCCTGCCCACGCTCCAGCGGCTGGAGTAGTTCGGGGCGTTTGCCGGGGACCATTGAGCGGCACACTCCAGGGTGCCGCTCAGTTCGCCTTTTCGCCGCCTAAGCAAATCCCGCCGCCCGGATTCCCAACGCAGACGTATGATTGCGACAATTCCCTCTGCCGCTTATTTAAACCGGCGCTGAGTTTCGCCCCACCTGCCTGCATGAAAAAAACCGCTGTCATCCTCGCTCTTGCCGCGCTCGCCGGCGGCGGATGGCTTTTTTGCAGCGGCAAGCTCTCCCCGAAAGCGACGAACGCGCCTGCCGCTGACGAGCTGTTCACCCGCGTCGAGAAACGCGACATCGAGTCGAGCATCGACGTGAGCGGCGAGGTGACGCCCGCTTTCCAACTCGAGGTGAAATCCGAGGTCGGCGGCAAACTCAAGGCGCTGCACGTCGTGCCGGGGCAGACGGTGAGGCAGGGCGACCTGCTCGTGGAGATCGACGACCGCGATTTGCTGACCGAAAAAGACAGCGCGCTGACGGAAATCGAGGGCGCGAAGCTCGCGATGGAAAAGACCCGAAAGAACTTCCAGCGCGCCCGTGAGTTGTTCGAGCAGAAGCTGGTCAGCCGCGAGGTCTTCGACAACCTCACCGCGGAGTTTGAGATCACCCAAAACGGCCTCGTCAAAGCCCAGCGCAAGCTGCAACTCGTCGAGGATCGCCTGCAAAAAACGAAAGTCCTTTCACCCACCGACGGCACCGTGCTGACCGCGCCGGTGGTCCGCGGCCAGATCGTCATCGGCGCCGCCAGCGTGAACAGCGGCACCACGCTGATGACCATCGCGAACCTCTCGAAGCTGCTCGTTGAGCTGCACATCAACCAGGTGGACAAGGCGCGGCTGACGCTCGACAAGGTCGTGCAAATCCGCGCCGAAGCGCTCAAGGACGAAACCGTGGACGCGCACATCGGCTTCATCGCGCCCATCGCCACGACGAAGAACAGCGTGAAAGGCTTCCAAGTGAAGGCCCTGATCGAAAAGGCCGACTCGCGGCTCAGTCCCGGCATGACCGTGACGCTGAACATCCCCATCGGGCACGCCGAGGACGCCGTCAGCGTGCCGGTCACGGCGGTCTTCAAAGGCGAGGGCAACAAGCGGGTCGTCTATGTGAAAAACGGCGACGCCACGGAAAAGCGCGAGGTCAAAATCGGCGTCACGAACATCGATCACGCGCAGATCCTCAACGGCGTGAAGGAGGGCGAGGAGATCATGCTCGTCGAGCCGGGCAAGGCTCCGAAGCGGTCGTAGGCAGGGATGGCGCTCATCGAGCTCACCGAAGTCACCAAACGCTACCGCGTGGGCGAGCAGGAAATCACCGCGCTCGACGGCGTGAACCTCCGCATCGAGGCCGGCGAGTACGCCGCGATCATCGGCCCGAGCGGCAGCGGCAAATCCACGCTCATGCACCTCCTCGGCTGCCTCGATACGCCGACCAGCGGACGCATGCTGATCGACGGCATCGACGCCAGCCAGGCCGGGAGCAACCGGCTCTCCGAGTTGCGCAACGCCAAGATCGGGTTCGTCTTTCAAAGCTTCAATCTGCTCCCGAAATTCAACGTTCTGCAAAACGTCGAACTGCCGATGATCTACGCGGGTCTGCGCGCCGCGGAGCGGAAAAGTCGCGCGCTCGCCGCCATCGATCGCGTGGGACTTTCCAACCGCGTGAAAAACACCCCGCTCCAGCTCAGCGGCGGTCAGATGCAGCGCGTCGCCATCGCCCGCGCGCTCGTCAATGACCCGCGCATCATTTTCGCCGACGAACCCACCGGCAACCTCGACTCCACGACCGGCGAATCCATCCTCGCACTCTTTCAGGAACTCAGCATCCAGGGCCGCACCATCGTCCTCGTCACCCACGACAAGGACATCGCCGCCCGCACGCCGCGGCGGATCGAGATGCGCGATGGCAAGATCGTGGCCGATGTGCGGACCGCCACTGCGGCGGAAACTCGAAATCCGAATATCGAAATCCGAAACGAATCCGAATGATCAGAAGTCAGAAAAACGCTGGAGAACGCGCGGCTTGCTTTTCCGTTTTCCCGCTTTGCCCGCCTTTTGAATTTGTTTCGGATTTCGATATTCGGATTTTGAATTTTTCCCCATGAAACTCTGGCTCTCCCTCCTCATGGGGCTGAAGGAAATCGGCGCGCACAAATTCCGCAGCATGCTCACCATGCTCGGCGTCATCCTCGGCGTCGCCAGCCTGCTCGCCTGCTTCGCGCTCTCGGAGGGCATGGCGCGGGGATTGCGGGAGTCCATGACCCAGTTCGGCGGGATTGAGCGCATCGATATCCTCAGTCAGGACCCCCCCGAAGAACAGATCGGTTTCGCCGACATCTCCCCCGGTTTGACCGTGGCGGACGCCGAGATCATCCAGCGCCGCGCGCCGCTGGTGAACTGCGTCTCGCCCGAATCGAACCTCAAGTACGCGGCGCTCACCCGCGGTGCCCAGACCTATCGCGCCACCGTCGATGGCTGCTGGCCGGATTTTGTGACCATCAAAAAGCACGAGCTCGCCGCCGGTCGCGGAATCACCCAACTCGACCTCGACGAAGCGCGCCATGTCTGCCTCATCGGCCAGGGCATCGCGAAAAATCTCTGGCCGGGGAAGAAGCCCGAGGACGCGGTCGGCCAATCCCTGCTTATCAATGGCCGCCCTTTCACCGTCATCGGCGTCTATGCCTTCTACGAGCGCAGCTCCGAAAAAACCCGCCGTGAGCAGGGTCTCGTGCGCCCGTCGGCGGTTCGCCAAGATCGCTCCTCCAGCGGTCGAAAAACCAGCAACCCCAACAAAAGTTGGGACATGTTCTTCATCAAGAATCTGGCCGTCCAGATCCCCATCACCACGATGTTTTACGACTTCAAATCCGCCAACGTGGTCAACAACGTGGACACCGGCCCGAACTACAAGCTCGACAAAATCACCTTCCAAATCACCGACGTCTCGCGTTTCCAGGAAGCCATCGAGCAGACCCGCCTCCTGCTCGAGGCCACGCACCGCGGCATCCAGGATTTCACCTTCTACACGCGCGAGGATTCCATCGAAGCGATGGAGCAGAGCATCAAAAGCATCCGCGTCATCCTCGGGCTCATCGCCGGCATCTGCCTCGTCGTCGGCGGCATCGGCATCGCCAATATCATGCTCGCCTCCATCACCGAACGCATCCGCGAGATCGGCGTGCGCCGCGCCATCGGGGCCAAGGCCCGCGACATCTTTGTCCAAGTCATCGTGGAAAGCACCGTGATCGGCGTGTGCGGTGGACTGCTCGGATTGGCCGCCGCGTTTGGCCTCCTCGGCGTGATCGCGAAACTCACGGAAAGCGAATACACGCCAGTCGTCGCGCCCGGTGGAGTCCTCATCAGTTTCGGCTTCGCCGTCGTCATCGGCATCGTCAGCGGCTTCTATCCGGCCATTAAAGCCAGCCGCCTCGATCCCATCGAAGCGCTGCGCTACGGCTGAGGCAGCCGGGCCAGGCTTCAGCCCAGAGTCCGTTTACGCACCAGGGAGGTCGAGGAGGGGCAGGCCGGAGTTCTGCTCGGTGAAGTACTTTTGCGTCCAGGCGCTAGGGAAGAGGACGCCGGGCTGGGCGGTGCTGTCGTAGGCGAGGCGGCACCCGGTGGGGAATTTGAGGGTGGCGGTTTCGGTGCCGGCGGGGAGCCATTTGAAACATGCCCAGCTCGCATTTTCGAGCCGGCTCGGCGCGCCGTATTCGGCTTCGAGGCGGTATTGCACGACCTCGAATTGCAACGGGCCGACGGCCGCGAGAAGCGGGACTTTTTGCACGGCGTCGCGCAGCTCGAAGACCTGCACGACTCCTTCCTGGAGGAGCTGATCCACGCCTTGGCGGAACTGTTTGAATTTTCCGGGATTCGGATTTTGCAGGTAGGCGAAGCACTCGGGCGCGAAGCGGGGAATTTCGTCGTAACGAATCGAGGGGTCTTCGGTGAGCGTGTCGCCGATGCCGAATTCGTTGTGTCCGACGAGGCCGATGACGTCGCCCGCGTAGGCTTCGTCCACGGTCTCGCGTTCCTGGGCAAAAACTTTGTGGGCGCTGGAAAGGCGGACGCGCTTGCCGGTGCGCTGATGGGTGACAAACATGTCGCGCGTGAACTTTCCCGAGCAGATGCGGAGGAAGCCGATGCGGTCGCGGTGGCGGGGGTCCATGTTCGCTTGAATCTTGAAGATGAAACCGGAGAACGGTCCTTCGAGTGGGACGGTGTTGGTGTGATTGGTGATCGGTGATGGGTGATGGGAGGGCGCGTGCGACGCGGAAGCACCATTCACCGTTCCCCAATCACCAGTCACGCTGGTCCGCGGCTGCGGCGGGAGCGAGCGGGCGAGGAAGGCGTCGAGCAGGAGCTGCACGCCGAAGTTGTTCATCGCGCTGCCGAAAAAGACGGGCGTCTGCGTGCCGGCGTGGACTTTCGCCTCGTCGTATTCGACGCCGGCCATGTCGAGCATTTCGAGTTCCTCGATCGCGCGGGCGTAGTCGTCGGGATCGAGGCGCTCGCAAATCTCCGGCTCATCGAGCGAGCTGACGGAAACGGGGGCGCGGTAGGCACCCTGCGGGGTGCGCTCGAAGAGGTGGACCTCGCGCTTTTGCCGGTCATAGACGCCGCGAAAGCTGGGGCCGGTGCCGAGCGGCCAATTGACCGGAAACGCGCCGATGCCGAGGACGCGTTCGAGTTCGTCGAGCAGGGCGAGTGGATCGCGCGTGGGGCGGTCGCACTTGTTCATGAAAGTGAAGATCGGCACGCCTCGACGCCGGCAGACCTCGAAGAGTTTGCGGGTCTGCGGCTCGATGCCTTTGGCGGCGTCGATGACCATGACGACGGCGTCCACGGCGGTGAGCACGCGGTAGGTGTCCTCGGAGAAATCCTTGTGGCCGGGGGTGTCGAGGAGGTTGATGCGGTAGCCGGCGTAGTCGAACTGCAGGACGGTCGAGGAAACGGAGATGCCGCGCTGGCGCTCGAGTTCCATCCAGTCGGAAGTGGCCTGGCGCGCGTTTTTTCGCGAAGTGACCGAGCCGGCGAGCTGCACCGCGCCGCCGTAGAGGAGGAGTTTTTCGGTCAGCGTCGTCTTGCCGGCATCCGGGTGGGAGATAATGGCGAAAGTGCGGCGGCGTTGGATTTCAGCGAGCATGCGAAGGGCGCGGACTCTGAGGGAAATAGGCTCCCCGCGCAAGTGGCCGCAGGAGAGGCACCGCATTTGCTCTCCAGCGAGGTTGCTCGCGCGCACCACTTTCTGATTTCCATGCCCACGCTCCGCATCCAAATACCCAACCGCTCAGAGGTAACGCATCAGCTCTCCGGCGAGCGGATCACCATCGGTCGCGGGCCGGCCAATACGATCCAGATCGCAAACCCGGCGGTCTCGGCGCAGCACGCGGAGCTGATCGCGGAGGACGGGCACTACCGGCTGCACGATCTGGAATCGACGAACCTGACGTTTGTGGATGGCCGGGCGGTGGCGGATTTCCATCTGCGCCAGGATTGCCGCATCGCGTTTGGAACGGTGGAGTGCGTTTTCGATCCGCTGGATGCCTCGGCGGACGAGTCGCTGCTGAGCCGCGAGCAGCTCGAAAAAGACACCGCGTTTCTCCGCGCGGAAAATGCCGATCTCCGGGCCGCGCTGGCGGCTCAGCAGCGCCGCGTGGACCTGCTCTCCAGCGCCCGGTTGGTGACGAGGCGGACGGATTCCACGCCGTCGGCGGCGGCGCAGGATTCGCTCCGCGCGATGGCCAGCGAGCGCAATGATCTCCGCCACACCATCGCCGGACTGCGGTCGGAAATTGCCAACCTCACCGAAGAACTCGCGACCGCGAACCGGGAGCGCGAGCGGCGGCGGCAGGCCTTGGAAGTGCGGCATCTGGAAAAAGCGGGCGACGGGCGCGTGCCGAACGCTGCGCCGCGAGTCCGCGCGGTTCCGCCGATGAACGGCGCGCCGATCCGCGCCGTGCCAAAGCCGGGTGCGCTGACCTCGCGCGATGCGGCGTCGGCCCTCACAGCGCTCAATCCGAATGCCACCCAGCGGCTCACCCCGCGGCTGGACACGGCTTTTCAGCCGATCGCCAACCTGCTCGCCCCGCTCCGCGCAGCGCTGGATCGCGTGAGCGGCGTGCCGGAAGATGATTTCTCGCGCATGGAGCTGATGACCCATTCCACGGAACTCGTCAACGCCACGGCCGATCTGGAGGATCATCCCATCGCGCGCCTCTCGGCCTCCGTGGAGGCGCTGCTGCACGAGCTGCTGGCGCAACCCGGTGCCATGCACGAGGCGATGACCCGCACCGTGGCGCAGGCGCTGGACCTGCTCGCGCGGCTCGTGGAACCCCGTCAGGTCGAGCGGGCGAGAACGCTCCCGCCGCCGACGGTGCTGGCCGTGGATGAAGACACCACGTTACTCGCCGAAATGGTGATGTCCCTGGAACTGGCGCAGCTTCACCCCGTTTCCTGCGCGGATGCGGGCGCGGTGCTCGCTGCGGCGGGGGAGCGAAAGTTCGACCTGATCATTCTCGATGGCGATCTCGCCGATCCGTCCGCGCCCGCGCTTTGCACCGAACTCCGGGCCGACCCGACGCACCGCAAGACGCCGATCGTTTTTCTCACCTGGAATGGCCCGGGCGGACTGGCTGGCGGAAATGATTTCCTGACGAAACCCGTGAACCCGGCGGAGCTGGCGGTCAAAGCGCAGACGTGGTCGTTGAGGCATCAGTTCGGCCTCCTGTGAAAGGGTTGGCCCGCAGCTTTCTAAGTCGGCGGCTGCCGACGAACGTTTTCCTTGAGTCTCTGTAAGAATCCTGTAAAAGCGCCCAGCTTCCTTAAATCAATCTTCCGCTGATTCACGTTATGAACAAGCCTTGCTCCCTCGCTCTCGCCGTGTGCCTCACGCTGACTGCCTG
>CAYQBV010000071.1:0-15716 GCA_964415705.1 uncultured Chthoniobacter sp. | reverse complement strand
GCTGGCGTGCGAGCTTTCGCTCCCCCTCCCCGCGAGCCACCCGCACCGCGAAGCCCTGGAGCGCGCGGCGCACACCTGTCCCGTTCACCAGAGCCTGCACCCGGAGGTGGAAAAGCCGATCCGGTTCATCTGGGCGGACGCCTGAGCGGCGCGCCGCTTGCGGAAAAAAGCGCGTCCGCTATAACCCGGCGCATGCCGAATCTGCGTGAACCAAACGGGCTCAAAAAGGGCCGCGGTCTTGATGACTTGGAGCACAAGTCTCTCGACGAAGCCGACTACAAGCCGCGGCTCAAGGAACAGCAGCTCAAGCTCCTGGAACTGACGCGCACGCTGAGCGAGACGAAGCGGACGCTGATCGTGGTTTTCGAGGGGCCGGATGCCGCGGGCAAGGGCGGCGCGATCAAGCGCATCGTCGAGCGGCTCGACCCGCGGTTGCTGCGGGTTCATTCGGTGGTGAAGCCGACCGTGGAGGAACATCAGCGGCACTACCTGTGGCGCTTTTGGAACAAGCTCCCGCCGTACGGCCAGAGCATCATTTTCGACCGCTCCTGGTACGGACGCGTGCTCGTGGAGCGGGTCGAGAGTTTTGCCTCCGACAAGGAGTGGAGGCGCGCCTACGACGAGATCAACGGCTTTGAACAACTGCTGGCCGACGACGGCGCGATTTTCGTGAAGTTCTATCTTCATATTTCCAAAGACGAGCAGCTCCTCCGCTTCAAGCGCCGGGAAGCGGACCCGTACAAGCATTGGAAAATCAACGACGAGGACTGGCGCAACCGCCGCAAGTGGGAGGAGCACAACAAGGCGGCGGAAGACACCTTCGAGCGGACGAGCACGGATCTCACGCCGTGGACGGTGGTGGCGGCGAATTACAAATGGTATGCCCGCGTGAAGGTCGTGAAGACCGTGGTCGAGGCGCTCGAACGGGCCGGCGTCAAATGCCCGGACTGATGGGGCGCGTCCTGCACCGTGAAACGGTTGCCGTCCTCGCCTGCGCGTGGCTCGCGCTCGCGGGCTGCACTCGACTCTTCGACGACGGGGCCAAGGACAATCTCGAAAAGGCGGAGAAGAAAGTGGCGACCGGGGACTTCGCCGCCGCCGTCTCCCTCTACGAAGCGGCCCTCGATGGCACCGCAAAATCCGCCGACATCCACTACAAGCTCGCGCTGCTTTACTCGGACAAAATCAAACAGCCGCTCGACGCGCTCCACCATCTCGACCGCTATCTGGAACTCGCCCCGACGGGCGCGCGCGTAAAAGACGCCAGAGCGCTCAGGAAGCAGGACCAGAACGGTCTGCTCTCCACGCTGACCAAAGGCGCGCCAGCCACGCAGTCCGACGCCAACCGTTTGCGCGATGAGAACAAGCGGCTGAACGACAAGAACACCGAACTGCTCCTCGCAATTGCGGACATCCGCAAAAGCAAAGCGCTGCCCGCCACGAACGGCAAAAGCCAGCCGAAGAAGCGACCCATCCCGCCTGGAGCGCGCACCTACATCGTGAAACGGGGCGATACTTTCGCCAAAATCTCCCTCCAGTTTTACAAGACGCGGGCCCGCGCGACCGCCATTCAGAAGGCGAACTACCCCGATGCCACCGGGCCCGTAATGATCAAACCGGGCGAAGAGTTGATCATCCCGAAATAAGCGCGGTTCCGGCGTGCCCGGGGAGGTTGCGCGTCGTGTGGACGAGGTACACGCGCTTGTCCTGACTTTCGTAAAAGGTGCGCATGATCATTTCCGCGAGGAGCCCCATGAGGACGCACATGACCCCCGTGATCGCGGTCATCACGAAGAGCAGCGGGAGCGGCGTATCGATGAGGGACTTGCCCGCAAAGCATTTCAGGTAAACCGCCGAACAGCCCGCGATCAAGCTGACCAGCAGCGAAACCGCACCAACCCCGCCGAAGACGTACATCGGCTTCTCGGCGTAACTGTCGAGGAACTTCACGACCACGAGGTCGCACAGCACTTTCGCCACTCGCTCGAGGCCGTATTTAGACTTGCCGCTGGTCCGCGCGAAGTGATTGACGGCGACCTCGGTGATTTTCGCCCCGTGCCAGCCCGCGTAGATCGGGAGAAAGCGGTGCATTTCGCCATAAAGCCGCACGCCCTTGATGACCTCGCTGCGGTAGGCTTTCAGCGAGCAGCCGAAGTCGTGGAGTCGCACGCCGGAGACCCAGGAAATGAGCTGGTTGGCGAGGATGCTGGGGAAGTTGCGCTGGAGGGCGTCGTCCTGACGGTCCTTGCGCCAGCCGGAGCAGACGTCGAAACCCTCGTCGAGTTTTGCGAGCAATTTTGGGATGTCGGCGGGGTCGTTCTGGAGATCGCCGTCGAGGGGGATGATGACGTCGCCGCCGGCGAAGTCGAAGCCGGCCATCATCGCGGCGGTTTGGCCGTAATTGCGGCGAAAGTGGACGACTTTCACTTCGGCGTTCTCCGCGGCGAGGCGGTCGAGGATCGCCGTGCTGCCATCGGTGCTGCCGTCGTTGACGAAGATCAGCTCCCACGGGCGGCAGAGCCCGACCATGACCTCCCGGATGGACCCGTGGAGGGCGGGGAGAGACTCCGCTTCATTGAAAACTGGGACGGTGATCGAGATCATGCAGGCGCTGGGTTGGGCATTAAAGGCGACGGCAGCGGGCAGCAGCAAGAGGGATCGCCGTGCGGGCGCGGCACGGGCGGATTTCGGCGGGAAAACTTTTCGTCCATCGTGTTCATTTTTATTTGAACACAACGGACTGGTGCCCTAAAAAGCCTCCTGATGCCGGCCAAACTCCCCAACCTCGCCACGCGCAAAGCCGCCGCCCGGCGGCCGTCCGGCGGAATGTCGCCGCTGGAGGTGGAGGCCATTGATTTCTTCATCAGCTTCGTCCGGCTGCTCGGGATGCCGAAGTCGGTCGGGGAAATTTACGGGCTGCTCTTCGCGGCGGCGGCTCCGCTCGCGCTCGACGACCTGATGACCCGGCTCCACATGAGCAAGGGCGCGGCGAGCCAGGGGCTGAAAGTGCTGCGATCGTTCGGCGCGGTGCGAACGCTGTATGTCGCCGCCGACCGGCGCGATCACTACGTCGCCGACTTCGAGCTGAGCAAGTTTGCCAGCGCGTTCATCAAGGAGGAAGTCCAGCCGCATCTCGACAGCGGCGCGGCGCGCATCGAGCGGATGGAGCAGCACCTTGCGAAGCTCCCGAAAGCCGAACGCGACGCCGCCTCGCAGCGTCTCGCCAAACTCCGGCACTGGAAGGAAAAGGGCGAAGGCATGCTGCCGTGGCTGTTAAAATTCCTCGTCGCCTGAGCATGACCGCTTTGTTTTCGCCAGACCAACGCCCAGTGGAAGCTGACGCCGCCGATTCCGGCAGCGCGGAGTGGTATTGCCTGCGTGCGCAGCCCAAGCACGAACACATCGCCGCCGCTCACCTCCGTCGCTCGCTGGGCCTCGAGGCGTTCTGTCCGCGCATCCGCTTTCAGCGCTCCACCCGCCGCGGCCTGGTGTGGTTTGTCGAAGGGCTTTTCCCGGGATATTTCTTCGCGCGTTTCGCGCTCGGGCAGCAACGGGCGCAGGTGCTCTACACCCCGGGCGTGATGCAGATCGTGCATTTCGGCGATCACTTCCCGCACATCGAACCGACCGCGATCCACGATCTGCGGCAGTTCATCGGCGACGAGGAATGCAAAGTCGTCCCGCATCACATCGGCGCGGGCGACGAGGTCGATGTCGTGGACGGTCCGTTGCGCGGGCAGACCGGCATGGTCATCGCCGTGATGCCCGCGCGCGACCGCGTAAAAGTGCTGCTCGAATTTCTCGGCGGGACCCAGATCGTCGAACTGGGTCTGACCGCCGTGTTTCGTCCCCCGCCCCCGGCGCTCCCTGCGTCACCTTAAAAATTTTCCGACCGCGCGCCGCATCCAGCGGCGTGCGGTGCTTCCAAACAATCAATGAAACCCGCCCATGAGCGGTCCGCGCAGGTCTCGCCGAAAGCCCGGCCGACGACCAAGGGCGGCAGCTTGCCCTGACAAAACCCAACACAAAAACCAGACCAACATGCCCCAATCAAACCCAACCATCAGCATTGGCAGCCGCTCCGTCGGCCCGAACCACCCGACATTCGTCATCGCCGAAATCGGGATCAACCATAACGGCGACCTCGAGATCGCGAAGTCGCTCATCCGTGAGGCGCTGGCCTCCGGCTGCGACGCGGTGAAGTTTCAAAAGCGCACCGTGGACGTGGTGTATTCCAAGGAGGAACTGGATCGTCCGCGCGAGAGTCCCTTTGGGAATACGAACGGCGACCTCAAGCGCGGACTCGAATTTGGCCAGAAGGAATACACCGTCATCGATCAACTCTGCCGGGAGATTGGCATGCTGTGGTTCGCGTCCTGTTGGGACGAGGCTTCGGTGGATTTCATCGAGCAGTTCAATCCACCATGCTACAAGATCGCCTCCGCGTGCCTCACGGATGAGGGCTTGCTCCGGCACCACCGGGCCACCGGGAAAACGCTGATCCTCTCCACGGGCATGAGTTCGCTCGAGGAAATTGACCGCGCTGTGGAAATCCTCGGACGCGATCAACTCATCGTGATGCACGCCACGAGCACTTATCCCTCCAAGCTCGATGAACTGAATCTGAAGGTAATCCCCAAGCTCATCGAACGTTACGGCGTGCCGTGCGGATTCTCCGGGCATGAAGTGGGGCTCGCCACGACAGTCGCCAGCGTCGCGCTCGGCGCGCAAATCATCGAGCGTCATCTCACGCTCAACCGCGCGATGTGGGGCAGCGACCAGGCCGCGTCGATCGAGCCGTCCGGCTTTAGCCGGATGGTGAAGGACATCCGCTCGGTCGAGGCCGCGCTCGGCGACGGTCGCAAGGTGGTTTACGAATCCGAAATCCCGATCCGCGCGAAGCTCCGCCGCAAGTGAGCAGCGCCAGCCACATCCGCCTGCTGGTGCTGGATATCGACGGCGTGCTCACCGACGGCCGCGTTTATCTCGACGAGCGCGGTGGCGAGACGAAGTCGTTGCATTACCGCGACCTTGATGCGCTCGCGGAGGCCCGCCGCCAAGGATTGCAGCTCGCCCTTCTCACCGGCGAATCCTCGCCGATGGTCGCCTTGCTCGCGGAAAAGCTCGGCATCACTCACGTGGTCGCGGGTCAGAAAGACAAATTGGCCGGCATCACCGGCATCGCCTCCGAACTCGGCATCGCCCTTTCACAAACCGCCTACATGGGAGATGCGCGGCGCGACATCCCCGCGCTCGCGGCGGTGGGCCGGGCCTTCTGCCCTGCGGATGCGCACCACGCAGTGCTCGCCGCCGGCTTCACCATCGTGCCGCGCCCCGGTGGCGGCGGCGCTGTCGAGGAGGCCGTTGCCATCCTCCTCGAAGGACACCGCGAGCCATGAAAATCCTCATCGCCGGACTCGGCAGCATCGGCCAGCGCCACGCCCGCAACTTGCGTGCGCTGCTGGGCGATGAGGCCGAACTGCTCTCGTATCGCGTCCGCGGACGCGGCGGCGTCATCACGCAGGATCTGCGCATCAAGGAGGGCGCAAGCATCGAGGACGAATTCGGGCTGCGCATGTTCGGCTCCTTCGAGGAGGCTCTCACCGCCGGGCCGCAGATCGCCCTCATCGGCACGCCGAATCATCTCCACACCGGCCTCGCGCAGCGCGCCGCCGATGCCGGATGCCACCTCTTCATCGAAAAGCCCGTCGCCCACTCGCTCGATGGTCTCGCCCGGCTCACGGAGACCGTCCGCGAACGCGGGCTTGTCTGCTTCGTTGCCTATCAGCTTCGTTTTCATCCGGGCCTCGAGTTGCTCCTCCGGCTTCTCGCGGACAAGGCGATCGGCGAAATCGTCGCCGGACGCATGGTCTTCGGCGAATACCTGCCCGACTGGCACAAGTACGAGGACTACCGCCAATACCACGCCGCGCGCAGCGATCAGGGCGGCGGCGTTTTGCTCTCGCAGATTCACGACATCGATTTCCTCTACGCGCTCTTCGGACTGCCGCGCAGAGTGTGCTGCTTCGGCGGGCGCCTCACGGGCCTCGACATCGATGTGGAGGACACCGCCAGCATCCTGCTCGAGTTTGAGAAAAGCGGGCGCCGCTTCCCTTTTCACCTGCACCAGGACTACGCGCAAAAACCTCCGGTGCGCACGTGCGAGATCATCGGCACAGCAGGGCGGATTTCGTGGGACTACTTCGCTGCAGAATTGCGGGTCATCCATCACGACGGCAAGTCTGACGTCCACAGCTTCCGCGATCTCCAGCGCAACGAACTCTTCCTCGCTGAAATGCGCCATTTCCTCGACTGCGTGAAGACCGGGGCGCGTCCGCGGGTCACCCTCGGCGAAGGCATCGACAGCCTCCGCATCGCGCTGGCGGCCCGCGAATCGCTGGCCACCGGAAGGATCGTCGAGGATTTCCCCTCCCCTTCCTCGTGAGCGAAATCCTCTGCCTCATCCTCGCGCGCGGCGGCTCAAAAGGCATCCCGCGCAAGAATCTCCTGCCGCTCCTCGGCAAGCCGCTCATCGCCTACACGATCGCGCACGCGCTGGCCTCGCGGCACATCACCCGCACCATCGTTTCCACCGATGACCCGGAGATCGCCGATTCGGCCCGCGCACACGGCGCCGAGGTGCCATTCATGCGGCCCGCGGAATTCGCGCGCGACGATTCCACAGATCTCGAGGCGGTCCGTCATGCGCTGGAGTGGCTGCGCGACCACGAGGGCCACGTGCCCGAACTCGTGGTGCAGCTCCGCCCGACCGGCCCGGTGCGCGATGTGGCGCTGATCGACGCGGCGATCGAAAAGATGCTCGCCGATCCGGCTGCCGACGCGCTCAAGTCCGTCAGCCGCCCGAGCGAAAGCCCGTTCAAGATGTGGCGCGCGGAAGGCCCCTATCTCCAGCCGCTCCTCACCGTGCCGGGCATGGACGAACCGCACGCCCAGCCCCGCCAGCGCCTGCCGCAGGTCTTTTGGCAAAACGGCTGTGTGGACATCATCCGCCCGCGCACCGTCCTCGATCAGAACCTCATGTATGGCCGCACCGTGCTGCCATTCGTCATCGAGGGGAAAATCCATGAACTCGACTACGCGGGCGACATCGCTCCGCTCGAAGCCGCGCTCAGGGCGCAACGCTCCGGGCCGCAGGCGGAGGCCGCGCCGCGCGAGGAACGGCACTCGGTATGACTGAAGCAACCCAGACTCCCATGACGCCAGCCCGGTTCAGGCTCGATGGCCGCGTGGCCGTGATCACCGGCGGCGCGGGACTGCTCGGGCGGATGCACGCGGAGGCCATCGCCGAAGTCGGCGGCATCCCGGTCGTAGCCGATCTGCATCCCGCGCGGGCGCAGGAGACGGCGGAAAAAATCTGCGCCGACTTTGGCACCGCCGCGCTGGGCCTAGGCTGCGACGTCACGAGCCGCGAATCCGTGCAAGCCGCGCTCGCTGCCGTGCTCGGACGGTTCGGGCGGGTGGACATCCTGATCAATAACGCAGCCAACAATCCGAAGGTGGAGGATAGCGCGGAAGGCCAGGTGCACTTCAGCCGCTTCGAGGGCTTCACCGAGGCTCAGTGGGATCTCGATCTCGATGTCACTCTCAAGGGCGCTTTTCTTTGCGCGCAAATCTTCGGCGCCGAAATGGCGCGGCGCGGGAGCGGCGTGATTCTGAACATCCTCTCCGACCTCGCGCTCATCGCACCCGATCAGCGGCTTTATCGCCAGCCCGGCGTGCCGGAGGAGCAGCAGCCGGTGAAGCCCGTGACCTATTCCGTCACCAAGGCCGGCCTGCTCGGCCTGACCCGCTATCTCGCGACTTACTGGGCAGATCGGGGCGTGCGCTCGGTCGCGCTTTCGCCCGGCGGCATCTTCAATGGCCAGCCCGGGGAATTCGTGGGCCGCCTGAGCACGCTCATTCCGCTCGGGCGGATGGCACGGGCGGATGAATACAAGGGCGCGGTCCAGTTTCTCGTCTCGGACGCCGCCTCCTACATGACCGGCTCGAACCTCGTCGTCGATGGCGGACGCACCACCTGGTAAAGCCCATGCCCCGCGTTTTCCATCTCGCCAATTTCAACAGCACCAACGTGGGCAATGGCGCGCTCATCATCGGCACCGAACGCGTGCTGCGCGAGGATCTCGCGGGCGGCGCGACGTTCGTGCAGGAACCGTGGGATGACTACAATTTCGAGCGGCGTTTCGACGCCGGCTTCGTACGCCGCGTCAATGCCGAGTCGGACCTTTTCCTCGTCGGCGGCGCCGTGGCGATCAATGGCCGGCCTTACCTCAGCAACGCAGGCATGCGCGTGAATCTGCCGCTGGAGCTGTGGGAAAAAATCGAGCGTCCCATCGTGCTCCACGGGATCTCCTACCGGTTCTGGGAGGGGCAGGAGTTTCATCATCTGGACAAGTTCCGCGCGACCGTCCGCTACCTGCACGACCATCCGCGCGCGCAGTTTGGCGTGCGCAATGACGGCACGAAGCAGTGGCTCGAAAAGCTCCTCGGCCTCGATCTGCCCAAAGTCGTCTCCGTGCCTGATCCGGCGCTCTATCTCGAGACGGACCAGGGCTTTCATCCCGAGCTGAAAGACGGCGCGAAAAACGTGCTCATCGCCTTCAACAACGAGGATGAGGAATTCCGCTTCCGCGATTCGCCCGGCGAAACGCGGGCGTCCCGCCAGGACGCGCTGCTCCGGCAAATCGCCGGCGCGGTCACGCAGCTCTTCGACGACTTTCCGCTCAATCTCATCCTCTGCCCGCACTACCTCGACGACTACCGGATGATCGGTGAATTCATCCGCCATCTGCCGGCGCGGATCGCCCACCGCCATACCGTCGTTGCCGGCATGCAGCGGGCGGCGCAGGCGCGGCATTTCTACGGACTGTATCGGCGCGCCGACCTCGTTCTCGCCATGCGCGTCCACTCCATGTCGCCGTCCATCGGACTCGGCGTGCCCGTCGTCCCGCTCGTCTCGCAATCCCGCATGACGGACTTTCTCGCCGAGATCGGCCTGGCCGATCTCGCGGTGCCATGCGACGACGCCGATCTCGGCGGCCGGCTGCTGGAAAAGGCGCGCGCGGCTTTGCAACAGCCGGAACCGCTGCGCCAGCGGCTCACCCAGGCCACCGCCGCCTGCCGGGCACGCACCCGGGACTTCAATGCAGGAGCCGCCGCGCTGCTCTGACCGCGCCAGTTTTTTTCCATGAAACCCACCTCTACCCCGCAAAAATCCACCGGACTGCTCGACAAGGCCGGCCAAAGCCTGCGCCGCTTTCTGGACGGGCGCGCCGCGAAAAAAGCGCCCGCCTGGGCGCAGACGCGCCTCCACGAACCCATCGACGCGGACACGCAGCTCTACATCGGCGCGCAGCGCGGCCGCTGGCCGGAGCGGCCGCGCACCGCGGACACCCCCATCGTCCTCGTTTCGCACTTCTACTACCGGCCGGTCATCCACAATTACGCCCACCTCGCCAACCACCTGGCCGATGCGCACGGCGCTGTGCTCGAGGGCTACAATTTCGAGCGCAGGATCAGCAGCCAGTTCGACGCCGTCTTTGAGTCCTTCGGGGCGCCGCTCGGCCTGAGCTTTGCGAACGCGGAGGGGCGTGAGGACGAGGCGGTGGAAAAGGGGACGCGGCTTTTCGAGCAGCTCCAGACGAAGCACGATGTCGCCGACCTCGAAATCGACGGCCTGCGTGTGGGCGAGTTCATCTACAACTGGTTTCTGCGCCGGCAGCTCCAGCCGACCATCGACATCCGGCATCCGTCTGTCCGCAATCTCATCATCCAGGCGCACCTCATCTATTACGCGTGCCAGAGCTACCTGAGCCGGCACCGCGTCGTCGCGATCCTGCCGAACCACGCTTTTTACGTGCACTGCGGCATCCTCACCCGGCTGGCGATGGCGCGCGGGATCCCCGCCTATGGGCTCGCAACCAATTTTTGCCCCACGCGCTTTCCGGCCTATCTCAACGAACAGGGCTGGCCGGAAAACTCGAAGCGCCCCGGACCCTATTACCGCTACCGCGAAATCTTCCGCGAGCTCCCCGCCGAGACGCAGCAGAATGCGCTGCGGCTCAGCCGGCAGACGCTGGCCGAGCGGCTGCGCGGCGTCATCGACCAGAAAGTGCTCGTGCATACCACAGCGTGGAGCCAGGAACCCACGGCGCGCGTTTTGCAGGACACGCCGGTGCCGAAGATCCTCATCATGGCCCACGACTTCTGCGACAACGTCCACAAGTTCCGGCGGATGATTTTTCCCGACTTCTACGAGTGGCTGCGCTTCCTTTTCACGCACGCCAAGGACACGCCCTACGAGTGGTATCTCAAGCCGCACCCGAATCTGCTGCTCGAGGAAAAGAACGTCCTCAACCGGCGCGTGCTCGGCGAGATGCAGCGCGAGTTCCCGTGGATTCACTTCCTCACCTCCGGGCACTCGAACAACCAGTTGATCGCCGAGGGCGTGAAGGCCGCCTTCACCGTCCATGGCACCTCCGGGCATGAGTTTGCCTACCACGGCATCCCGGTGGTGAACTCCGGCGACAACCTGCACATCAGCTTCGACTTCAATTTCCATGCGCGCACCGAGGAGGAGCTGCGCGGCTACATCGCGAAGGCCGGCGAACTTCAGATCGATGTCGATCGCGAGCAGATCGAGCAGTTTTGCTACCTGCATTTCTGCGACAATTTCACCGCCTTCAATGGCGAGATGACCGACCCGCGGGCGGACTACCTGAAAAGCCGCAAAGTGATCGAACTCGGCAAGACCTCCGCGGTCTTCCGCTACCTCGTGGAAAACGAACCGCCCGGCATCGATGCCGTGATCAAAGCGCACTACCAGGACTACTTCGCCCGCAATCTCGACCTCGGCGGACGCTACATCGCCACCGCGCAGAACTTCGCGGCGGGCGCCGCCTGATTTTTCACACCATGCCCGCCGCCGAATCCCCGCCTGTCGCCTGGTCCAAGATCATCACGCCCCGCCAGGGCTGGTTCGATGTGAACTGGCGCGCGATCTGGAAATACCGCGACCTGATCTTTTTGTTCGTCCGGCGCGACCTCGTCACCACCTACAGGCAGACCGTGCTCGGTCCGCTCTGGTTCGTCATCCAGCCGCTGTTCACGACCTTGGTTTTCACGGTCATCTTTGGCCGCATCGCGCAGCTTTCGACCGACGGGATTCCTCCGTTCCTCTTCTATCTCTCCGGCACCGTCGCATGGAACTACTTCGCCGACTGCCTGAACAAGACGAGCAACACCTTCGCGGCGAACTCCGGCATGTTTGGCAAAGTCTATTTTCCGCGGCTGGTCATGCCGCTGGCCACCGTGCTGAGCAATCTCATCGCCTTCACACTCCAGTTCATCCTCTTCCTCGCCATCTACGCCTACATCTGGATGCGCGGCGCTCCGCTGGAGCCGAGCTGGCGCATCCTCGTGCTGCCGCTCCTCATGCTCCAGATGGCCGCGCTTGGCCTCGGCGTGGGCTGCATGGTCTCCGCGCTGACCACCCGCTACCGCGACCTCGCGATGGCCGTCGGCTTCGGCGTGCAGCTCTGGATGTATGGCAGTTGCATCTTCTACCCGCTGTCCACCATCCCGGAGGCGTGGCGCTGGCTTTTCATCCTGAACCCGATGGTGCCGGTCATCGAATCGTTCCGCTTCGCCTTTCTCGGCACCGGCACCGTGGAGATCTGGCAGCTCGCCGTGGGCGTGGTGGAAAGCGCGGTCATTTTCACGCTCGGCATCATGACCTTCAACCACGTCGAGAAATCCTTCGCGGATACCATCTAGTCCCGCCATGTCCGCCGTCCTGAAAGTCGAGCAAGTCTCGAAACTCTACCGCCTCGGCGAGATCAACCGCCGCATGCTCTACGAGGAGCTCCAGAGCCTCATCGCACGCTGGCGCGGCAAAGAGGACCCGAATACGCGCCTCGGCGCCGCCCGGCACGTCGCGGGCGGCAGCAAGGAATTCTGGGCGCTGCGCGAGATCGATTTTACGATCAGCGAAGGGGAGTCCGTGGGCGTCATCGGGCGCAACGGCGCGGGCAAATCCACGCTCCTCAAAATCCTCTCCGAGATCACCCTGCCGACGACCGGGCGGGTGCTGATCAAAGGCCGCGTCGCCAGTCTGCTCGAGGTCGGCACCGGCTTTCATCCCGAGTTGACCGGACGCGACAATATCTATCTCAACGGCGCGATCCTCGGGATGACCCACCGCGAGGTCAGCGCGAAATTCGATGAGATCGCGGAGTTTTCCGGCGTCCAGGAGTTCCTCGATACGCCGGTGAAACGCTACTCCAGCGGCATGCGCGTGCGCCTCGCCTTTGCCGTCGCCGCGCATCTCGACCCGGAGATTCTGGTCATCGACGAGGTGCTGGCTGTGGGCGACGCCGCCTTTCAGCAAAAGTGCCTCGGCAAACTCGGCGACGTGACGCGGCAGGGCAAAACGGTCGTCTTCGTCAGCCACAACATGGTCGCCATCGAAAACCTCTGCCGCCGCGCGATCGTGCTGCACGACGGGCGCGTCGTCTTCGACGGCTCGCAGACCGAGGCGATCAACCACTACCTCGACCGCGCGGGTGCGCACGCCGCCGATCTGGCCGAGCGCACGGACCGCCGCGGCAACGGCGAGGTGCGGTTCACGCGCATCGAGTTTCGCGATCTCGCAGGCCGCAACCTCTCCACCCTCTCCTCCGGCCAGGATGTCGAGGTCGTCCTCCATTTCCGCCGCGAGAGCCGGCGCCCACTGGCCGAGATCGGCGTCTATCTGTCGGTCCGCTCGCATTTTGAAATCGCCATTTTTCACCAGAACAACCAGTTCCAGCACCAGTCATTCGGCCCCTTGCCGGAGACGGGAGCCTTCGTCTGCCGCCTCTGCGATCTGCCGCTGCCCGCCGGCCACTACCGCCTGAATATCGGCGCAAAATCGCAGATTTACGGCGGCGATGTCCTCGACCAGGTCGATGACGCCGTCGAGTTCACCGTCGAGGGTGGCGATTTTTTCGGCTCCGGATTCAACGTCCATCCTCAGCACGGCGCCTGCCTCGTGCGCGGCGACTGGCGGCTGCTCACCTGACCTCCCGTGCCCTACCTCCCCGAATTCGCCTGGCGAGCCCTTGATCCGCTGATCCGGGCCATCGCCGGCCGCCGCGACCGCCTGCGTGCCCTCGCCCGCCCGGTCTGCGCGACAGTCGATCCAACGGCGAAGCTGCATCCCGAGAGCCGCATCTCGAACCTGCGCAATGACCGCGAAAGCATCGTCGTCGGCGCGCGCACCCATGTGCGCGGCGAACTGCTCATTTTCTGGGACACCGGGCGCATTCGGCTCGGCGAGTGGTGTTACGTCGGCGACGGCGCGCGGCTCTGGTCGCAGGCGTCCATCGAGATCGGCAACTACGTGCTCATCTCGCATCTCGTCGATATTCACGACACCAACAGCCACCCGCTCGACTGGAAGGCCCGGCGCGGTGACATCGAGCGCGTCCTCGGCGGCCAGAAATACGAGTCTTCGGCAGCGGTCGAAAAGGCGCCCGTCGTGATCGAAGACGACGTGTGGATCGGCTTCAAGGCCAGCATCTTCAAGGGAGTCCGAATCGGCCGCGGAGCGATCGTGGCAGCGGGTTCGGTGGTCACGAAAGATGTCCGCCCCTTCACCGTCGTCGCCGGCAATCCGGCCCGCATCATCCGCGAACTCCCATCCTCCTGACCCCGGCGGCCAGTTGGCCCTTTTGATCATCCCTGACCATGATTTTTGTTGAGACCTACCGCCGCGTGGTGACGCAAATTGCCTCGATTCTCCGTGGCGTGAGCCGGCTTCAGCAGTCGGCCACTGCGATCCAGGAAGCGCTCGGGCGGATCGAATCCCGGCAGGTGCGCGGGTTGGATTCCGCGAAGCTGAGTGACCGCGAGTTCCGGGTTTTTTCGCAGTGGGGCGAGGACGGTATCATCCAGCATCTCATCCGCACCGTGCCGATCACGCAGCGCGTCTTCGTCGAGTTCGGCGTGGAAAACTACACCGAGGCCAACACCCGCTTTCTCCTCACGCACAATAACTGGAGTGGTCTGATCCTCGACGGAAGCGAGGACAATATTCGCTCGGTGAGAAAGGACGCGATTTACTGGCGGCACAATCTCAAGGCCGTCTGCGCCTTCATTACGCGCGAGAACATCAACGGCCTGCTGCGCGACAACGGACTCACCGGCGAGATCGGCCTGCTTTCGATCGACGTGGACGGCAACGACTACTGGATTTGGGAGGCCATAGACGCGGTCAATCCGGCGCTCGTCGTCGTGGAATACAATGCGCGCTTCGGCGCCGGGCGCGCGGTCACCGTGCCCTACGACGCCGCGTTCGTCCGCTCCACCGCGCATCACTCCATGATCTACTACGGCGCGTCGCTCGCGGCCTTCGTCGCCCTCGGCAGACGCAAAGGCTACGACTTCGTCGGTGCCAACACGGCGGGCAACAACGCGTTCTTCGTCCGCCGCGACCTGCGCCCGGCGAGCCTTCCCGCGCTCACTTCCGCCGAGGGTTACGTGCCCTGCCAGTTTCGCGAAACCCGCGACGCGGGGGGCCATCTCGCCTTCCTTTCCCCGGCGGAAGAAACGGCGATCCTCGCGCAACTGCCACTCGTCGAAGTTCCGGCATGATGCCGGCCCGCTGATCAACCGAGCCCATGCTCTTCAACTCCTTCGAGTTTCTCGTCTTTTTTCCCGTGGTCACGGCGCTGTACTTCGCGCTGCCGCCGCGCTTTCGCTGGGCGCTGCTGCTGGCCGCGAGCTGCCTTTTCTACATGGCCTTCGTGCCGTGGTACATCCTCATCCTGGCCTTCACCATCGTCTTCGATTACTGCGCGGGCCTGCTGATTGGCCGCGCCAGCGGCAAGCGCCGCAAGCTGATCCTGGCCGCCAGCATCGCCTCGAACGTCGGCGTGCTCGCCGTCTTCAAATACTTCAACTTTCTCAGCGAAAACATCGCCGCCCTCGCCCAGGCGCTGCATTGGAACTACCCGCTCCCGCTGCTCGAAATCATCCTGCCGCTGGGCCTTTCGTTTCACACCTTTCAGGCGCTCAGCTACACCGTCGAAGTCTATCGAGGGCACCAGGAACCGGAGCGGCATTTCGGCATCTTTGCGCTCTACGTGATGTTCTACCCGCAGCTCGTGGCCGGCCCCATTGAGCGTCCGCAAAACCTCCTGCCGCAGTTTCATCGCGCCCACGCGTTCGACTACGCACGCGTGGTCGATGGCCTCAAACTAATGCTCGTTGGATTTTTCAAAAAGGTGGTCATCGCCGACAATCTCGCTCCCGACGTGAACCTCGTTTACGCCAACCCCAGCGCCTACGCGGGACCGCCGCTGATCATCGCCACGGTGCTTTTCGCGCTGCAAATCTACTACGACTTCTCCGGTTACACGGACATCGCGCGCGGCGCGGCGCGGGTCATGGGTTTTGAGCTGATGATCAATTTCAAGCGTCCCTATTTCGCCGCTTCCATCGGCGACTTCTGGCGGCGCTGGCACATCTCGCTGTCCACCTGGTTTCGCGACTACCTCTACGTTCCACTGGGCGGAAACCGCGGCGGCCACTTTCAAACCTGGCGCAACCTCATGATCGTCTTTCTGGCGAGCGGCCTGTGGCACGGCGCGAGTTGGCTTTTCGTCATCTGGGGCGCTCTGCACGGGGCCTATTTCACGCTGTCGCTGCTGATC
>CAYQBV010000070.1:0-15774 GCA_964415705.1 uncultured Chthoniobacter sp. | reverse complement strand
GACCGAAGTCCGCAAATCCTGGGGCAACACCGGCGACGCCGTCACCCCCGCCGAGGTGGCCAAAGTGCGTGCCGGGACCGGCGGGGTGAAAGACCCCTACACGATGGAAAAGCTGCTCGGGAAGTAAGTAGTCGTCCTGGCCGCACCTTGGCCGTATCTCCACGTTTCGATCACCCATCTTGCCTATGACCCACCCACTGAAACCCACCCTTGCCGTCCTCGCCCTGCTCCTGACCGCGCTGCCCTCTCCGGCCGCCGATTTCTTTCTGAAGGACAAAGACAAGGTGGTGATGATCGGCGACAGCATCACCGAGCAGCACCTGCACAGCACCTTTGTGGAAGCGTGGACGCTCACGCGGTTTCCGGCGTGGGATGTGCAGTTTTTGAATGTGGGAATCGGAGGCGATACCGCGCCCGGCGGGAAGAACCGCTTCAAGCGCGATGTGCTGCCCTACGCGCCGACGGTCTTGACGGTGAACTTTGGCATGAACGACGCCGGCGGGCCGGGCAACAATTGGAACGCGGAGCGGTTCAAGAATTACCTGACGGGGCTGCAAGGCATCGCGGAGCAAGCCGGGGTGGCAAACATTCGCGTGGCCTGGTTCACGCCGCAGCCGGTGGAGATTCAAGCCGAGGGGCCGTCCATTCTCGGCGACAATTTGAATCTCGAAAAGTTCTCGGCCGGCGTGCAGCAGGTCGCCGCGGACCATGGCAACGCGCTGTTCGTGGATCAGTTTCACCCTTTTGCCACCGTGGTGGACAAGGCTCGCGCGGCGAATCCGAAGAATCGGATCGGCGGTGGTGATCCCGTTCATCCCGGCCCGCCCGGCCAGACGCTCATGGCGGCCACTCTCTTGAAAGGGCTGGGCTTGCCCACGCTCGTGGCCGCGGTCGAGATCGACGCCGTGGCGCGCAAGGTCGCGCAGAGTCGGAACTGTACGGTCGAAGGCTTGAAGGTGGCCGCGGATGGGAAGATCGAGTTTCAGCAAAAGGACGGCGCGCTGCCTTTTTTTCCCGAGGGCGACGCCAAGAGCATCCTGCAGTGGGCGCCGATTCTCGAGGAGATGAACGACTACCGGCTCAAGATCACCGGCCTCAAAGCGGGGCAGTATGACGTGCGCCTGGGTGGCGTGAAGGTCGGGGACTTCTCCGCCGAGGCGCTCGGTGCGGGTGTCAACCTCGCCCCCGCGGCGCTCGCCGCCGGGCCGATCGCGGATCAGGTCAAAGCGGTGGCGACGGCGATCCGGGCGAAGAACCAGTTTTTCCACGACAAGATATTCCGCGGGGTCTTGCTGGCTGGGGGCGCTCCCGATTTCCTGGAGATCACTCCCGAAATCCTGGAAGCGAAACGCGGGGAGGCGTTCAAGAAACGGATGGAGAAAATGCCCGAGCTGTATGGGGCCATCCGCAAGGCGCTCGTCATGCAGGCGCATGCCGTGGAGGTCGAGCCGGCCAGGAAACCGTAACGGGGCATCCCGCCTCGCCGTCCTCAATCCAAAGCTCTCGGACGGCGACTTTGAGCCCGCGGCGCCATCGCGGCCGGCAGCCGGGACCGGCATGCAACCCAACCTTTGGTGCCGCTGCAAAATCTCCGTCAAATTGCGGCGTTCGTGGGGCACTTGGTGGGAACGGACGCATCGCGCTGGGACGGCTTCGCACTGGGTGGCGCACTGGGTGGCGCACTGGGACGGTATTGAGGGCGGAAACGATCGCGCTGCATGCAACGAATCCTTGTCACCGGAGCCACGGGATTCCTCGGCGGTGCGGTGGCCCGTGAGCTTCATCGCCAGGGACACGCCGTGCGCGCAACCGGACGGAAGGTCGCGCTGGGTGCCGGCTTGGAGAAGGAAGGCATCGCCTTCCGTCCCGGTGATCTGTCGGCGGATGCGGAAGCGGTGGAGCGACTGGTCAAGGGGTGCGATGCCGTGGTCCATGCCGCGGCTCTTTCCAAGCCAGGGCACCGAGTTTGAAACGCATTTGCGCACGGCCAATGCCGACATGGTCGCCGCGCTGACGAAGAGCGCCGAAGTCAGCGCGCACAACTCGGCGCTCATCGAGCAGATTTAGCGGAAGTTGATCGCGTGATTCCACGCCCCGTCCGGCAGCGAGTTCCACGCCTTCGGGATACAGACGCGGGAAGTAGTAGCCGACGAGCCTGGCGGGAAAGCCCAGCCGGACGGGAGCGCCGCTGGCATCGGACGCTGGAGCAAGACCGTAAGGAGTATCAGCCCTGAGTTGCTCCGCGGGTTTCGGGCATCTTTGCAGGCACCGAAAACTGCGCCAGTAGCGCCGACTTCACGGCCGCCGGATCGAAAAGATGCAGCCGCGGATTCGGGACCGCTGAAGTTCATTGCCCGCTCCGGGGTCGTCTCGCGATCCTGCGGCAGACAGCCGCAATCCCGCATCGACTTGCAGCGTGGTGATGTCGGCAATGGGCTGGGGGCCGAAGTCGAGCTTCAACCAGGAGAGGTCGTGGCGCAGGCTGCGGCGGTAGGCCAAGCTAAGGCCGGCCGCTGCAGCGAACCACTCCGGGCAGCACACCCCATGCTCCCACCGCCGCCTACGCCATGACGGCTCTCACCACTTTCCCATGCACATCGGTGAGGCGGAAGTCGCGGCCGGCGTAGCGGAAGGTGAGCTTCTCGTGGTCGAGGCCGAGCAGGGCGAGGATGGTGGCGTGGAGGTCGTGGATGTGGACGGGGTTTTCCACGGCTTTGTAGCCGTAGTCGTCGGTCGCGCCGTAGCTCAGGCCGCCGCGGGTGCCGCCGCCGGCCATCCACATGGTGTAACCCTTGGCGTTGTGGTCGCGCCCGTCGGGGTTGCGGCCATCGGGCGTGCGGCCAAACTCGCCGCCCCAGATGACCAGGGTGTCGTCGAGCAGACCGTGCGCTTTCAAATCCGTGAGCAGCGCGGCGATGGGCTGGTCGGTGGAGGCGCAGTTTTCGCGGAGCTTGGCGGTGAGATTTTTGTGCTGATCCCACCCGGCGTGGCAGACCTCGATGTAGCGCACGCCGGCGGCGGCGAAGCGCCGGGCCATGAGACACTGCCGGCCAAAGGTGTTGGTCGCGCTTTCGCCGATGCCATACATTTTCAGCGTGGCGGCGGACTCGGTGGAAAGGTCCATGACCTTGGGCACTTCGGTCTGCATGCGAAAGGCGAGTTCGTAGGATTCGATGACGCCCTCGACTTCGCGGTTGCCGGCTTTGTTGGCGAGGAGGTCGCGGTTCATGGCCTGCACGAGATCGAGCTGCTGGCGCTGGGCGGCAGGCGAGAGGCCGCTATTGCGGAGGTTGGCCATGGCGGCGGCGGTGCCGCCGTCGCCGCGCTGCTCGCCGAGGCGCGTGCCCTGATAGATGGCGGGAAGAAAGGCGCTGCCGTAGTTCTGCGCGCCGAACTGCACGGGCGGCGCGATGGTCACGAAGCCGGGGAGGTTTTCGTTTTCCGTGCCGAGGCCGTAGAGCGTCCACGCGCCCATCGAGGGGCGGATGAACTGCGCGCTGCCGGTGTGCATTTGCACGAAGGCCTGCGGGTGGTTCGGGATGTCGGTGTGCATGCCGCGGAGCAGGCACATTTCGTCGGCGTGTTTGGCGACGTTGGGGAATAGCTCGGAGATCCACAGCCCGCTCTGGCCGTGCTGGGCGAACTTGAACGGTGAGCCGAAAAGCTTCGATCCGCCGCCTTTCGCGACGCCGGGTTTGCCGTGGTCGGCGGTGAGCTTGGGTTTGTAGTCAAAGGTGTCCTGATGGGCCGGCGCGCCCTGCATGGCGAGGAAGATGACGCGCTTCGCCCGCGCGGGAAAATGCGGGGCTTTGGGCGCGAGCGGGTGGCGGTTCCCGGCGGCGGCGAGCTGCGCGGAGAGACCCTGGAAAGCGAGCCAGCCAAAGCCGGCGGAGACGCTGCGGAGCATGTCGCGGCGGGAAAGCAGGCGGGGCTGCACGTCGCGACATTCGTAGGGGCGGTGGGTGTTCATAGGGATGGGTGGGCTGCGGATTCCGGGGAGCACGCGCGTCCCGCGGGTTGGTCGCGGCGTCCCGCCGCGACGAACTTCCGGAGACTTTCGCATGGTTCACGCGTGCTCTGTTTGCGACGCGCTGGGGAAGTTCGTTTCGGCGGGACGCCGAAACCAGCACGCGGGACGCGCGCGCTCCCCGGAGTTCTGAACGCGCGCGTTTTCATTTCAAATACCGAAACTCCGCACACGCAAACAGCGCCTGGCAGAAGGTCGCCCACGCCGTTTCCGCCGAGGCGGCGGGCGCGGGGCTGGCGGCGGAATCGCTGCGCGGGGTGAAGGCGGTGAGATACTGCTCGCTGCGCGCGGCCTCGGCGGGCGTGGGCGGGCGGGAGAGCGTGAGCATGTGGGCCATGATGATGCGCTGCCCGTGGTCGTATTGCGTCATCGCGAGCAACCGCTTCGCCAGCGCGCGCGACTGCGCGGTGACGAAGGGGCTGTTCATCATGAAGAGCGCCTGCGACGGGACGTTCGTGGTTTCGCGCCCGGCGACGACGAGCGAGGGCTCGGCGAAGTCGAAGACCGCGAGCACGTCGGGCACGTAGTCGCGGACGATGGGCAGATAGACGCTGCGGTAGCGCGCCTCGACGTTGAACTGCGACGGCGAGATGCCGCGGTTGATGTAGCCGTCGCCGACGTGCGCGACCACCGAGGCATACGGCGGCGTGCGGTCGAGCTGGCCGCTGGCGGCGAGGATGCCGTCGCGGATGGCCTCGGCGTCGAGCCGGCGCGGGGTCATGCGCCAGACGAGGACGTTGTCGGGATCGGCTTCGTAGTTTTTCGAATCGCTGGTGCTGGCGAGCTGGTAGGTGCGGCTCAGGACGATGGAACGCACGAGCGCTTTCACCGACCAGCCGTCGCGCATGAACTGCGTGGCGAGCAGATCGAGCAGCGCGGGGTGCGTGGGCTTCTCGCCGGTCGAGCCGAAGTTATCCGGCGTGCGCACGAGGCCTTCGCCGAAAAGATTCAGCCACACGCGGTTCACCATGACGCGCGCGGTGAGCGGGTTCGACTTGCTGGCGAGCCAGTCCGCCAGCTCGCGTCGGCCGCTTTGCGAAGCGCTGATCGCGGGCGGCGAGCCGGGCGTGAGGACGGTGAGAAAACCGCGCGGCACGAGCGGGCCGGGGTCGTCGATCTCGCCGCGGATGTAGAGCGGCGAATTGCCGGGGCGTCCGTCCGTCACGCCCATCGCGAGCGCGGTGCCGATCGCGGCGGCGGTGGGCGGCGGAGTCGTGAGGGTGCCTTTGGCTTTGAGTCGGTCGGCGAGCTGCGCCTTCTGCGCGGCGCTCATGGCGGCGAAGCGCGCGGCGCGCGCGGGATTGTTCGCGACGAGATCGGCGAGTTGTTTTTCCGGTGAAAGCGCGGGCGGCCGGGCGGGCGCAGCCGCAGCGGGCGCGGCGGAGCTTTTGCTGAGCGGCAGCAGCGGCGTGCCGTTCTTGTATTTCTTGGCGTTGCCGGCGTCCGGATTGCTCGTGCCGAAAAAGGTCCGCGAGCTGCGGAAGATTCCGGCGAGCGCGTAGTAGTCGGTGGTCGGGATGGGATCGAATTTGTGATCGTGGCAGCGCGCGCACGCGGCGGTCAGGCCGAGCACCGCGCGCGAGGTCACGTCGATCTGCTCGTCCACGAGGTCCATCTGAAACTGCACGCGGTCCTTTTCGTTCAGCCCCTTTGGCCCGAGCGCGAGAAAGCCCGTGGCGATGAGATGCTCGTTGCGCTCCGCTGGATCCTTGGCCGGCAGCAGATCGCCGGCGATCTGCTCGCGGATGAACTGGTCATACGGCTTGTCCGCATTGAACGCCGCGATGACGTAATCGCGATAACGCCACGCCTCGGGGAAGGTGAAGTTGCGCTCCTTACCGGTGGATTCCGCGTAGCGCGCCACGTCGAGCCAGTGGCGTCCCCAGCGCTCGCCGAACTGCGGCGACGCGAGCAGCCGGTCCACTACTTTCGCAAACGCCTCCGGCGACGCGTCGCGGAAAAACGCTTCCAGTTCCTCCGGCGTCGGCGGCAGCCCCACGAGGTCGAAAGACACGCGCCGGATGAGATTGCGCCGGTCCGCGTCGGGCACGGGTTTCAGCCCCTTCGCCTCCAGCCCCGCGAGGATGAAGCGGTCGAGGTCCGTGCGCGCCCACGCGCGGTCGGCGACCAGCGGCGCGGCCGGTATCACCGGCACCTTGTAGGCCCAAAACTCACGCGCCTTGTTGAAGTCGATTTCCTTTTTCGCCACCGGCGCCGCCGCCGCGCCCGCGCGCGGATCGGGCGCGCCCATTTTCACCCACGCCTCAAAGTCTGCGATGACCTTGGCCGGCAACTTGCCGCCGCTTTTCTCCGGCGGCATCGCGGTGTCTTTGTCCACCGAGTGCAGCGCCTGGATGAGCAGGCTCTCGCCGGGGTTGCCGGGCACGATGGCCGGGCCGGTCTCGCCGCCCTTGCGCAGCCCGTCGCGCGTGTCGAGCAGCAGCCCGCCGCGCACTTTGTCGGCGTCCGCCGAGTGGCACTTGTAGCACTTCGTCACGAGCACGGGCCGGATGCTCTTTTCAAAAAACGCCGTCTGCGCCGCATCGGGTTTGGGGTCAGCCGTGACCGCGCCAAACGCCGGGATCGGAGCGACGCTGAGCGCGGCGAGGAAAAGTCGAGCGGTGGAAAAACTCATGTCGGAAAGTGAACAACACGAAAGGAGCGCATTGGGACGCGGCGCGCGAGGAATTGTCCCGCGCCGCGCCGGCGCTTTCCCGCTCGCCCCGGCCCCGCTCCGTGCGCCACCGTCGCGCTTTTCCACGCCGATGAAACTCCGCCCGCTCCTCCTCGCCCTCACCGCCGCTGTCGGCCTCGCCCCGCTCGCTCGCGCGACGGATTACGAGGCGCGCACCTTTACCGACGCCGCGGGCGGCACGCTCGGCTACCGACTGCTCGCGCCGAAGCGCATCGAAGCGGGAAAGAAATATCCGCTGGTCCTTTTCCTCCACGGCTCGGGCGAGCGCGGCGCGGACAACGCCATTCAGCTCAAGCACGGCGCGGTGCTTTTCTTAAAACCCGAGGTGCGCGAAAAATTCCCCTGCTACGTCCTCGCGCCGCAGTGCCCGCAGGAAAAGACGTGGAGCGAAGTCAAAGGCTGGAGCGGCCCGCCGGTCTTTTCCGCCGAGCCGACCGAGCCGATGAAGCGCGTCCTCGGCGCGCTCGATGCGCTCCTTCAGGAACTCCCCGTGGACCCGGACCGACTCTACGTCACCGGCCTCTCCATGGGTGGCTACGGCACGTGGGATTTGCTCACGCGCGCGCCGGAGCGCTGGGCCGCCGCGGCTCCGATCTGCGGGGGAGGCGACGCCGCGAAAATCGTGGCCGCCAAAGACGTGCCCATCTGGGCCTTTCACGGCGCGCTCGATCCCATCGTCCCCGTGGCCCGCACGCGCGAGATGATCGTCGCGCTCCGCGGCGCGGGCGGGCAGCCCATGGATAGCGAATACCCCTACGTGAAACACGACTCCTGGCTGCCGGCCTACGGCGAACCGGAACTGCTGCCGTGGATGTTTGCGCAGCGGCGCGGCCAGCCCGCCGTTCCCTTCGCCACCGTCGCCGGCCCGCTCGCGCAGCCGCCCTCCAGCCTCTGCCCCGGCGATGGCCCCATGCAGTCCGGCCTGTGGTTCCGCACCGCGTGGAAAAATCAGCGCGAGCAGTGGGCCAAAGACAAGGACCGCGACCAGCGGGCCGTCGTCTTTTTTGGCGACTCCATCACGCACGGCTGGAAGACGCTGGCGCAGGATTTTTCCGCCATGAAAACCGCCAGTCGCGGCATCAGCGGCGACACCACCCGAGGCCTCCGCACCCGGCTCCAGGGCGACGTGCTCGACCTGCGCCCGCGCGCCGTTGCGATCCTCATCGGCACCAATGACCTCGACCAGGGGGCCACGCCGGAACTCGTCGCGCTGAACCTCCGCGCCATCGTCGCCGCCCTGCACAAAGCCCAGCCCGCCCTGCCCGTCATCATCAGTAAAGTCATGCCCCGCGGCGCCCGCCCCGGCTTTTATCCGGACAAAATCCGCGCCCTCAACACCCTCCTCGACGAAACTTTCAAGGACCACGCCAAGGTCACCCTCTGCGACACCTGGACGCTCTTTGACGCCGGCAACGGCCAATGCCGCCGCGAAGAATTCCCCGACATGCTTCACCCCAACGCCGCCGGCTACGCCAAGTGGACCGCCGCCCTCCAGCCGATCTTCGAGCGGCTCGGTCTCCTCAAACCCGCCGAGTAACCCCGCGCCCCGCGCCGCCCCACGTTTTCAGGGGAGGCGGAGCAAACATCGGTTTCTTCCTACGCCAGCCGCGCGAAGATTTCCGCGGCGATGGCTTCCGGCGTGGTGGCGGGGCCTTCGGCTTCGGCGGTTTTTGGCGGTTCGGTTTCGGGGCCGAAGAGGATGGCGCGGAGGTGGAGGCGGTCGCCGGTGAGGGTGGTGCGGACGCCGACGGGCAGGCCGCAGTCGCCGGCGAGCAGGCGCTGGAGTTCGCGTTCGGCGCGGATGGCGGTGTGCGTGGCGGGGTGGTCGAGCTTTTGCAAAAGGGCGGTGACCTCGGCGCGGTCGGCGCGGCTTTGCAGGGCGATGGCTCCCTGCCCGATGGCCGGCAGGAGGTGCCCGCCGAGCGGCACGGCGCGGAAACTCCACGGCGCGAAGTCGAGCGCGCCGGCGGTGAGGTCGTAGCCGAGGCGTTCGAGGCCGGCCTGCGCGAGGATGATGCCAGCGACGCGGTCGCTTTCGCCGAGTTTGCGCAGGCGGGTTTGCACGTTGCCGCGCCATTCCTCGATGACGAGGTCGGGGCGCAGCCAGCGGAGTTGCCGCGCGCGGCGGATGCTGCTCGTGCCGATGACCGCGCCGTGCGGCAGGGCCTCGAAAGTGCGGGCGTCTTTGGCGATGAGCACGTCGGCGGTGGGGGCGCGTTCGAGGACGGCGGTGATGGCGAGGCCGGGAGGGTTGTGGCCGGGCAGGTCCTTCAGGCTGTGGACGGCCACGTCGATGGTGCCGCCGAGCAGGGCGTCTTCCAATTCCTTGGTGAAGAGTCCTTTTCCGCCCGCCTCCGCGGCGCGGATGAGGCTGAGGTCGAGTTTCACGTCGCCGCGGGTGACGAAAACTTTTTGCTCCACCTCCAGCCCCGGAAACGCCGCGAGCAAAGCGGCGCGCGTCAGTTCCGCCTGCGCGAGCGCGAGCGCCGAGCCGCGGGTGCCGAGGACGAAGCGCGTCAGCATCGTGGACCTCCCCGCGTGGCGCGGACGCCTTCGTCCGCGATCGTCGCACGGACGCCCTCGTCCGTGGATTCGCCGGACGAGGCGTCCGGCGGACAACCGCGGACGGGGCGTCCGCGCCACACGCGGGCCTTTCGTGGCCTTTCGGATTTTTCGTGGACGTCCTTCATCACGTCTTCGCCTGTTGCGGCTCCGCGCCGGGGGACGGTGGAAATTTCGGCCAGTCGGTCGCCAGCCAGGTGCCAAACTCCACGGCGTGCCGCTCGATCATTTGCTCGCAGATGCTGAGTTCCTGCCGGCGGACGTTCATGGAGCGCTCGGCGATAGCTTGGAGCGAGTCGATGTCATAAAGGTAGACGCCATCGAGGTCATTGACCGCCGGCTCGATGTCGCGCGGCACCGCGAGGTCGATGCAGAAAAGCGGGCGGGCCGGGCGCGTGTGCATGATCGGCGCGAGCTGCGCGGCGGTGAGGACGTGGTGCGGCGCGGCGGTGGAGCCGATGAGGATGTCCACGTCGTGAAAGCTGCGCTGCCACTCGTCGAAGTGGATCGCGGTGCCGTTCATTTTCTGCGCGAGCGCGGCGGCGCGGTCGTAGCTGCGGTTGGCCACGAAGATGGACTTCACCCCGCGCGCCTGGAGCGCGCCCGCGGTCAACTCGCTGGTCTCACCCGCGCCAAGGATCATCACTTTGCAGTGCGCGAGCTTGCCAAAAATCCGCTCGGCCAAGTCCACTGCCGCCGAGCCCACGCTGACTGCGCCGCGGGTGATGTTGGTATTCGTCCGTACGTCTTTCGCCACGTTGAAGGCGCGCTGGAAAAGTTTGTTCAGGTGCTTCGCCGTCGCGCCGTTTTCGGTCGCGGAGGCGTAGGCCTTTTTCACCTGGCCGAGGATCTCCGTCTCTCCGAGCACCATGGACTCCAGCCCGCTGACCACGCGGAAAAGATGCCGCACGCTCGGTCCGGTGGCGTGGTGGAAAAAGGCGTCGCCTTCCGGCGGGGCGAGCCGCGCCGACACAAACTCCCGCAGCCCCGCAAGGCCCGCCGCCGCCTGTTCCGCCGCGACGTAGAACTCCACGCGGTTGCACGTCGAGACGACCACCGCCTCGCTCACGCCGGGCGCGCTGCTGAGCTGCCGGGCCACCGCGCCGACCTCGCCATCGGGGATCGCAAATTTTTCGCGCAGCTCGACCGGCGCGGTGTGATGACTGAGGCCGAGGCAGAGGATTTCCATCGGTCAGTGCGTTCCTGTTTCCGTGACAAACCGCAGCCCGCCGAGCGTGAGCAGCACGGCGCCAAACGCCGCGACCGACAGCCACGCCACGCGGCGCGGACTGATCCGCCGCAACCCGCCCAGCGTCGCGAGCACGCCATAGAGCAGCCAGACCACCACGGACCACGCCGTGAGCGGCGAGTGCGTGAAGACGCTGCCGAGCTTGAAGCCCGCGCCGAGCCCGACGGTGAGCAGCGCGAAGCCCACGATGATCAGCCGCGCGTTCGCGACCGCCAGATCGCGGATCGGCGGGAGGTGATAGAAGATCGAGTGGATGTGATGCGTCTTCAGTTGGCGCTCCTGGGCGAGATACATCACGCCCGCCACGCAGGCCAAAGCGAACGCGCCATAGGCAACGACCGAGATGGCGGCGTGCAGCTCCAGCCAGGCATTGGGCGCGAGCCGCGGCTTCGAAGGGGTGTCCGCGACCAGCAGCAGCGCGCCACTTTGAAAGAGGAAAACCAGCGGCGAGGTGAACGCCCCGAGCAGCGAGAGCCGGTAGGCCGGGCCGATGAGCAGATAGAAAAGCACCAGCGACCAGCTCAGAAAGATGAGCACCTCGAAGCGGTTCGTGAGCGGACAGCGCCCGAGCGTCTCGCCGCGCAGGTAAAGGAACGCCGTCTGGGCGAGGAAGCCCGTGAGGATGGCGATGAGATTCAGCCGCGAAGCCCGGTACACGCGCGCCCGGAGGGCATGCACGGTGTAGGCAAACCCAAACAGAAAACAGAAAGTGGAAATGACCAGAAGCAGGCGGTCCATGCGGAAAGGGCGGGGAAGCTATCGGGTGGGTCGGGGTTTGGCAAACGTGGGGCGGTGGACGAATGACGAATGACCATGAGTGTCGGGCGAAGGTTTGTTGTGCTTCGGATTTCAATCATCATTCGTCGCTCTTCATTTGCCGCTTGCCCCGCCCAACCCGTCTGCCACAACGCCCGCCATCATGCCGACCACCCTAGATCTCGCCCCGCTCCGCGCCGCCATCCGCGATGTGCCCGACTTTCCGAAGCCCGGCATCCTTTTCAAAGACATCACGCCCATCCTCGCCGACGGCGCGCTGTTCAAACTCTCCATCGACGCCTTCGTCGAGAGCGCCCGTCCGCTCGGGATCGAGAAAGTCGTTGGCATCGACGCGCGCGGTTTTCTCTTCGGCGCGGCGGTGGCGTATGAACTCGGGGTCGGCTTTGTGCCGGTGCGGAAAAAGGGCAAGCTGCCTTTCTCCTGCCAGAGCGCGGCCTACACGCTCGAGTACGGCGAGGCGGTGGTGGAGATGCACATCGACGCGCTGCGCCCCGGCGAGCGCGTGGTGCTCATCGACGACCTCCTCGCCACCGGCGGCACGGCGGCGGCGGCGGTGAAGCTGATCGGCAAAATGGGCGCGGAGCTGGTGCTGGCGCAGTTTCTTATCGAGCTGGAGTTTCTCGACGGGCGGAAAAATCTCCCTGGCACTGCGATCAAGGCGTTTCTGACGTTCTGAGCAGGGCCAGGCAGTTCGCTGGCCGGACTCGTCCGCGCCCACCCATCGTCCCATCATGATGGGATTATTTGTTCCTTGCGGCATGGTGGCCGCTTGCGTCTATTTCTTCACGCTTATGTCCACGCTTCATCCGCTCGAACAGTTGCTCCGCGAACGCATCGCCATCATCGACGGGGCGATGGGGACGACGATTCGCACCTATGGAATGACGGAGGCGGATGTGCGGGGAGAGCGTTTCAAGGACGTGAGGAAGGACATGCTGAACTGCGGCGACTTTTTCTCGCTCACGCAGCCGAAAATGATCTGCGACATCCACCGGCGCTTTTTGGAGGCCGGCGCGGACATCATTGAGACGAATACCTTTGGCGTGACCTCGATCGCGCTGAGCGACTTTTTCGTGGAAGACCCGCGGGAACACGGTGGGCGGAAGGATCCGGAGTTTTTCCAGAAGATCATCGAGGACAAATTCCTGAACGAGCTGTCGTGGGAAATGAGCGAGACCTCGGCGCGGCAGTGTCGCGAGTGGGCGGATCGGGTGGGCAACGCGACGGGACGCCAGCGGTTCGTGGCGGGGGCGGTGGGGCCGATGCAGGTGTCGCTGAGCAATTCGCCGGATGCGGACGATGCAGGTTTTCGCGTGGTCACTTTCGATCAGGTGAAGACGGCTTACATGCACCACATTCGCGGGCTGATCGCCGGCGGCTCGGACGTGATTTTGGTGGAGACGATTTTCGATTCGCTGAACGCGAAGGCGGCGCTCGTCGCGGTGCAGGAGGTTTTTGAAAAGGACGGCATCGTGCTGCCGGTGATGATCTCGGCGGCGGTCGGGCGCGGCGGGGAGACGCTCGTCTCGGCGCAGAAGGTGGATGCGTATTGGGAAGCGGTGAAGCATCTCAAGCCGCTGTCCGTCGGGCTGAATTGCTCGCTCGGGCCGGATTTGATGCGGCCGTTTCTCGAAGAGCTGGCGCAGAAATCCGGCACGTACGTTTCCGCGTATCCGAACGCGGGGCTGCCGAATCCGCTCTCGCCGACCGGCTTCGATCTCAAGCCGGAGGACATGGCGCGCTACCTCGGCGATTTCGCGGCGAGCGGTTTTGTAAACATCGCGGGCGGCTGCTGCGGTAATGCGCCGGAGCACATCGCGGCGATCGCGAAGGCGCTCGAAAACGCGCGGCCGCGCGAGCTTCCCGACGAGACGAGATTTTCCACCGGCGCGGCGATCCCGCTGCGCCTGTCGGGGTCGGACGGCTTCGTGCAACAGCCGGGCACTTACCTAATGATCGGCGAGCGGACGAACGTCGCGGGGTCGCCGAAATTTGCGAAGCTGATCAAGGAGGGGAACTACGAGGAGGCGGTGGCGATCGCACGGCAGCAGGTGGAGAACGGGGCCAACGTCATCGACATCTGCATGGACGAGGGAATGATCGACGGCGTCGCGGCGATGACGCGCTTTCTGCAACTCCTCGGCAGCGAGCCGGAGGTCGCGAAGGTGCCGTTCATGGTGGATTCGTCGAAGTGGGAGGTGATCGAGGCCGGGCTGAAATGTCTGCAAGGGAAGGGGATCGTGAACTCGATCTCGCTGAAAGAGGGCGAAGCGAAGTTCCGCGAGCACGCGGGGAAGGTTTTGCAATATGGCGCGGCGGTCGTGGTGATGGCCTTCGACGAGCAGGGGCAGGCGGCGACTTACGCGGAGAAAATCCGCATCTGCGAGCGGGCGTATCGCCTCCTCGTGGATGAGGTCGGCTTCCCGCCGGAGGACATCATTTTCGATCCGAACATCCTCACGGTTGCGACCGGCATGGAGGAGCACAACAACTACGCGGTCGATTTCATCGAGGCGACGCGCTGGATCAAAGCGCACCTGCCGCACGCGAAAGTGAGCGGTGGCGTGTCGAACATCTCGTTCAGTTTCCGCGGCAACAATCACGTGCGCGAGGCCATGCACAGCGCGTTTCTTTACCACGCGATCCGCGCAGGCATGGACATGGGCATCGTGAACGCGGGGATGCTCGAAGTTTACCAGGAGATCGAACCGGCGCTGAAGGACCTCGTGGAAGACGTGTTGCTCAATCGCCGCCCGGATGCGACGGAGCGGCTCGTGGAGTTTGGCGAGAAGCTGAAGCAGGCGAGCTCGGGCCAAAGCGAGGCCGCGCAGAAAAAAGAGGAGGAGTGGCGCAAGGGCACCGTCGAGGAACGGCTCTCGCACTCGCTGGTCAAAGGCATCGACGCCTACATCGACATCGACACCGAGGAGGCGCGGGCGAAGTTGGCGAAGCCTTTGCTAGTCATCGAGGGACCGCTGATGGCGGGGATGAGCGTGGTCGGCGATTTGTTTGGCGCGGGGAAAATGTTCCTGCCGCAGGTCGTGAAGTCGGCGCGCGTGATGAAGAAGGCGGTCGCGTATCTCACGCCGTTCATGGAGGCGGAGAAGGCAGCGATGGTCGCGCGCGGCGAGACCGTGAAGGCGCAGGGCAAGATCGTGCTGGCAACGGTGAAAGGCGATGTCCACGACATCGGCAAGAACATCGTCGGCGTGGTGCTGGCGTGTAATAACTACGAGGTCATCGACATGGGCGTGATGGTGGCGTGCGACAAAATCCTTGCTCGCGCGAGGGAGGAAAACGCGGACCTGATCGGCCTCAGCGGACTCATCACGCCGTCGCTCGATGAGATGGTGCACGTCGCGAAAGAGATGGAGCGCACCGGCTTCAAAATCCCGCTGCTCGTCGGCGGCGCGACGACGAGCAAGGCGCATACGGCGGTGAAAATCGCGCAGTATTACACTCAGCCGGTGGTGCATGTGCTCGACGCCAGCCGCGCGGTGCCGATCACGACCACGCTGCTGAACAAGGAGGGCAAAGCGGCGTTCATCGAAAAGCACGACGCCGAATATGAAAAGCTGCGCGAGTTGCACGCCGGGCCGAAGGCGAAGCTGGTCCCGCTCGAAGCCACGCGCGCCAACCGCACGCCGATCGAATGGCGCGCGGAGGACATCGCCAAGCCGGAGTTCACCGGCGGGCGCGTGCTGGAGGACTTCCCGCTGGCCACGCTCCGCGAGTTCATCGACTGGTCGCCCTTCTTTCACACCTGGGAATTGCGGGGCGTGTATCCGTCCATCCTCACGCACGAAAAGTATGGCGAACAGGCCACGAAGATTTTTGCCGACGCGAACGCGCTGCTCGACGAAATCATCGCGAAGAAGCTGCTCACCGCCCGCGCGGTTTACGGCTTCTTTCCCGCGAACGCCGTGGGCGACGACGTGGAGCTTTACGCCGATGAAACGCGCGCCGCCGTGCAGACGCACTTCCGTTTTCTCCGCCAGCAGATGGAGAAAAAAGCCGGCGAGCCGCACCGTTCGCTCGCGGATTACATCGCGCCGAAAAGCAGCGGGCTGCCGGACTACGTCGCCGGCTTTGCCGTCACGAGCGGCATCGGGTTGTCGGAGCTCGTGGAGAAATACAAAGCCGACCACGACGACTACAACGCGATCATGGTCGAGGCCATTGCCGACCGGTTGGCCGAGGCTTTCGCCGAATGTCTGCACAAGCGCGTGCGCGATGAGTGGGGCTACGGCCGAACGGAGAATCTCACGAGCGACGACATGATCGCCGAAAAATACCGCGGCATCCGCCCTGCCGCCGGCTACCCGGCGTGTCCCGATCACACCGAAAAGGGCACGCTCTGGAAGCTCCTCGACGTGGAGAAAAACACCGGCATCAAGATCACCGAGTCCTTCGCGATGTGGCCCGGCTCGAGCGTGAGCGGGCTTTACTTCGCGCACCCGGAGT
>CAYQBV010000069.1:0-15947 GCA_964415705.1 uncultured Chthoniobacter sp. | reverse complement strand
GGGTGAACGTGATGGGCAGGGTCTGCAAGCCGCCCGTGACGGCCCCCGCCGAGACGGACGAAACGCGGGGCCGCATGGTGGAGGCCGCGCCGTCGATCCGCAGGACATCGCCCGCCGCGGGAATGGGCGGCGAGGCGTAGGCGTCGGTCGAGCGGGTCACGAGCACACTCGTGGCGGCGGCGGCGAGGCCGCTCCCGCCGGGATGCGTGACCACGTAGGATTCGCCGAGCAGCCGGTCGTAGTAGATGCCCGCCGTGGGCGCGGTCGCGACGGCGCCGCTCGTATTGATCAGGATCGGGACATTGGTCACCGACTGCAGCCGGTCCTGGAGTTGATCCAGCGCGCCGCGCAGGTCGTTGTTCGACATATTGACCGCCACGTTTTTCGCCAGCAGCAGCGTGCCGGCCCGCAGGTAGGCAAAGGACAGCCCGGCGAGCACGATGCCCACGCTCGCGGCGACGAGCATTTCGATGAGGGTGAAGCCAGACGGGCTCTGCGAGCGGCGTTGCATATCAGTCGTCGATGGCGCGCAGCGAACGCAGTTGGTAGGTGGAGGCTCGTCCGCGCAGGGTGTAGTCGAGGCGGAAGGTGACGAGGCGAATGTCCGCCGAGTCGGCATTGGCGACCGCCGTCACGATGCGGGTCAGCGTGCCCTGCACGAGTTGCGAGCCCGCCGTGCCCTGGAGCACCACGGTCACACCCGCGGCCCCGCCGTCGTCGTCATAGGCGCTGCCGCCCGCGGAAGTCGTGGCGAGGATCGCCGGGATGGATGTCGTGCTGGCGGTGACGGAGAGGGCGCTATCAATATTGCGCTGCACGATGGCGCGTGCGTTGGTCATCACGCGGTAGCCGGTGGCGTTGCGGTTCATCGCGCCCAAGGCCTGCACCGAGCCGACCGCGATGAGGCTGATCAGGACCGCGCCCATCATGACTTCGACAAGCGCGAAGCCGCCGGAACGCCGGGAGCGGGAATTTTTCGCGGAGATCATTGCCTACACTTTTAGCAGACCCCGTGCCGCCGATTATGGAAATTTTAGTCCGCACTGGCTGGATGGACCGGCCGGTCCGGGGGCGCGGCCACGCTTGCATCCGGCACGGGCGAACGGCACGTTTCGCGGCTGTGTCCGAAGATCCTGCTTCCGCTTATAAACTCCCGCCGGCCACGCGCTCGGCGGTCATTCTCGTGGTGTTCTTTTTCAGTTGGTTCGCGCTGGCCACGCTCTGGGTCCTGAATGATGCGCGCCGGATCAAGCGGGAGAAGGAGCAACTCCGGGCGCTGAACAATCCCGAGGCGGGCGGCGAGATGGTGTGGCTGCCCACGGGTAAGATCACCATGGGCATGACGACTGGCGCGCCCGATGCCCAGCCGCTGCACGATGTGAAAGTGACGGGCTTTTTCATGGATAAGACGGAGGTCACAAATGAGCAGTTTGCCAAGTTTGCGGCGGCGACAGGGCACGTCACCGCGGCGGAGTGGACGCCCGATGCGAGGGTGGCGGGGGAGCGCAGCCAGGCGGGTGGGATGGTGTTTCGTCCGCAGCTCGGCTGGCGCTTTGTGCCGGGGGCAAACTGGCGGCACCCGGAGGGGCCGGAGTCGAGCATCGTCGGGCGGGAGAAGGCGCCGGTCGTGCAGATTTCATGGGAGGATGCCGCGACCTACGCGCGCTGGGCGGGAAAACGCCTGCCGACCGAGGCGGAGTGGGAGTACGCGGCGCGCGGCGGGATCATGCACGCGGCCTACATCTGGGGACCGGAACTCCAGCCGGGTGGGCGCTGGCTGGCGAATATCTTTCCCGCCCGCGAGCAACTCGGCCACGGGGCGGCCGATGACCTGACGCGGCTGCTGCCGGGCGGCGCGTTTCCTCCGAATAACTTCGGCCTCGTGGACATGGCGGGCAATGCCTCCGAGTGGTGCGCGGACTGGTATGGCGCGGCGTATTATAAAAAGAGCCCGCACGCGAATCCGCCCGGCCCCGAGACCGGCGACGACTCGGACGAGCCGGGCGTGGCGAAGCGCGTGGTGCGGGGCGGCTCCTTCCTGAGCAGCGAGACGAACGGCGCGGCCTACCGCCCCGGCGCGCGGGCCAAAGCCGCGCCGGATTACACGGCGTCCGACCTCGGCTTCCGCTGTGTGCGGAGCAAGCCGTGACGGCTGTTTCCGCGGGAAATAAATGAGCCGCGATCCACGCCCATCCGCATGAAAACGAAACTCGCCGCCCTCCTCTCCCTCATTGCCCTGAGCGCCTCCGCACTGGCCGCCGACTGGCAGGCCGACTACGCGCGGCTTTTGAAAAAATATGTGTCCTCCGGTGGCGTGAAATACGCCGAGTGGAAGGCGAACGCCGATGATGTGAACGCGCTGCAGGGTGTCGTCGAGGGCATCGCCGCCGCGCCCGCCTCCACAGGGAAGACCAAGGAGCAGCTCGCCTTTCACCTCAATGCCTACAACGCGTGGATCCTGCGCAACATCCTCGCCAAGTATCCCACCAAGGGGCCGCTCGCCGGCGAGCCGCTCTTTTTCCACGGCAACCGCATCGTCATCTCCGGACGCAAGACGAGCTTCGACCACTTCGAGCAAAAGGTCATTCGCCCGACTTTCAAAGAGCCGCGCATCCATTTCGCCCTGAACTGCGCGAGCCGCTCCTGCCCGCCGCTGCGCAGCGAGCCGTATGACCCCGCGAAGCTGGACGCCCAACTCGACGAGCAGACCCGCCTCTACGTGAACAGCCCGCTCGGCGTGAAGCCCGAGGGCGACGGGGCGGCGCTCTCGAAAATCTTCGACTGGTACAAGGAGGATTTCGGCGGCGACAGCGGGGTTCTGGTGTTTCTGAAAAAGTACCGCAGCGGGAAATCGGACTTTAAGAAAATCAGCTATCAGGACTACGACTGGGGGCTGAACGAAACCAAATAGATGATCCGCGCCGCCTTCTTCCGCTCCCGTCTCGCCGCCGCTCTCGCCGTCACGGCCACCCTCGTCGCCCCGGCGCTGGCGGAGTCTTTCAAAATGGAAGGCTCCCCGGTCCTCGCGCACGTCATGATCGGTGCCGCGCCGGCGCTACGGAAGCAGGGGATCGACATCAAGGTCGGCGTGGAGGGCAGCAGCACCCTCGCCCTGGTTCACATGGGGGATGAACTGGTCGATTTTGCGCTGACCACGCGAGCGCTCACCGGCAAGGACCGCGCGAATTTTCCCGAGCGGGAGCTGAAGGAATACCGCCTCGGGATGCAGGCCATCGCCTTCATCGTGCCGGCCGACGTGTGGGACAGCGGAGTGCGCGCGGTGTCGAAGGCACAATTTCAGGCAATCTACGAGGGCAAGATCCAGAGCTGGAAGGAACTCGGCGGCGCGGATCTGCCGATCAAGTTTTTCAATTCCGAGCGCGGCAAGGGGCTGTGGGAGTTGCTCATCACCTGGGTCTATGAGGAATCCCGCAAGGCCCCGCTCGTGAAGTTCCCCATCACGGTCGACAGCGAGGATGCGCGCAACACCGTCCAGTTCACCAGCGGAGCGATGGCGGTGGCGTCGATCGACTCAATCGACGGGAAGAAGATCCACGGTCTTGCCTTCAAGGATGAGCGCGGCGTTCTGATCGAGCCGACGGCGGCGAATGTGGCTTCCGGCAAATACCCGCTGGCCCGCCCGGCGATGATCGTCGTCGGCGAGACGCCGGTCGGCGGAAAGAAGAAAGTCATCGACTTCCTCCTCAGTCCCGCCGGGCAGGAGATCGTGGCCCAGAGCGGTCTCATCCCGCTCAAAGACCTCGCGCCGAAGTAGCCGCGCGGCCTTTTACCGGAAAAGCACGTGGCACAGCGCCACCGACGCGATGACCGCGACGGCGTCGGCGGTGAGCCCGGCGGCGATGGCGTGGCGGGTGCGGCGGATGGAGACGCTGCCGAAATAAACCGCGATGACGTAAAAAGTCGTCTCGGTGCTGCCGTAGATGGTGGCGGCGAGGCGGCTGACGAAACCGTCGGGCTCGCCGAGACGCTGCACGAGTTCGATGAAGACGCTCTTGGCCGCGCTGCCGGAGAGCGGGCGGATGAGCACGAGCGGGAGGAGTTCCGAGGGAAAACCGACGGCCGCCAGCGGGCGCGCGAGCGTGGTGGTCAGCAGGTCGATCACGCCGGCGCCCTGCAGCATGCCGATGGCCACGAGCATGGCCACGAGGTAAGGCACGGTGCGTTTCGCGGTCTCCCAGGATTCGTGCGCGCCCTCGACGAATTGCTCATAGACCCGCACCCCGCGCAGCGCGGCGTAGAGCGGGAAGAACGAGAGCAGAAAAGGCACGGCGAGCAGCGAGGCGGACATGAGCGCGCGCATCCAGAGCGGTTTGCCGGTGAAGTCCGCGGGCGGCAGCGGGGCGTGCCACTGGGCGTTGAGTGCCTGGAGCAGGTGCTCGGCGTTTTGCGGGAAAAGGAGGAGGAAAAAGAGGACCGCGAAGAGTGCGAGGAAGGCCCAGAGCGCCGCGCGCCCGCCGGTGGTGAGGGGCGTCACCTCGGGGCGCTCGATTTCCAGCGGGGCGCTGTCTTCCACCTGCGGAGTGCCGGGCGCGGCGGCGGGCAGCGGTTCGAGCCGGAAGGCGCGCCAGGTTTGCAGCCACTTGGAAACAAATACGCCGGCGCTGGCCGCACACACCGACGAAAGAAACGCGGTGACGACGATGGCCGTGGGGCTTTTCGCTCCGGCCGTGGCGAGAATGGTGATCGCCATCAGCGGCAGGATCTGGATCGAGGCGGTGTTGAGCGCGAGAAAGGTGACCATGGCATTGGTCGCGGTGCCGGGCCGGGGATTGATCGCCTCGAGCAGGCGCATGGCGCGCAGGCCGAGCGGCGTGGCGGCGTTGCCGAGGCCGAGCATGTTCGCGGCCATGTTCATGACCATGGCCCCCATCGCCGGATGCTCCGCGGGCACCTCGGGAAAAAGCCGGCGCAGCACCGGGCGCAGCACGCCGGCCAGCGCCAGCACCAGCCCGGAGCGCTCCGCCAGCCGCATGATCCCGAGCCAGATGGCCCACACGCCGAGCAGCGGCAGCGCCACTTTCATCACGGCCTTTTCCGCGCCGGTGAAACCCCCGTCCATCATCTGCGGCAGCTTGCCCGTGAGACCCGCCACGACCACGGCGACGATGAGCATGGCGAGCCAGATGATATTCAGCATGGCCGCGGAGCATGCCGGAGTCCGGCGGCGCGACGCAAGGCGGGCGTGCGCCGGGCGGGACCACGCTCAAGCTGGGCCTCCCGCTGCCGCACCGGGCGTGGTGGCAGTAGATCTGGGCCAAGCTTTTGAGCCCGCTGCCCAACTGCCATGCAGCCGCCCAAACCCCATGAAAACCACCTCAAAATCGTGCGCCAACGGCATCGATACGGCTCAGCGAAGTCCCGGTGGGCGAAGGCGGGGAGGGGAAATGACGAATGACGAATGACGAATGACGAATTTGCTCCAGTTCGGCGCGTCTTTCGTCATTCCGGTTTCGTCATTCCTTCGGCATGCCGCATTCGTTGTTCGTCATTTTCCACCCCAGCCACCACCTTCGCCCCCGCCGGGAGTGAGAGGTCCTTCGACTGCGCTGCGCAAAGCCTCCGCTCCGCTCAGGATGACCGTAGTTTTTTCCACACCCCATGCCCGCCAAGAAAACCACCGACCGTCCGCTGACCCGCGCCGAGTTGATCAAAGAAACCTGCCGCCGCATCCGCGTGGCGCGCGGCTACTGGGACGCACACAACAACCGCGCCTGCCGCGGCGAACGCACCAAGGCCCTCGCGCTTTACGAAAGCCTCAGCGAAGCCGAGCGGGAGAAGGTGCCGCAAGTCCTCCGCGTCTGGCTCCGCTACCGCAGCGAGAAATACTTCGGCGAACACCGGACGGCTCCGGGCAACGGCCGGCGGTAGGCGCGCGGCACCCTACCTACAATGTCCCTTGGCACCTCGCCGCTCCGCGCCTAGCCTCGCCTCCCACATGAGCATTTTTCAAAACGCGGCGCGCGCTGCGCTCGCCACGATCGAATCCCTCCGCCCGCTCGAACCGGAGCTGGAACGCGCCGCGCAGATGGTCGGCGCATGCCTGGCGACCGGCGGCAAACTCCTGGTCTGCGGCAACGGCGGCAGCGCGGCGGACGGCGCGGATTTTGCCACGGAATTCACCTGCCGCTTTGTCACCGACCGCCAGCCGTATCCCGCGATCAATCTCGCCGCGTGCGGCAGCGTGCTCACGGCCACGGGCAACGACTACGGTTTCGACGAAGTCTTCGCCCGGCAGGTGGGGGCTTTCGGGCGAAAGGGCGACGTGCTGGTGGTGCTGACCACGAGCGGCAACTCCAAGAACATTCTCTCCGCAATCGCCGCGGCGAACATCGCCGGAGTGCAGACCATCGCGCTGCTCGGACGCGACGGCGGACGGGCGAGGGGACTCGCGCAAGTGGAGTTGATCGTGCCGACGCCGATCACCGCGCGCATCCAGGAAGGGCACAAGTTTCTGCTCCATGTCCTTTGCGAAATCGTGGAGACGAACTGGCTGCTGGCGAAGCCAAAGTAGCTTGGGCTTCAGCCCAAATGGCGCGGGTGACTTTGGACTGAAGTCCCAACTCCTTTGCGGCTATGCGAAGTCGTAAACCGTGGCGCGCTGGCAGTTCGGCTTGAAGACCTTTTCCACGAACTCGAGGTGCAGCGGATGGACCTGATAGGCCGCCTCGGCCGCCTTGTCCTCGAAGGTGAGATTGAGCGCGACCTGATAGCTCTGGTCCACGACCGGGCGCGTGCTCGGCACCATGCGGCCGATGTGGAAGCTCTTGGCCAGCGGAATGGGCTGCAGATATTTCTCCGCGCCTTCGAGGAGCGCATCGGCGGCGTTGGGGAGTTCGGGTTTGGTCCAAAAAATGACGACGTGAGAAAACATGGTGCGGAGGATGAAGGGTTGAGTTGGATTTCTGGCGAGCGCGTGTGTTAAGCGAGCGGTGCCCCGTCATCAATCCCGCAAATCCCGCTCCATGAATCTGCCCCGTCTCCTCGCCCTCGCCGCGTTCGCGCTCTGCGCCGGTTGCAACTCGCTTGAGAATCCGCTCGCCGGAGTCCGCCTCCTCAAAACGGGCCAGGACGCGCGCGCCTTCAATCCGCAGACCGGCGAATACGAGTGGCCCAAGGACGCCGCCCCGCGCCCGCAGACCAAGCGCGAGCCGGCGGCCGTCACACCCGCGACGACACCGGTATCCAAGCCCGACGGCCGGCCCTACGATCCGCAGAAAGGCGAGTTCGCCGACCCTGATCCCACACGCTGAGCGGCGGGGTGGGTTTCGGCGGAGGAAAAGTGGGCGCTATCGCGCGCCGAGTTCCGGGAAAGCGACCTGCTTTTCCTGCCGCAAAAGTTTCGCGCAACGGGCGCTGAGTTTGGGCGAAGGCGCGCGGGGATTCCAGGCGCGCGGGGCGGGGAGGAGGGCGGCGAGCATGGCGCATTGTTCACGTGTGAGGTCGCGGCTGGCGGTGCCGTAGTGCGCCTGGGCCGCGGCTTCGAGCCCGTACACGCCGTCGCCCATTTCGATGACGTTCACGTAGAGTTCGAGGATGCGGCGTTTCGGGAGGAGCAGCTCCATCCAGAAGGTGGAGTAGGCCTCCAGCCCCTTGCGCACCCACGAGCGGCCCTGCCAGAGGAAGAGCGAGCGGGCGCATTGCATTGAGATGGTCGAGGCCCCGCGCACGCCGTTTCCAGTGCGCTCGGCCTGGGCGCGGGCGATGCGAATTTCCCGCCAGTCGAAACCGTGGTGTCGGAAAAAGCGCTGGTCTTCGCCGACGAGCGCGAACTTCACGAAGTCGCGCGGCATTTTCTCCAAGTCGCGCCAGACGTAGCGACGCTCGGCCACGGGTTGCCCGCTGAGGCGCGCTTCCAGCGGTCGCAGGAGCATGAGCGGGGTGATCGGCGGATCGATAAAGCGGACGCAGGCGACCTCGACGATCGGCAAGATCAAAAGCGCGAGAACCACCATGCCGAGCCAGCGCAGCCAGCGGCGTCGCGGCGCGGGAGCGGACTTCCCGCGTTTCAACGACTCTGCACCTGCGGTGGGCGGATCGGCACGGGCCGGACGAGCTGAATTTTCAGCCGACCGCTGTCCGCCGCTGGCGGATGCACTTCCGGGGCCGGCGCGACATCAATGACGTCACGGCGATTTTCGGCGCGGTCCATTCGCGCTCGCTGGGGGCGCGCGGGGACATCAAAGGAATCGCCGCTTGGTCCACTGGAGGACGTGGCTTCGAGGTGGTCGGATTGGGGTGCCGCGGTGTCGCGGTGCTGCCGGGCGCGTTTGAGGTCGCGGGCGAAAACAACGGACTGCGCTTTGAGCGCGTCCTGGGCGGCTTCGAGTTCGGCAGCGACGAGGCGGCGCTCGGCGAGCAAGCCGTCGCGCTCGCGCTGGTACGTGGCGAATTTTCGGTCGGCTTCGGCATTGGCCGAGGCGAGGTTTTGCGCGGCGGCGGCGCTTTCCCGCTGCGCGGAAGCGGCGGCCTCGGTGAGGCGCGCGATTTCACCGGTGAGGCGGCTGGTGCTCTCGGTGGAACCGCGGAGTTCCTCCTCATGGCGGGCTTGCAGCGCGGTGCGGACCTCTTCCTTCTCGGCTTTCGCCGCAGTGAGGGAGGCGGCGTGTTCGGCCGTGCGGGCGGCCAGCGTTTGCTCGTGCTGTTCGCGGAGCTTGGCGATGGCTTCGTCGTGGTGCCGGATGGCGACCTCGGCCCCGGCGACGGTGACATCGGTCTGCTGCACCCGCGCGCGGAGTTTGGCCAACTCCCGTTCGGCGTCGGCGATCTGCGTTTCGAGCGCGGTTCTTTCCCGGAGCAGCTTCTCGTTTTGGGCGGTCTGCGCAGCGGCGGTGGCGGCGTGTGCCGCCGTGGTGGCACGGACGGTTTCCGTCGTCTGCTCGCGCTCCGCTTTCAGCTCGGCGAGTTCGCTGTGGAGCACGCGGGCCTTGGTGCTGAGGTTGGCAGCTTCGTCGGTCAAAGAGGCCAACGCTTGGGCGTGCGCGGCTTGGGCGGCCGCGAGTTGGGCGACCAGGGCGGCCCGCTCACCAGCGAGTTTCTCGTGGGCTGCGCGCAGGGTGGCATGTGCGGTCTGTTCGGTTTCGTGAGCCTGCCGGGCGGCCGCGAGTTCCTGCGCCAGCGCATCCCGATCCCCGGCGGTGGCGGTGGTTTGGGCGTTGCTTTCGGCGCGTAAACGTTCGCTCTCCTTTTGGGCCGCCGCGCCGTCGTCGGTGACCTTCTGCAATTCCGCGCGCAACACGGCGGCTGTCGCATCGCTGCTCGTGCGGGTCGCTTCCAGCGCGCTCGTGAGCCGGGCGTGAGCGGTGCTCAGTTCCTCGCGCTGGAGGGCTGCGGCGGTGAGTTGCTCCGCGAATGCGGTCTTTTCCTGCGTGAGCGCTTCCCGCTCGGCGAGCAGGTTTTTGATGCGCTTGCGGTAGCTCTCGATGTCCGCCTCGAACTGCGCCGCCGCGAGTCCCTCCCAAGCATCGGCGACCCCGGCGACAGACGGCGTTGCGGAAACGCTGGCGATGCGGACCTGCGCCTCGGCCAATTCCGCGGCGAGGCGCTCCTTGGCGGCGCTGGTCGCGGCGAGTTGCTCTCGCGCTTCCTGGAGTGCCCGCGTGGCATCCTCCCCGCTCTTCCGTTGAGTCGCGGCAAAGTCACGTCGTGCCGCTTCGAGCGCTTCCTCGATCTTCGCGGTGCTCTTCCCGGCCAGCCGATTCGCCGTGGCGAGTTGGTGTTCGAGCTTGCTCTTCGCCTCCTTTTCCCGGCCCAATTCCAGGGCCGTATCCCGCTGATTGGACTCGAGCATACTGACCCGTTGGCGCAATTCAGCGGCCTCCCGCAGCGCTTCTTGGGGCGGGCGTTCGGGGCCGGACCTTCCTTCGGACACCTGCCGCGCCAGCGCCGCATTGGCCTCGCGGACCTTCGACAGCGTATCCGCCGTCTTGGCGACAAGCCCCTTCTCAAAGCGGATCTGATGGTCTTTGTCATCCGCTTCCTTTTTCAGCTGCATCATCTCGGCCACGAAGCGCTGTCGCTCCTCGTTAACCTGCTGGCGCTCTTTGGCAAACAGCGCCAGTTGCCTTTCGTGCTCGCCTCGCGCCCGCTGGAACTGTGCGCGCATGACGTCCCGCGTGCGGAGCAGTTCTTCGTGCGTCAGCATGTCGTTATCGGGGAGTGGGGAATTTGCGCCCGTTCCAGCGCCGGGATTGGCCCGGTCGGCTGATGGCTCCGAGCTGGCCGAAGCAGATTCGGGCTCGTCTTGCGGCGCTTCCGGGGAAGGCGCGGAGCCGGTGCCCGGGAAGCCATTGCGTGCGGCGCGCCGGTTGCGGAAAGTCTCGGCGAGCGCCTCGGCCGCCGCCGCCGGCAGGCCGCTGGAGACCGAGGCAGCGGGCACGGCGCGCGCGCCCGCCAGCAGCAGCATCATCTTCTGCCACGGGAAACGAATCTCGGTTTCATCGGACGGCGGAATCTCGTCGCGAAAAATTTCCGGAACGCGGCGATAAATCTCCGTCAGCCGGATGCCCGTTTGTCCGCGCGCGATCCGTTCGGCCAGCTCGGCGATCTCGAAGGTCAGCTTGGTCGAGGCGGTGTGCGGGCCTTCGTGGAGAAGCTGGGGGGCGATGCGCGGTAGAAAATCGCTCAGTTCGAGGTGCATCTCGTGCTTCGGTCCGCGCTGCGCCGGGCTCGCCGGCAGCAGGGGTTCGAGGGGCTGAAAACCCGGTATCCCCGTGCTGCGCGAACGCGGGCTCCTGCTGGTGTCCGCCGGCCTCGCCGGCACCCCTGCGGGAGGCGCTTTCACCTTTTTGGCCGGGGCGGTGTCCTCGCTCGGTTTGCGCTTAAAGCGATCAAGAAATGACATAGTGCTGCACGATAGGGGATAGGACGTAGCAACTTCCAGTCCCGTCTCCGCCCCGGATGGCGCGCCGGGCTAGCTTTTTTCCCACGGCTCCAAAGGCCGGCCCGGCTTTCCCGCCCCGCCGACGACAAACGGCGCACAGCTTTCCGCCAGCCGTGCCGGGAGGACGGCGGTGAGTCGCACGGCGTCGCCCTCATACTCCGTGTGCAGGATGCGCCCGAGCCGGTGGATGCTGGCGAGCAGCGCACCCTCGCGCTGCGGCACCCGGAGGTCGCACGTGACCGCGCCGCCATCGGCCATTTCGCCCATCCGCGCGATCAGCTCGTCCAGCCCTTCGCCGGTCTGGACGGAGATGAAGATCGCATCCGGAAAATGCCGCCGATGCACCGCGAGAGTCGCGTCGTCGGCCACCTTGTCGATCTTGTTGAAGACGATCAGCGTCCGCTTTTCATCCGCCCCCAGCTCGGCGAGCACGCGGCGGGTGGTGTTGTAAAAATCCATCACCTGCGGCTGCGAGGCGTCGAGCAGATGGATGAGAAAATCCGCGAGCGCCGATTCCTCCAGCGTGGCGTGGAAAGCCTCGACGAGCCGGTGCGGGAGTTTGCGGACGAAACCGACGGTGTCGGTGAGCAGCAGTGGCTGCCTGTTGGGCAGCGCGATCTTCCGCGTCGTCGTATCGAGGGTGGCGAAAAGTTTGTCCTCGATCAGCACATCCGCGCCGGTCAACCGGCGGAGCAGCGAGGATTTCCCCGCATTCGTGTAGCCCACGATCGCGGCGTTCGGCACGGGCGTGCGCTTGCGATCCTTGCGCTGCGTGGCGCGGGCCTCGCGCACGGTTTCGAGATCGCGTTTGCAGCGGTCGATGTTCCCGCGGATGCGTCGCTTGTCCTGTTCGAGCTGCGTCTCGCCCTCGCCCCGCGTGCCGATGCCGCCGCCCTGCCGGACGAGGTGCGTCCAGCCGCGGGTGAGGCGCGGCATCTGGTATTCCATCTGCGCCAGCTCCACCTGCAGCCGCGCCTCCCGGGTCTGCGCCCGCTTCGCGAAAATATCCAGGATCACCTCCTGGCGGTCGATCACCGCGAGGCCCGCGAGCAGCTCCCAGTTCCGCTGCTGGCTCGGCGAAAGCTCGTTGTCAAAAATGATCACGTCGCACCGCTGCTCCTTTGCCCGCGCCACGATTTCATCCGCCTTGCCCGTCCCGATGAGCAGCCGCGGATGATGTTCGCGATGATGCACCAGCATCCGGTCGATGACCGGCACGCCGAGCGTATTGACCAGCTCCTCCAGCTCCTCCAGCAGGCTCGCCGTCTCTTCGCGCATCGCCGGCTCCACGTACGCCCCGACGAGCAGCGCGCGCTCCGCCATGTTTTCGTTCTCTTTGTTTTCAGTCATGCGACCGCCCACCGTATCCCTCCCCGCGCACCCCGCCAAGCACCGCCCCGCGATTTCTCCCGCCGCCTATAGCAGCGAGCACCACGGCTCCTGCTGCGAGAAGTCCACGGCGAGCGGGCCGGTGATTTTCGCGGGCGTGAGGATGGCGAGAAACTCGCACTGCTCCGCGTTCTCGTTGCGGCAGCCGTGGATCACGCCGCGCGGGATGTAGAGCGTGTCGCCCGCGCGGAGGATGCGGCTTTCCTTTTCCAGCCACTGCCGCATCTCGCCGGAGAGGACGTAGATGATTTCGTCCATCTCCGGGTGGTTGTGAAAAGGGTGACCGCCGCCCTGGTCCAGGCAGCCGCGGACGAGCGCGACGTTCTCGGCGTCGCCGAGGCCGTCCTTGAAGTACCAGCGGTTGAGCTGGCCGGGGAATTGTTCGACTTCGGTTTCAGTGGCGGAGACAAAGCGGCGGAGCATGGGGAATTTAAGATTTAGGATTGAGGTTTTAGCATCTAAACCCACCGGGCGCACAATTCCTAAATCCTCAATGCTAAATCCTAAATGAAGACCATCGCCCTCCTCGGAACCATGGACACCAAGGGTGTCGAACACGGCTTCGTCGCCGCGCAGATTCGCGCCCGCGGCCATCGCACGCTCGTCATCGACCTCGGCACGGACGGCCTGCCGCAGCTCGCGCCGGACATTTCCCGCGAGGAAGTGGCGCGGCTGGCGGGCCTCGATCTCGCGGCGCTCGTGGCGCGGCATGATCGTGGGGAATGCGTCGCGGCGATGGCGGGCGCGGCGGCGGTGGTCCTCGCGAAATTGCAGGCGGAGGGGAAAATTGACGGCGTGATTTCGCTCGGCGGCGGCGGCGGCACGGCCCTCGCCACAGCGGGGATGCGCGCGCTGCCGCTCGGCTTCCCGAAGCTCATGGTCTCCACGCTCGCGAGCGGCAACACCGCGCAATACGTAGGCGTGAAGGACATCGTGATGATGCCGAGCATCGTGGACGTGGCCGGGCTGAACCGCATCTCGCGTGCCGTGTTCACGCGCGCGGCGGGGGCGATTTGCGGCATGGTGGAAAGCGCCGCCGCCAGCGCTCCGGCGGGCGGCGAGGACCGGCCGATCATCGTCGCGTCCATGTTTGGCAACACCACCGATTGCGTGCAAAAGGCGAAGACCATCCTCGAAGGCGCGGGCTTCGAGGTGCTGGTCTTTCACGCCACGGGCATCGGCGGAAAGACCATGGAATCGCTCATCGAGAGCGGCCTCGTGGCCGGCGTGCTCGATGTCACGACCACGGAATGGGCGGACGAACTCTGCGGCGGTTTCCTCGGCGCGGGGCCGACGCGTCTCGAAGCCGCTGCGCGCCGCGGCGTGCCGGCGATCGTCGCGCCCGGCTGCCTCGACATGGTGAACTTCCACGCGCCGGAAACCGTCCCGGCGAAGTTCGCGGGCCGCACCTTCTACAAGCACAACCCGCAGGTCACGCTCATGCGCACGAACGCCGCGGAGTGCGCGCAGCTCGGCCAGATCCTCGCGGAAAAAGTGAACCTCTCCACCGGTCCCGTGACCGTCCTCCTCCCGCTCCGCGCCATCAGCGTGATCAGCGCGCCCGGCCAGCCCTTCCACGATCCCGCCGCCGACGCCGCGCTCTTCGCCGCGATCAAAGCGCACCTCCGTCCCGACATCCGCGTGCTCGAAGTCGATGCCGCGATCAACGACGCCGCCTTCGCCGAAGCCTGCGCCCAGGCGCTCCTCGACCAGCTCGCGCCAGCGAAATAAACTCACCGTCATCCTGAGCGGAGTTTCGCCGCGGGCGCAGGCGACTGCGCTCCGCCAAGCCTCCGCTGCGCTCAGGATGACGAGGCTTTTTTCCCACCGCCTCCCGCCCCGCTCACCGCCCCGCTTTCCGATACACCTCCACCCGGCAGTCGAAGCCGCCGAGATCCACCACCTGCCGCGACTGCAGCCGCAGCGTGGGCTCCGGGCTTTCCATGCGAAAGGGATTCGTGAAAACCAGCCGCCCGCCGGGCGCGAGCATCCGCGCGGCGATGGCAAAGAGGTCCTCGAAAAGCCCGCGCAGATTCGGGATGCGCACGCGGCGGCCGAGCGGGGGATTCGTGATGATCAGCGTCAGGCTGCCCGGCGCGAGACCCGCGAGCGCGGGAAAATCGCGGAAGTCCCCGCAGAGAAAGTGCGCCTCCACCGGGCCGAGCCGCGCGGCGGCAAAGTTCCGCTCGGTGATGCCGATCGCCGCCGCACTGCGGTCCGTGCCATAGACCCGCCGCACCCCGCCGCGCCGCGTGCGTTCGATCAGCTCCAGCCCGGAGCCGCAGAACGGATCCCACACGCTTTCGTCTTGCCCGTGCCCCGCGAGCCGCGTCAGGCACGCGGCCAGCGGCGGATGCGACGCTGCGGGCACGTCGTCCAGCCGGTAGGCGTGGCGTGGGTCCGGGGAAAGGCGCGGGCGCAGCTCCACGGAAGCGCCGCCCGCCGTGGCGTGAATGTCCACCGCCCACGGCGCCTCCCGCGCGTCATTCAGGATGCGCGGGCAGAGCGCGTAGGCGCGGTCCGCCACCTCCCGCACCGCCCCGCGCTGGTGCCCCTTCCCGATGAACTCCAGCCGGTAGCGCAGCGCGCCCTCCGTCAGCGCCGCCAGCAGCCGCTCCGCGAGCGGCGACGCGATCACCTCCGCCAGCCCCTCCACCGACTCCCCGCCGCCCGCCCCTTTCACCAGCCCGAGCGAAAAACCCACCGTATCAAAACAGCGCAGCGCGAAAACCTCCGCCAGCGTGAACGGCCCCAGCGGCGCGATCGCCACCAGCCCGCGCTGCACCTCCACCACGCGGAACTTTCCCTGCTCCTCCACCTCCTCCCGCACCAGCCCCTCCAGACCCCGCCGTCCCCGCAGATGCAGCCGCAGCCGGTCCCAGTCCCCCAGCTCCGCCTCCAGCCGCACCGTGCTCGGCTGCGCCCGGCGGGCCACACTCGCCTTCACCCGCTGCTCCGTGCGCGGCGCGATCCCGCCCCCCGTGGCCAGCGTCGCCAGCGTCGCCTCCCCGCCGATCTTATCCAGCGTCCGCCCGAGCGCCTGCTCCTCCCGCGCGCTCGTCGTCTGCCGCAGCAGCGCCAGCAGCTCCGCCTCCTCCCCCGCGCCCGCGCCGATTTTTGGCAAAGCGGCCATCGCATAGCGGCGCACCTTTTCCTCCGGGTCGCGGAGCAGCCCGCGCAGCCAGCCCTTCACCTCCTCCGCCTGCCCCGCCGGGCCGGACTCGGAAAAAACCACGCCCACCGCGCGAATCACCGCCACCCGCTCAAACCGCTCCCGCGCACCGGCCCCGTCAAAGCGCCCCACCTCCTCCGTCCACAGCCGCGCCCACGGCAGCGCGCGCAACTGCTTATAGAGGTCTTTGCCCGTCCGGCTGGAATTCATACCCGAGTAGGGCCGGGAAATCCGGCGAGCGCAATTCTCGAAAGCGCCCCGAGCCCCCCGCGCAGCCCGCTCCCCGGTGCCGAACCCCCACACGCGCGCCGCGGGGCGCAACCTCCGGCGGCAACTTCGCAACGTCATTCACGCCCCCTTTACCCCCGCCCACTCCACCCGCCAAGCAGCAAACCGCCGGGGGCGCGGCGAGGGCGGGTGCGCAGGGCGGGGGGTGTGATTAAAAGTGAGTCCGCGGTGAGCGGAAGGGGAGCGCGGGCTTCCAGC
>CAYQBV010000068.1:0-16106 GCA_964415705.1 uncultured Chthoniobacter sp. | reverse complement strand
GGCCCCGGCTGCGTCAGCCCCGTGCCCGTGAGATGCACGTCGAAAGGATTGCGCGTCGCGTCATTGCTCGCGATCCGCAGCACCGCCGCGCGCGCCCCGCCCTGAAACGGGCGGAAGGTCACGCTGAAGCTGGTGGCCGCGCCCGGCGCGAGCGTCGTGGGCACGCCCGAAGCGTTGAGCGCGTAATCCCCCGCGCCCGGTCCGACCAAGGACAGCACCAGACCGGTGAGCGTCCCGGTGCCCGTATTGCGGATGGCAAAAGGAATCGTGCCCGCCGTGCTCCCGATCGTCGCACTGCCCAAATCCCGCGTGTCCACCCCGCTGACCAGCGGCGTCCCGGAGGGTTGCTCCACGACGATGACCGGCCCCGGCGTGGCAAACGTCCGGTCCACCCCATAGCTCGCCCCCAGATTATTCGTCCCGGCGATCCGGTAATGATACGTCGCCCCCGCGAGCAACCCGCTCAGCGAGACACTCACCGCCTGCGGGGTCGTCCCGTTGCTCGGTGCCAGCGGGATGTTTGCCGTGCTGCCATAGCCCGTCGTCAGGCCGTACTCGAACTGCGCCGTCGCCGCCTGCCCATTCGGATTCACCGTCCCGCTGAGCGTCGCCACATTCGAATCCACCCCGCTGGCCCCACCCGTCGCCACCGTCGGCGAACCGATCGCCTTCGGCTCACTGCTCGCCCACACCGCATCACCCGGCTGCCACGCCACGATTTGCAGCGAACCCTCCGCCGTCCGCGTCACCACATTGCCATTCACCGTCGCCGGCCCGCTCACCCGGTAGCTCACCGGCAACCAGCTCCCCGCCACCGCCGACAACCCCACAGGCACGCCCACCGGGAGCGGAGGCGTCGTCGGGAAACTCAGGGTCTGCGCCGCACGCACCGGCCAGACGAAGTTCGGAACCCGCGTATCGGAGGTGCCCGTGGCCCCCAGACCGCAGCCCCACAAGGTGCCGTCCACGCTCTGGATGACGGTGGAACTCAGCCCGAACCGGACTGGTAGTTTGGCCCAGGCGTTACCGGTCCCAACCAGTCCCGGCGTGGTCCGGTTGGCCGCGGTGCCATCGCCAAACTGTCCGTTGCCATTGGAGCCCCACGCCCACAGCGTGCCATCCGTTTGCAGCGCCAGCGTGTGCTTGTCCCCGGCGGCCATTGCCGCCCAGATGCTGGCCGTGCCGATCGGCACCGGCGCATTGCGGTTGGTCACCGCGCCGTCGCCGAGCTGGTTGCTGTCATTGCGTCCCCAGCCCCAGAGCGTGCCGTCCGTTTTGAGAGCGATGGTGTAGGACAAGCCGCAGGTCACCGACCGCCAGGGCGTGGCCGAGGCGATTTGCACAAAGCTCGTGCGCTGCGCGGTCGTGCCGTCGCCGTTCTGGCCATAGAAACCCTGACCGCAGGCCCAGAGCGTGCCGTCGGCCCGCACCGCCTGCGTATGCTTTTCCCCGCAGCTCACCTGCGTCCAGTTCGTGGCCGTGCCCGCCGGCACGGGCGAGTAGAAAGTCGAATTATTGCCGAGGCCGAGCTGGCCGTTGTCGTTTTCACCCCAGGACCACAGCGTGCCGGTGGTCTTGATCGCCAGGGTGTGCTGGTCGCCGCACGCCACGGTGGACCAGTTGGTTTCCGTTCCCACTTGCTCGGGGGTCGCGCGGTTGGAGGTGGAGTTGTTCCCGAGCTGGCCGGTACTGTTCCAGCCCCACGACCAGAGCGTCCCGTTGTTCTTGATCGCCACGGTGTGACCCGCTCCGCAGGCCACCGTCGCCCAGTCCGTGGCCGTGCCAATCTGGACCGGCAGCGGGCGGAGCGCCGTGGAGCCGTCGCCGAGCTGCCCGTAGTTGTTCTGCCCCCAGGCCCACAGCGTGCCATCGCCGCGCACGGCGACGGTGAAAGTGTTGCCCCCGGCCACCGCGCGCCAATTTCCGCTCGGGGCGACGCGCACCGGGCTGGCAATCCAGGTATTCCGCCCATCGCCGAGCTGGCCGCTGGCGTTGCTCCCCCACGTGGACAAAGTGCCGTCACTGGCCAGTGCGAGGGTATGACTGAAGCCGGCCGCCACCGCCGTCCGGTTCACCGCCGTGCCAATCGGCACCGGGGTGCTGCGCGGCGTGGTCGTGCCGTCGCCGAGCTGGCCGCTGCTGTTGTCGCCCCACGCCCAGACGGTGCCTTCCGTCCGCAGCGCCACGGTGTGCGCCTGGCCAGCGGCTACCCCCACCCAGTTTCCGCCCGCCCCGCTCGGCCCCGGCGTGACCCGCTGGCCGGTGGTGCCGTCGCCGAGTTGGCCATTGGTGTTCAGTCCCCAGGCCCAGAGCGTGCCGTCGCTCCGAATGCCAAGCGTATGCGCGTAGCCGGTGGCCACGGTCGTCCAGTTCGTCGCCGTGCCGATCCGCACCGGCGCGAGGCGCGAGGCGGTGGTGCCGTCGCCGAGCTGCCCATGCGTGTTCCAGCCGCAGGCCCAGAGCGTGCCGTCGCTCCGCACGGCGGCGGAATGTTCATCGCCGCCGGCCACGCCGGACCAGTTCGTCGCGGTCCCGACCTGCGCCGGCGCATTGCGGGCTGTCGTGGTGCCGTCGCCGAGCTGACCGTTGCCGTTCCAGCCCCACGTCCAGAGCGTGCCGTCGGCTTTGATCGCGAGCGAATGGGCGTAGCCGCACGCCACCTTGCTCCAATTCGCAGCCGTGCCCACCTGAATAGGGCTGGTCCGCTGCGTCGAACTCCCGTCGCCCAACTGCCCGGAGCTGTTTAGCCCCCATGCCCAAAGCGTGCCGTTGGACCTCCGGGCCAGAGTGTGCGCGAAGCCGCACGCGACCTCGACCCAGTCGCTGGCCGTGCCCACCTGCGCCGGGGCATTGCGCTGCGTGGTCGTCCCGTCGCCGAGTTGGCCATTGGCGTTGTTGCCCCAGGTCCACAGCGTGCCGTCGGCCCGGATGCCCGCGCCGTGGTCGGCAAACGGCGACCGCGCCACCCGCACGAATTCCTCTCCCGGCACGGTCACATGGAACGTCACGTAGATTTCCGCCGGATCGTAGCCGCCGCCACCCGCCTGGCTGATCCTGATCGTGACGGCCCCGGCACCGCCGGTGAGCGTGACCCGCCCGGTGGCGGAAATCGTCGCCGGTCCGGCCAGCACCGCGTACGTCAACGGCAAGCCGCTGGTTGCTCCCGCCACGAGGTTCAATGGCGCGGTATTTGTCCGCACCGCAGACGGAGCCACCGCGACGATGCTTTGCCCCGGCCCCGGCTGACCAATCGCCGTCCCCGTCAGGGCCAGGTTGAAGGGATTGCGCAACGGATCATTGCTGGCGATGTGCAGATTGAGGGTGCGCAGGCCCACCAGCCACGGACGGAAGCTGACCGTGACCGTCCCCGCGATTCCCGGCGGCAGAACCGCCGGCAGCCCGCTGGCGTTGACCGTGTAGTCGCCGACCGCACCATCCGTGGTCACCGCCAGACCGCTGAGTTCGACCGAGCCGGTATTGCGCACGGTGAAAGTAAGAGTGCTCCCCGAGACGCCAATGTCCGAGCTGCCGAAGCTCACGGTTGCGCCGTTGGCGAGACCGGTGCCCGCGGGCTGCTCCACCGAGATCGCCTGGCTGCCGGCGGTAAAGCTCTGGTCGTTGCCGAAAGTCGTGCCGAGACCGTTCGACGCGACGAGCCGGTAATGGAACGAGCCGGCGGGCAAGCCGCTCAAACTGACGCTCACCGGCTGCGCTCCCGAGTTGTCGTTCGGGGAAAGCGCAACGCTGACCGTGCTGCCGTAGGCCGTGGTGGGGCCATACTCAAAATACGCGGTCGTGGCCACGCCGTTCGGATTGACCGTGCCGTTGACCGTGGCCGTCGTGGCGGTCAAGCCTGTCGGGCTGGTCGTCACCACCGCGGGGGAGGACATCACGTTAAGCTGGATCGGCACAGACACGGTGGGCCGCGCGAGGTCGTTGGAAGAGATGACGAGATTGCGAATATAGGAGCCCACGGCCAGGCCCGTCGTATCAAAAGCGAGGCTGACATTTTGCGTGGCCCCCGGAGCCACGGTGCCGCTGAGCGGACTCGGGGCCACCCAGTCGGGAGCGGACACGGCATCGAGGAACGCCGTCATGATGGCCTCCGTGGCCGGGTTGTCGATGTAGCCGCCGCTGGTTCCCGCGTAGAGGAGGTAATAAACCCGCGTCACCCCGCTGAGTCCGGTCACACGGTGATAGTCGTTATCGGTGCTCGTGCTCGCCTCGTGCGTCGCCGTGCCGTTGTCCGCGACGATGACGAGGTGGTTCACCGATGGGTCGTAGGCGTTGTACACGCGCTTCACAAAGCCCCGGTAGTTCGTGCCACCGTGGGTCACGCTGAGCACTGCGGTGTCCGTCGCCCCCGAACCGTCCGCGCCGAGATTGCCCGTGATTTCAAAATAGGACAGCCCCCCCACGTCCGCCGCCATGACGAAGAGACCGTCGAGCTTGCGGGTGAAATACGCACCGCCCACACCGAGCAGCGTGCTCGTGGCAAAGGCGTTGTCCGAGTAGTTGAGATAACCGGAGCCCCGATTGGTGCCGAGGTAGTTACCGCCGTCGTACATGTCGTTGCCACCGTCGCCGATGGAGTAGCCCGTGACCCCTTCGCTGAAGGCGTAGCGGTTGGGAATCGTCCCGCGGATCAGTCCGTGATTGATGTTGAGGTTGTTCAGCACGGCGGGCAGCGGAGGCAGCGCCGCGACCTGCGGATCGGTTTTCCAAGCAGGCCGGGCCGCGCGATACACCGGCGCATCCGCGACCGGCGGCTCGGACTTCCCGCCATCGGCCGTCTGCGTCGTGATCACCGGCGTTTTTCCGACAAATTCCGGCCCCGCCTCCGCGCTCGCGGACGCCGCGACCGCACTCGCGATCAGCCACGTCAGCGGCTGGTTGCCGGTGTTGGAAATCGCGAGGCCGCCGGTATAGGTGGACCCCGGCAACAAGGCCAGGCTGATGCTCGACGGAGCCACGTTGATCGTCGCCCCGACCGCTGTATCGAAGGCCCCACTCAACCCGGTCGCTCCCCCACCCGCCGCCGTGATGGTGATGCCGGATCCGGGTTGCGTGACCGTGACATTGCCCGTCCACGTCCCCGAGGAAAACAGCCCCGTCACCGCAGGTGTCATGGTGATCGGCGAGCCACCGGAAGATGCACTGAGCGCCGCGGTGCCGGTGTAGGAAATGTTGGCGTTGTTCACGTCCTGGGCCCGGAGCACGATGCTGAACGGCTGGTTCACGGTTTGGATCGTTGAAATGGGGCCGAACGTGAAATGATCCACGTCGTTATCCGTGACGGAGGAGGTCGTTGTGGCATTCGGAAAGGTCGGCGCGGAGGCGGTGACCTGGACCACCTGCGTGCCGTCGAGCAGCGTGTCTTCCACGCCCGTGACCGTAAAGGAGGTCACGCCGATCGAACCCGCCGGGATGGTCACGGTCGCCGGCACTGTGAGTTGGGCCGGGTTGGACGAACTAAGATTCACTACGAGCGCAGTGGGCATCGGGCCGGATACGTTGATCCATCCAGTCCCGGTGCCGCCCTCGGGAATGCCGGACGAGGCATAAATGGAAAAATGGCGGGAAGCGTAATCCGTGACCTGTGTTACTGCGGAGGCGCTTGTCAGACTTGGGACACTCGCGATGATCGAAACGTTCTGCGCGCCGTCCAACTCACCATCGTTGATTATTGTGATCGGGAACACCGCTGAAGTTGCGCCGGGCGCAATGGTCACTGTCACCGGCACCGTGAGTTCGCTGACGTCGCTCGAAGTGAGGTTGACCGTGATCGGAACCTGCGCCGGGATACCGAGGCTGACAGTGCCCGTGATCCCCGTCGCATTTTCCGCTGCCGTCGTCGGCGCGGTGACGGCGAGCGTGCCGGTTTCATCGTCCACCACCGTCATCGTCGCGGCGCGCGGTGGCAGGCCTGTGGGCGTCATGGTGATGTACACCAGGCGGTCGCCTTCGAAGATCAAGTCGTCCGGGAGAGTGATCGGGAAGGTCGCGCTGGTTTGACTAGCCGGAATGGTCAGCGTCGCCGGCACCGCCGCGATGGCTGGCGCGGATGATGCCAGCGCCACCACCGTATCCGTCCCACCCGCCGCAGCGAGTGTCACTGTTCCGGTAACACCGGTGCCACCTTCCGTCGCCGAGGCCGGAAGGGAAAGCGTTGGCCCCGTGAGCGGATTGGCGGTCACGAGGATGTCATCGATGGCGATGCCAGCGTTAGCTATGTAGTAGGCGCCGTATTGGTTGAAACGGATCTTGAAGTTGGAGGTGTAGCTCAGGCCGCGCGCCGCGATGGCCGCATCGAGGTTCACCGAGAGCTGGGTGTACGTGGAGGTCAGCGTGCGCAGCGCCAGAACCTCATACCAATTCACCCCGCCATCGGCGCTGATCGCCACGCCGTCGAAATCCGCACCCGTCCCCGGAAATGGCGAGGCCGGTGGACCGTCGGGCGAATCGTTGAATTCCTTCGCCCAAAAACTCAGCACCACTCCCGTGCGCCCGGTGAGATTGAGAGTGACCGTGGCCTCGTTCCGCGTCGGCGTGCTCCAAACTCTCGAGTCCATGGTCATGTGTCGCGTTCCAGCGCGCGGCGTACTCAGGGTGCTGTTCAGCGTATTCGTAGCCCCCGTTCCTGAAATGGTCCACGAACTCAGCGTCCCGCTTTCAAAGTTTTCCGAGAAAATCGTACCTCCGGGGCTGGGCACGGGCGCGGCGGCGGCACTGTCGAAGTTTCCGCTCGTCCCAGTCAGCGTCCCCGCCGTGGCGCGCAACGCGATGCTCGTGGCGGCGAAAGGCACGGAGACCTGTCCGGTCCAGATCCCGTTGGTGAAGTTCCCCGTCAACGGCGGGCGGACCGCCGATTCCGCTACCCGCGAAAACCGGATCGTGGGCCGGTAGTAATCGCCGTAGGCATACGGGCTTGTCGTCCAAGTGAGAGGGTCTCCGTTGGTGCTATCGCTCCCGCCATCGAGAACCCGGTAAGTGTAGTTCCCTGGACTGTCGGCCTCCAGATAGGTGTAAACGGCATTCGAGCTGGTGCGATCAAAACTCACATCCACAAGCAGATTGCCAGTTCCATTGTAATCGAACGGAGTGGTGAAACTGAAGGTCACCCATCCGGTGGCGCTGATCGTCGGGCTGGCGCGGTAGACCTGCGTCCAGCCGACATTGTCCCACTGACCGGAGGCTAGACTCGTCGCAGCGGTGTGCTTGAGACGAATGGTCAGGTTGGTCAGGGTCTGAGGACTGGTCAGGCCGGTCACGTTGAAAGCCAGCGCGCTCAGCCGCCCGGCTCCGCCCAGCTCGGAGGCCGCGTAGAGCACCGTCGAGCGGCTGTCATGGTTGTAAGTATTGAGGACGCCGGTGGTGGTCGTAGACGGGAGGCCGATGGTCGATCCCGGGATCGGCATAACCGCACTGAGTCTGGCCGCACCGTTGAAATTCGTCACCGTCGCGCCCGTGCCATCCACCGCGCGAACCCGCACGGCAAACGGCGTGTCGAGCGTCTGCGGCGATGGCACTGCATCCCAAGCGAACCCGCTGACGCTCCCAGCAACCAGATCGAAGGCATTGCTGCGGCCAATCGTCCAGTCCCCGTTGTTCGCGGTCAGGACCACGCCCGTGGCCAGCGCATCAAGCTGCACCAGCACGGTTTTCGCGCCGTTGACAAAACCCGTAATGGCCGCCGGCGTAACCACGAGCGCCCCGGTGGAGCCCAGCGCAGTGAGATTCACCGGTCCGACGAAATTCCGAATGACCGCTCCCGCCGCATCGTGGGCGGTGACCGTCACGGGAATCGGCACATTTCTCAACTGCGGACTGCCGATGGGCGCGATCGTGAAATGGTGCGCCGGGATGGGCGTGGTGAAAGTGCGATCCGCGCCGTCCACCGTGCCACCGCTGTTCGTCGCGCTGAGGCGGTAGTGATAGAGCGTGCCGGGTGTCAGATTGCTGAGCGCGGCGCTCACCGTCTGCGCGCTGGTGCCGGCGCTCGGGGCAAGCGTCACCGTCGCGGTGCTGCCGTAACCGGTCGTTGGGCCATACTCAAACTGCGCGGTCGTCGCCCGGCCATTCGGGTTCACGGTGCCGCGCAGCGTGGCCACGGTGCTATTCACGCCGGAGGCCGCGCCGGTCGTCACGAGGGGCGCACCGCCGAGCACGGTGAGTTGGATCGGGACCGTGACACTCGGCAGGGCGGCGTCGTTGGAGGTGATGACGAGGTTGTAGTTGTAGGTGCCGGGCAGGAAGCCGGCGGTGCTCAGCGCGAGCGGCACGCTTTGCGAACCGCCCGCAGCCGCATGACCGCTGAGCAAGCCGGGCATGACCCAGCCGGGCGCGTTCGTCGAGTTGATCTGCCAGTTGAGCCCCTGGGCGCCGGTGTTGGAAATCACCACGGTCCGCGTATCCGTCGCGCCCTGCGCCAGGGCCACGACAACGCTCGTCGGGCTGACCTCAATGGTCGGCTTGCCGATCACATTGAACCGCCCGCTCGGCCGCGGCACGCCGGTCCCGCCCGCGGTGAGGGCCACGCCCGTGCCGGGCTGGGTGATTGTCACATGGCCCGTCCAATATCCGCTCGAAAACGCCCCCGTGACCGCCGGCGTCATGGTCAGCGGCGCACCGCCCGCGGCCGCGCTGAGCGTGGCCGTGCCGCTGTAGTAAATCGTGGCGTTGTTCACGTCCCGCGCATAAACCGTGAGGCTGAACGGCTGGTTGAGGGTCTGCGCAGTGGCGATCGGGCTGTATGCGAAATGATGCACGTCGTTGTCATCCACCGAGGTGGTCGCGACACCGTTGACGAAGGTCGGGGCGGAGGCCGTGACCGCCACACTTTGCGTCCCGTCGTCGAGCGCGTCGTCCACCCCGGTCATCGTAAAATTGGCGGACGTCGAGCCCGTCGGGATCGTCAGCGTCGCGGGGACCGTGAGCTGGCTGGGATTCGCGGAGGTCAGGTTCACGACGAGCGGTGCGTTCATCGGCCCTGAAATGTAGATGGTGCCATTCGCCGTCCCGCCCTCGGTCACGAAACTTCCGTAGATCGTCAGGTCGCGGCTTTCGTCGTCCGTCACCTGAGTCACGCCAGTGGCGGATGCCAGACCCGAAGCGCTGGCGGTGATGGTGACATGCACCGTCCCATCCAGATCCGAGTCATCGGCGATCGTAATCGGGAAGCCGATTCCTGTCAGGCCGGGGGGAATCACCACGCTCGCGGGGACCGTGAGTTCGGTCGTGTCGCTGGAAGCAAGGCTGACCGTAACCGGGCTGCTGGCCGGCGTGCTGATGAAAACCGTCCCCGTCACCCCGGTCGTTCCTTCCGCCGCCGCAGCCGGCGTCGTGACCGCCAGCGTGGCGATTTCATTGTCCAGCACCACCATGGTCGAGGACAATGGCAGCCCACCGGGCAGGGCGGCGGTGATGACCACCGAGCGGATGCCGTCCAGAATGGCGTCGTCCGGCAGGGTGATCGGGAAGCTCGCGCTGGTCTGCCCAGCGGGAATAACCAGCGTCGCGGGCACCGCCGCCTTGGCTGGTGCGGAAGACGAGAGCGCAATGACCCTATCCGTGGCGCTGCTCGCCGGGAGCGTCGCTGTGCCCGTGACCCCGTTTTGCCCCTCGGTGACCTGGGCAGGGAGCGTCAGGGACGGCCCGGGGACAGGATTCGAGGTCACGACGATATCGTCGATGGCGATGCCGTCCGACGGGATGGCGTAGTAGCCGTACTGGTTGAAACGGATTTTGAAATTGGAACCGTAGCTCAGGCCGCGCGCCGCGATGGCGGCGTCGAGATTCACGGTGAGTTGGGCGTAGGTGGAAGTGAGCGTGCGCAGCGCCTGCACTTCGTACCAGTTGATCCCCCCGTCCGCGCTGATCGCCACGCCGTCGAAATCGGCACCCGTATTGGGGAAGGGCGAGGCCGGCGGCCCGTCGGGGTCGTCGCTGAATTCCTTGGCCCAAAAAACGAGCCTAACCCCGGTGCGGCCGGTGAGGTTGAGCGCGAGGGTAGCTTCGTTCCGTGAGGGGTTGTATCTGGCATAGTAATCGCCATCCATGGTCAGATGGCGGGTACCTCCGTGGGCCCCATTCAGGTTGCTGTTGACGGTGCGGAACTCGTTGGTCCCCGTGATCGTCCAGTGGGCCGGATTCAGGACCCCGCTTTCAAAATCCTCCCCAAAGATCAAGGTGCTGCCGCCCGGCGGCAGCGGCGGGGCGGCGGTGGTGAAAGTCCCGCTCGTCCCGGTGAGTGCGCCGGCCTTGGCGCGCAGCGCCACGCCCGTAGCCGCAAAGGGCACCGAGACCTGGCCGTTCCACACGCCGTTCGCGAAATTTCCGCTCATCGCTGGCCGGATCGGCACCTCCACCAACCGGGTGAAACGCGCGTTCGCCCGGTAATAGTCGGAGTAAGCGTACGGCGTCGTCCACGTCAGCGGGTCACCGGCCGTACTATCGCTGGAGCCGTAAAGCGCCTGGACCGTCCCAATATAGGTGCCGTCGAGATAGGTGTGAGAGGAGGCCGCCGTGCGGTCAAAGCTGACATCCACGAGCAGGTTTTCGGTGCCGTGGTAATCAAACGGCGTGGGGAAAGCGAAAGTCACCCAGCCTGTCGTACTGATCGTCGGACTGGCCTGGTACACCTGCGTCCACCCGGCGTTGTCCCATGTGCCTCCCGTAAGGCTCGTGGCTCCGGTGTGCTTGAGGCGGATGGTCAGGTTCGTCAGGACTTGGGTGCCGCCGAGGCTGGTGACATTGAAAGCCAGCGCACTGAGCCGTCCCGGCCCGCCCAATTCCGCAGCGGTGTAGAGCGAGGTGGAGCGGCTGTCGTGGTAGTAGGTGTTAAGGGTGGTGCCGATGGTGTAGCCTCCGGTGCCGATGGTCGCCCCCACCACCGGCGGCACCACTCCGAGGCCGGCCGCCCCGTTGAAGCCCGTCACCGTGGCCCCCGTACCATCCACCGCGCGGAGCCGGACGGAAAACGGCGTGTCCTGCGTCTGCGGCGAAGTGATCGCATCCCACGCGAACCCCGCCAGGTTGCCCGCGACCAAATCAAACGCGTTGCTCGCCCCGGTGTGGCTCGCCGCATCGCTCGCCGTGATGACCACGCCGATGGCCAGCGCATTGATCTGCACGAAGACCGTCTGCACGCCGTTGACGAAATTCGTCATCGTGGCCGGCGACACCGCCAGCACCCCGCTTGAGCCGGTGGCAGTCAGGTTCACCGGCGAAGCGAAGTCCGTGATGACTCCCTCCGTGGCATCGCGCGCCGTCACCGTCACGGGAATCGGCCCGTTGCGAATCTGCGTGGCCCCGATGGGCTCGATCGTGAAATGATGCGCGTCATTGTCCCGCACCTGCCGCGTGACGCTGGCGCTCGTGAAACCGGGAGCCGTGGCGTCCAAGGTCACGGTCTGCGCGCCATCCAGGTCGGTGTCGTTGCCCACGGTGATCGAAAAACTCACCGAGGTCAGCCCCGCCGGGATCGTGACGCTCGCCGGCAGCGTGATCTCCGACGTGTCGCTCGACGTGAGCGTGACCGTCAGCGGCGTGGGGAGCACGCCGGAGGCCGTGACCGTGCCGGTTTGCTGCGTGTCGCCTTCGCGGAAAACCGCGGGCACCGTCAGCGCGAGGTTGGTCATTTCGTTGTCCAGCACGGTCACCGTCGCGGTGGCCGCCGGCCATCCGGGGGAACTGAGGGTCAACGTGACCGTCTGCGAGCCGTCGATCAAATTGTCGTCCACCGCGCCCACAGAAAAGGTCTGCGTGGTCTGGCCGATGGCAAAAGTCAGCGCGGCCGGGACCCCCACCTGCCCCGCCGGGCTGGCCCCGAGGCTGAACGTGATCGGCGTGGAGGGCGCCGCGCCGATCGTCGCCGTGGCCGTCAGCGGCGCGGCGCCTTCGTTGGTGCTTGCCGCGGAAACGCTGAACGTGATCGTCGTCGCCTCATCATCAAGCACGAGGACCCCCGCCGACGCCAGAATGTCGCCCGGCGTGAGCGCGGTGATGAGGACCGATTTCGCGCCGTCGAGGAAGCTGTCATTGCCCGGAGTCAGGCTGAAATTCGCCGTCAACTGGCCTGCGGGGACCGTCACACTCGCGGGCACGGTGAGCTTGGCCGGCGCACTCGAAGCGAGCGCCACCACCGTGTTCGTCGCCCGGACCGCCACCAGTCGGACGGTCCCGTTTTGCGGCGCGCCGCCCTCCGTGATCTGGGCCGGCACCGTCATCGTCGTCGTCGCGCCTGCCGGTGGTGTCGTCGGCAGATTCACGGCAAAGGCGTTGGTGTCCCCGGTGTGACCCGCGCCGTCATTGGCGCGGAGGCGCAGACTCGCTGCGGTGTAGGGAACGTAGATCGTGCCGCTCCACACCCCGCCGGTGAAATTGCCCGTCACCACCGGCTCGAGCGCCAGCAGGTCCGTGGGCGCCGTCGTGAGAAACGCGGTCAGCGCCGCCGTGCCGGTGAAGGTGGTCAAGGTATTGTTCGCCACGTCCTGTGCCGTGACCGTCACGGCAAACGGCGCATCGCGCAGTTGCGGAGTCGCGATCGCCCCCCACGCGAAGTGGTGCAGCGCGCCGGTCACCACGGCGAACGGGTTGCTCGTCCCCATGTGGCCCGCGCCATCCGCCACCACCAGCGTGGCCGCAGTCGCATATCCGCCGACCGAGACCTGCCCGGTCCAAACACCGTTCGCGAACGCCGGCACCGCCGCGGGCGTGACTGGCACGGTTCCTCCCGACACCGTCGCCGCGATGGTCACCGGGCTGCTGTAATTCGTGATCACTACATCGCCGACATCCCGCGCCGTCACCGTCACAGCAAAGGGCAGATTGCGAATCTGCGGATCGGAAATCACGCTGATGCTGAAATGATGCGCGTCGTTGTCGGCGACGGTCCGCACCGCGCTCCCGCTGGTGAAGGCCGGCGCGGACGCCGTGATCGTAGCCGTTTGCACCCCGTCCGCGTCGGTGTCGTTCACCACCGTCAGGACAAAGTTCGCGCTCGTTTGACCCGCCGGGATCGTCACCGTGGCGGGCACCGCGAGTTCCGTGGTGTCGTCGGAGGAAAGCGCCACCGTCAGCGCCGTGGCGAGCGTGCCCGGAATCGTCACCGTCCCGGTCTTGCCGGTGTCGCCCTCGCGCAGCCCGGTGGCCAGCGTGAGCGTGAGGGTGGAGAGTTCATTGTCCGCCACGACGATGTCCGCCGAGCCGGTGGTCCACCCCGGCACGCTGGCCGAGATCGTCGTCGTCACCGCGCCGTCAATGCGGTTGTCATTGACGATCACGAGCGCGAAGGACGCCGACGTTTGCCCCGCCGGGATGACCACCGACGCCGGCACCGTGACCTCGCTTGGGTTGCTCGAAAGCAGCGCCACCGTGACCGCCGTCTCGGCGGCCGTTGGGATGCTCACCTCACCTGCCGCGACCATGGCCCCTTCCGCTCCATTGGCCGGGATACTCACGGTGAGCGTCGTGGTTTCATCGTCGTTCACCGTCGTGCTGGCCGTGGCCCCGGCGTACAACGTCGCACCCGCCGACAACGTCGCGGGACGCGAACCGTTCAGACCCGTGTTGTTCGCGACCGTGATGTTGAAAGTACCGCTCGTCGCCCCGGCGGGCACCGTGATCGAGGCCGGGACCGAGACCATCGTGGGTTGGTTGGAAGTCAGATTCACCGTCAGCGCCGTGGCGGACGCGGGCGAAACCTGGACCGTTCCGTTCGCCGTCCCCGCGTTTTCCGCGAGTTGCGCCGGGATGGTCAGCGTCAGGAAATTCGGCGGCGGATACGCGGAGAAATCACTTTCCAAAAAGTCCGTCGGCACCCCGGTTCCGCGCGCAAGACCGATCAAATGACGCGTGGCACCGATGGCGAGCACCGTGATGCGGATACGTCCGTCGAAGAACAACTCGATCTGGAAGCTGTTACTCGTGGCGGCACTGTATTCAGCGACATTTTGCCAGGTGAAAGCCACGCGATCCGCCGTCTGTTTCCACGTCATCTGCCCGCTCGTCGGGTAAAGATCCTCCATCAGCGCCGCCACCCGCGGTTTGGCAAAATGCGAGCCGGTCGAGCCGCTCAACGACGAATCCCCCGAGCCGAAAGTCACATAGCCATTCGTGCCCACATAGACCGTGGTGTAGCTCGTCCCATACAATTGCACCGCCGCCCCGCCGGTCAGCGCGATCGTGTAGTAAGTGTCATCGCCGCCCGCCATCGAGGCGCCGCCCGCCGGGTCGGTCGGGAAGGTGGACGCCACTTCGCGCGCCGCGCGGTAAAAGCTCGCGCTCCCACTGGGCGTGAAGGTGAACGTCTGAAACGCCAGATCGCTGGCCGTCGAATCGAAGACCTCCGTGAAGTAGTCCTTCTGCCCGGCATTGAGCGTCACCGTGCGGGTCACGCTCCGGCCCGAGGTGGTGTTGGCAAAGGTGATCGTGTCGTTGTAACTCCCGTCCGCCAGGCTGGCGGTCTGCGCGTTCAGCGTCGCCGTGACCGTGGTGGACGCGCCCGGCGCGAGCGTGCCGCCGGTCGCGGAAAGATCCAGCCACGCCTGCGTTTTCACCGCCGTCCACGTCTGTGCGGAGGCGGCGTTATTCGTCAGCGTGTAAGTCCGGCTTGCCGGCGCGTACGGCCCGCCGCTGGGACCGGAGGCGATGAAGGAAAGCTGGGAAACCGAGATGTCATCCGAAATCAGCAGCGCCTGGTGGATGTTCAGCCGCCCGCCGCTCACGCATTTTCCCGCGAGCGACGCCTTGGGTTCCGCCGAGCCGATGATCAGGTCGCGGATCATCAGGTGCGTGAGCGCCGGCTTGAAGGATTTCAACAGCGCGCACGCCCCGGACACCTGCGGCGTGGCCATCGAGGTGCCGCTGAGCAGCGAATAGTTGCCCGACAGAACACTGCTCAACACCGCGACACCCGGAGCACCGAGATCGACGGTGGTCGCTCCATAGCTGGAGAATGAGGCCATCGCATCGTTGTGGTCGGTCGCCGCCACCGCGATCACATTCGGGCTGTCGTAGTTCGACGGATAATTGGCTGAAGAGTCGTTGTTCGAACTCGAGTTCCCTGCCGCCGCCACGAAGAGGATTCCCGCGGTGTTCGCCCGGTCGATTTCATCCTTCATCGCCTGCGAGTACCCGCCGCCGCCCCACGAGTTGGAGGTCAGCAGCACCCCGAGCCTCGTCGAATAAGCCATCGCCTCGACCGCGTCGGAGATCGCCCCCGAGCCGCTGGAGCTGAGAAATTTCAAGCCGATCAGCGACACGTTCCAGCACACCCCGGTCACGCCCGCGCTGTTGTTGCCCGTGCCGCCGATCGTCCCCGCGCAGTGCGTCCCATGATAGTGGTCGTCCGTCGGGTTGTTGTCCTCATTCACGAAATCCCAGCCCTTGGTATCGTCGATGTAACCGTTGCTGTCGTCGTCGAGGCCATTGCCCGCGATCTCATTCGGGTTGGTCCACATGTTGGCCGCGAGATCCGGATGCGTGCCGTCGATGCCCGTATCAATCACCCCCACTTTCACGCTCAGGCTGCCGCGGCTCGTCGCCACGTCCCACGCCTCGGGCGCATCGATGTCCGCGTCCGCCGTGCCGCCCGTCTGCCCCGTATTGTGCATGCCCCACAACTCGCCGAACCGCGTGTCATTCGGCGTCACCGTCGCGTAGGCAATGTAATCCGGCTCCGCCACCGCCACCGCCGGCCCCGCAAAACGCTCCACCGCCGCCGGCACCGTGTCGATGCCCGTCCGCGGAAACTCCACCAGCAGGATGCCCGACGCCGGCTTCCTGCTCCGAATTTTCGCACCCAGCGGCTCCATCGCCGCCGCCAGCGCCGATTCATCGAAGCCCGGCTTCAGCTTCACGATGATGTGCTCCGCCACCATCGCGTCCTGCCGCAAAATCTTCTCCCGCCCCGTCACCGGATCGAGCGCCACCTGGTCCACCACGCGCAGCAGCGGGTATTTGAAATCCGTCCGCACCAACCGCACCCGCACGCCCGATGTCGGCGTCGCCGGATTCGTCGTCATCCGCTGCTCCAGCACCTCCGCCTGCGCGTAGCGATCCGCCGGATCACCCACCGCCGCTCCGCCCTTAGCCGCCGCCTGGCC
>CAYQBV010000067.1:0-16178 GCA_964415705.1 uncultured Chthoniobacter sp. | reverse complement strand
CCGAGAAATACTTTGCCCGCGAACCAGTAGAGCTTCGCCACATCCGGCTCCGTGTCCGCCTGGAGCGCGATGGCATCAGCACCATTGCCCAGCGCATAGACGCGACCGCTGACCGGCGACGCGATCTGCGGCGGCTTGCCGGAGCGCGCGGTCATCTCGACGCCAGCGCCGGGCGCGAAGGGCGGCGGACGGCGGCGGGGCAGCCCGGCCTTTTCAAATAGCGCGAGCAGGTCCGACGGCCAAAACTCATAAACCTCGCGGCGCAGCGTGAGCGTGCCGCCATCCGCGGCCACGCGCAGGCCGGTCTCGGCATCCACGAAGATTTCGCGATGCACCTCGCACGGCGTGATCGGCGAAATGCCGGGCATGAACCAGCCGGTGGTGCGGTGCGAGCAGGCGGCGGTGGGAAGCTGGCCGGTCACCGCACAAAACTCGAGCTGCTGGAGATTCGCGCCGGGTGGCGGGCGGAGCGGCGGCGGCCGGGATCGACCCTGGAGCCGCATGGTGTCGATCATTTGCAACAGCAACGGACCCGCGCAGGTGCGTCCGATGAACGCGGGATTGCGGCGTCCGTCGAAATTGCCGACCCACACCGCGAGCACGTAGTGATCGAAGACCGCGACCGACCACGCATCGCGAAAGCCCATCGACGTGCCGGTTTTCCAATACACGCCCTCGCTCCCGGCCTCACTGCCCACGCCAGGCCGCGGGACGTGGCCGAGCATTTCCAGCGCGAGAAAGGCCGATTCGGGACTCACGAGGCGCACACCAAATTCCGGCGTGTCGAACAGGGTGCGCCGGAGCGGGCGCAGCCGCCCGCCATTGGCCAGCGCGGCGTAAAGGCGCACGAGTTCCTCCATCGTCACCTCGCCGCCGCCGAGTGGGAGCGCGAGTCCGTAGAACGCTTCCTCGTGCGGCAGCGCCACGCCGCCGCGTTTGAGGAAGTCGTAGAACGTGGGCCGCGCGAGCTGCGCCGCGAGCGCCACGGCGGGCACATTGCGGCTGCGGGCCAGCGCGTCGGTCGCGGAGATCGGGCCCGCGAATTCGCCGTCGTAGTTCTCGGGGTTGTAGCCGCCGAAATGCCGCGGCGTGTCCACGACCATGCTGCGCGGATGGATGAGCCCCTGATCCATCGCCAGCGCGTAGATGAACGGCTTCAGCGTGGAGCCGGGCGAGCGCCGGCTGCGCGTGCCATCCACCTGGCCGGAGATCGTCTCGTCGAAAAAGTCCGCCGACCCGACCTGCGCGAGCACCTCCATACTGCGGAAATCCACGAGCAGCGCCGCGGCGTTGGTCACGCCGAGCCGCCGGTTCGACGCCACGTAGCCGGCGATGCGCCGCTCGACGAGCCGCTGCAAATCGCGGTCGAGCGTGGTCCGGATTTCGCGTTGAGCAGGATGCCGCGCAAGCGCGCGCAGCACGAAGTGCGGCGCGGGAAGTGGCGCAGGCTTCCAGCCTGTGAGCAGTCCGCCCGTCATCCCTGCCCGGCGTTCTCCCACCTCACCCAGCCGCGCCGACAAACGATCCGCCGCTACCATCAACGCGTGATTTTCCACATTCGCCCGCAGCGCACGCCGCGTCGGACTCTGCGGCACCACGCTCAGCGCGATGCCCTCGATCCGCGTGAGCTTCGCCGGCGACTTGCCGAAATACAGCAGGCTCGCCGCGCCCACGCCTTCGATGTTCCGCCCGTACGGCGCGAGGTTCAGATAGGCTTCGAGGATTTGCGCCTTCGGGTAATGCCGCTCGATCTGCAACGCGCGCCACATCTGCACGAATTTCCCGCGCACCGTGCGCGTGCGCAGTCCGTAGCGCAGCCGCGCGAGCTGCATGGTGATCGTGGAAGCGCCGCCGCGTCCGCTGCGACCGAGCACCGCGTGCCACGTCGCGCGCAGCGTGGCCACGGGATTGATGCCGGGGTGATGCCAGAAATGCTGATCCTCGTGGACCAGCGTGGCCTCGATCAGTTCGGGCGAAATCTGCGCGAGCGGAGTGTGCAGCCGATACCGGTCATCCGCGGCGAGGGACATCCGCAGCAGCCGGCCATCGCGGTCCAGCACGCGCTGGGAATAGCTGATGCCGTCGAGCGGCGGTGGTGCGGGGAGGAACAGCCAACCGCTGATGATGACGGCTGCGAGAGCAGCGAACGAGAACAGCGCCATGCGACCAGTGCGAAAAGGGGAGCGCACGCGCCCTCGCGTGCCGTGTCCGGCGCCCTCACCGGACACGCGGCGGCAGCGGGCGCTCTCTCCCCACGGAAAGCGACGCATCGAGACGGAATCGGCGAGGGCGCCGATTCGAGCACGCGAGGGCGCGCGCGCTCCCCAAGACTTCGCCTCGCTGCCGTTTGCGACGACCTTGAGCACCGCTGAAATCGGCAGACGGAGAAGCGCAGAGAACACGTGCCGCTTCATAGCGCGTCGGTGACGGTGATCTTCCCGGCAAGAGCGCGGGCTTTGATGCCGCGGTCATACATCGACTCGGCGAAGGTCGGCGGGACGGTGAAGACCCCGCGATTCGTCGGCTTGATCTGATAGGTGATCTCGCGGACGCGGGTGCCGATGGTGCCGAAGAATACCGCGCGATCTTCGCGCACTTCCACGTAATCAAAGCCCGCCGAACCGACCCCGGGCCGCAGCGAACCCGCGGCGAACTCGAAGCCGCCGGGCAACAAATCAACGATGGCGACATTGGTCACCTCCGCACGCGTGAGGCTGCGGATGCGCAGGCGCACGGTGATCGGCTCTCCGAGCCGCGCGGTGTGCGTGACCTTGCCTTTCGCGTCGATGAACTCCCGGAAAATCTCCAGCCCATCGGCGACGGGACGCTCCGGCAGCGCGGCGTCGTAGCCCGCTTCGACGACCTGATAGAACGCGCCCATCCCGCGCGGCTGATTTTTCGCGGTGAAACGCAGCGCGGCAGCCTCGGGCGAAAAGCTCCCGCGTTTGAGCAGCGTCTCGCCATCGAGTCGTAGCGTGGTTTCGCGCTTCTGCCGCGTGATCTCGGTGATGCCCAGCGCGGGCGCACTGGCCACGAGTTGGTGCGAGTAGGCTTTGAGCGCGAGCACGGCGTAGGCGGCGGAGAGCGTGTTAAAACTCCCCTCGCCCACTGGGCGCGTGATGGCTTTGAAATCCTCGGCGGTGACGCGCTTGATCACGTCTGGAAAATGCCGGGCAGCGATGGCGATGTATTGCGCGTCAGCGGCGAGCGGCGAATGAAAATCCCAGGCCTCGCGCGGGTCGTGGACGCCGAGCTTGTAGGCTTTGATCAGTCGCTGCGCCTCGTCGTTCTTTTTGAGCAGCGCGTACGAGCCGGCGAGATAGACGCCGGTGAGATCGCCGGCCCATTGCTTGGCGAAGCTTTTGTCGAGGTAGTCGCGGAGGTTGAGGATGTAGTTCGTGGTGATGACGCCTTCGCGCGTCAGCAGATAGATCGCGTAAGCCTGCGTGCGCGCGTCCCGGAGGCTGCGCGGCTCTTCCACGGCCATCGTCTGCGAATGCCGCACCGCGCTTTGCAGGACGTTCGGCGGCGGGGTGAAGCCGGCGGCTTTTGCCTCGATAAGGAAGTGCGTGACGTAGGCCGAGAGGAAGTCGATGGGCTGGCCTTTGTCGCTGGCCCAGTAGCCGAAACCGCCCTGGTCATTCTGCCGGCGGCGGAGCGTGGCGAAGGTGCGCTCAAGCTGAGCGTGCACCTCGGCGCGCGTGAGGCCAAAGTCGGTTTCGCTCGCGAGCAGGAGGCGGCAGAAAGCACCGCTGGTGATCTGCTCGGAGCAGCCATTCGGATAGTTCTTCAGGTAGATGTCGAGTCCGCGGGCGAGGCCGAGCGGGAGCGCGGAGACGGTGGCGTCGAGCTTGCGGAAATCGGGGTGGAGGGGACGCGCGATCTTCACGTCCACGCTGTCCTTGGTGAAGTTGCCGCTGCGCAACTCCGTCATGAACGGAACCGCGGGGCGGACGCTGAGCGTGGAGCGGAGCTTGGATTCCTGCGTGCCGGTCGCGGCGCGGAAGACAAGGCTGGCGGAGCCAAACTTGTCGCGCGCTCGCACGCGAAACGCGGCGCTGGTCTCGCGTCCTTCGCTGATCTGGAGCGGGTTGGCGGGTGACTTCACAATTTCCAAATGTTCGGACGGCTCGGCGCTGACGCGCACCGCGGCGTTTTCGCCGGAGCCTTCGACGCCGTTCGCGATGGTCACGCTCACATCGAATTCATCGCCGGGCGCGGCGACGGTCGGGACGTTGGGCGTGAGGACGAACGGCCCACGGATGAGCGCGTTCGTCTCGGCGGAGCCCACGGCGTCAGACGAAACCGCGACGGCCATCATCGTGAGCGTTCCGCTGAAGTAGTCCGGCACGTCATAGATGACCTCGCGGGCGCGTGGCTCGGAATCGACAATGCCGGACCAGAAGACGACGGGCTTTTCCGTCACGCGCTTGAACGGGTTCAGCAGCTTTTCGCCGTCGCCGCCGAAGGCCGCAGCGGCGCGGAGGATCGAGTATTCGGGCAGGATAAGATCGACGATCTGTTTCGTCCCCACCATGAGCGCGGCTTGGCGGAAGAAGTGCGCGAGTGAATTGGGTAGCTCGAAATCGCTGACCTGGAGGATACCCTGATCGACGGCGAAGATGGCGATGCGCGCGGGCCGGTCGGTCTGGTAGCTGATGCGCAGCGGCTCGCCGGGTCGGGACTTTTTGGCGGCCTTCAAGGTGATCGGCAGGCGGCGCTTCTCGATGTTCGCCTTGAACGGCACGACGGCGTAGCTGAGCGGCGACATGAAGACCTCCTTCGAGTCGAGCGCGCGGACAAAGCAGACATTGATGTAGCCCGTGCCCTCGAAATCCGCGGGCACGCGGATGTGCTGCACCGTGCCGGTGCGGTCGGCTTTGAACCAGGTGTGCGCATAGACTTTGTCGCGTTCGATGGTGATGAGTCCGCTGCCGGTGTAGGGCGCGACGATGCTGATCTCGATGTCGTCGCCGGGGTTGTATTGCGGTCGCGAGAGCTTCACCTGCAGCTCGGCGTTCTTTTCCAGCGAGCGCGAGACAGCGCCGCGCCCGACGACGGCGAAGGACACGCGGCTGACCCGCGCGCCGCTTTCCTTCTCGTGGAGCGAAAGCTGGTAGTTGCCCGGCACATCGGAGGGCACCGGGAATTTCAAGCCGTCCGCGGAGATGGAGACCGGCTCGGTGCGGATAGTGTTTTCGCGCAGCACGGATTCATAGACGTAGCTGCCCTCGTCGTTCTTGGTCAGCACGGAGACGTAGGTGTGCTCGATCAGCCGGCACTCCAGATTTTCGATGGCGATCTTCTTCAGCGCCGGGTCGAGCGCGATCCACTCGACGGTGTGCGCGCTACCCATTTTCAAATAGGCGAAGTCGCCGTCCGGCTTCGCGCCGATGAGATAGGGCAGCGCGGAGACGAGCAGCGAGTTGCTCGTGGTCACGCTGCGCCCACCGTCCGCCTCGAAGCCTTCGGCGTAGAAGTTCAGCGCGAAGGTGGCGTCGGCGAACCGTTCGAGGTTCAGGTCAACGCTCGCCGCTCCGTGGTCGTCGGTTTTGGTTTCGCCGAGATCGACGTTCTGCGTGGTCAGTTCCTTTTTCGTCTCGCTCAACCGATCGAAGAAGTCGAAGCCGCTGTATTCCTCGAAATGAAACGCGGCGGGCGAGAGCGTGAGGTGCGACTTGATGCGGCGGCCCGTGGCGGCGGTGCCGTAGAGGTTTTGCAGCGTGATCGCGGCGCGCACGCCGTCAGGCGTGATCCAACCGGACTTCGCGTCCTTCGAGAGGCGCGACTCGATTTTCATCCGGTCGGGCAGGAACTCCTTCACGATCACGGACGTCGCGCCGAGGAGCACGTCGCGCTTGCCGTCGCGGACGAGATAGACGCTGATTCCGTAGGTGCCGGTCGGGGATTCGTAAGCGGTCTGGTAGCTGGTCTCGGCGAAACCCATCGGCGGCAGCGCGAGTTTGCGGACCTGCACGCTGTTGCCGCGCGCGTCGATGATCTCGGTCTCGACGGGCAGGCCGTCGAGTTTGCCGGCCCAGTCGCGTTGCTTGACGATGAGGCCGATGCGAATCTCGTCGCCCGGCCGGTAGATGCCGCGCTCCGTGAAGACGAATGCGTCCAACTCCGCGCCCGACCGGCTCTCGACGCCGCCGACATCGAAGCGCGAGAAGTCGAGTTGCCGGTCCTCGCGCGCATACGGCATGAAGGCCACATCGCTCCCGCGGCGCGCGATGAAGGCGACGGGTTTCTTTTCGCGCGTGGGTTTGCCGAGCGAGGGGAAATTCACGCGCCCGTCGGCGGCGGTCTGGCCGCTGAGCAGCGGGACACCGTTCTTGGCGAGCACCTCCACGGCGACGCCGCTGAGTGGGTCGCCGGTCTTGATCGAGGCGAGGAAGACATCGCGGCTGCCGTCGGCGTTTTCCTTCACGACCATGCCGAGGTCGGTGATGAGGATGAAGCGCCCGTCGCTCACCGTTCGGTCTCCGCCTTCCTCGTCACGTTCTTCCTGATCCTGCGCGCCGTAGTCGTCGGAATCTTCCGCTTGGCCGTCGGTGGTTTCGGCGTCTTGCTCCGCCTCGGCGGGTTTCTTTTTCGGCGGCTGCCACTCGGTGGCCTTGAGGAAAAACAGACCCTGCATCGGACTCCCGCCATCCTCCGCGGCGCGGAGATGCTTCGAGAAATCGAACGCGGAGTAGTTCGCTTTGAACTTGTTCTTGAAGCTGATGGACTGCCGCTCGGTGGCGAGGCGCGCGATGTTTTCCCGGCCAAAGTGGTAGTTCACAAACTCGGGATTCTGGAATTCACCGCGGGTCTGGCTGACGAGGTGATTGATCTGATCCGCCGGCACGCGCGCGATCTCGTATTCGATCTGGCGGACGCCGCGCGACTTGATGGACAGCTTCCGCTCGCCATTCAACGCGAGCACGCCGCCGTTCCCCTGGATCTCGACTTCGCGCGGCAGTTTCGGCACCGCGAGCACGTTCGCGTAATCCTCGCCGAGCGTGAATCCGCCCAGCGCCCTGACACCTTTGGCAATCGTCACGAAGAGCTGGCCGTCGGTTTCGAGGCTGATCCGGAAACTGTGCAGGTCGGTGTTTTCCTTGCCGGACGGGACGAGCTTGATCGGCAGCAGCACCGCTTTCTTGAGCACCTCCTCGTCGATCTCCTTCGCGCCAGCCCACTTCTTTTCGTCAGCGTCGCTGTCTTTCTCCGCGGGCTTTTTCGGCAGCAGATAAACGTGGAGCACTTTCTGGAGGTCCTCGGATTTCGCTGCGATGCTCGTGTGAATGAGCACGATTTGCTCAGGCTCGCCCTCATGGTTGCGCACGATCGTGCCGTTCACAGCCTCGATGCGGAAGAAGCTCGCGATGTCCGGCACGCGGACCTTTTTCTCGATGTCCACCGCCGTCTCCGCGCTGCCCTGCACGGGACGCAGCCCCTTCGCCAGCGTCACCCGCATGAAGTCCTCGCGATCCGGCAGCACGAGCGCGCTCGTCCGCAGATACGCGGTGCGCTGGTGCAGTCCCGCAGTGAGCGTGAAACGCGGCGCACCCTTTTTGAAAACGTCCGCGCCGCCGAACATCGCGAGGCTGAGCTTCTTCTCCAGCGCCACCATGTCCACGCGGTGGGTGAACTCGAAGGTCGCCACGACCTGCTTCACCGTCGGGTCCGTCGGGTCGGTGTAGAATTCGATCTTCGGCATCGTCGCCACGAAGGACGCCGTCTGCATGTCCACTTCGTAGCGTTCGAGCAGCACGTGCTTGGGGAACAGGGAACGATCCAGGGTGATGTGATACTTCTGCCCAGCCGCCCAGTCGTTCTTCGGGCGAAACACCAGCCGCGTGTCGCCACTCCATTTCCACACACCCTCGACCGGCGGCTCCACGCGGATGCCTGCCGTGATCGGCAGCCCCGCGTGGTCCTCCACCTTCGCCACCGACGCACCAAAGACGACCGTCAACTCCTGCGGTTGCAACTCCTTCTCCAGCTTCGTTACCCCGGGGGCTTCCACTTTCACGCTGATCGTCACCGGCTTTGGTTGCCGCCGCTGCCAGTCGTACGCCCACCATCCACCTGCTGAGAACGCGAAGACGAGCAACGCCGCCACCGCACTCCGCCGCGGATGGCTCCGCGCGGCCGCGCCGCAGCGGCCCGCGGTTCGCGCCAGCCAGCCGGGAGGTTTCCACGAAAGATCGCCGATGAAAAAGGAGAGACACTGCTGGAGCTTGCGAAACATAGGAGGCGTGATGGATGGCGGACACACGTCCGCGCACCTCTCAAACGGCGTTTCGACACGCGATCTTTCAGCAAATTTCGTTGGAACACCGATTCTTGAATTGGAGGCCGGACCTCCGGCGTCGCGCCGACCTCCCGCAGTCCGTGCATGGCGTGCGTTTCCACAAATCAAGTCCGTGCCATCCGTGAAGCCGGTCGCTACAAACCAGAAATCACACCAATTTCATCTGGGGTCCCGACGGCTGGCTCTAAGGGGCGCACGGCGTTTTCACGAACTCCAATGTAGGCCGCCCCGGCGCGCCCGACGCGGAGCGCGTGAAGCTGAACGCTGGCGTGTGGCGGTATCATCCGGTGAAGAAGAAATTCGAGCTATACGCCGAGGGCGGGAGCAACCAGTGGGGCGCGGATTGGGATGATCGCGGGCAGATGTTTTTCGCCGCGTGCGTGATCCCGCACATGTGGCAGGCCATCCAGGGCGGGCGCTACCAGCGGCAGGGTGGGCAGCATGGGAACCGGCACACGTATGCGGACCTCCAGACGATCGCCGATTTCGGAGCGCGCAGTACGGGCCGGATGGGAACGTGGTGGTAAACGACTGGTACGACAAGGTGCCGTGCCATCAGCAGAGGGAGTTCACGGACCGGACGAATGGACGCATCTAAAAGATCGTCCATGAGGGCGCGAAAGCGGTGAGTGTGGATCTGGCAAAAGCTACCGACGAGGAACTCGTGAGGATGCAGCTCGACGCCAACGACTGGAACGTGCGGCACGCGCGGCAGCGGCTCGCGGAGCGTGGAGCGAAGCCCGAGGTGCAGGCGGCGCTGCAAAAGATGTTGCGCGAGAATCCCGATGAAACGCGCAAGCTGCGCGCGCTCTGGGCGCTGCACGGCGTTCAGGAGCTCGACGAGGCCACCGCGCTGGAAGCGCTCAAGAGTCCGATGGAGTACCTGCGCGCGTGGACCATCCAGCTCACCTGCGAGGACGGCACCCCGACGGCGGCGGAACTGGCGGAGTTTGCGAAGATGGCCCGCGACGACGCCTCGCCGGTGGTGCGGCTTTACCTCGCCTCCGCCGCGCAACGCCTCCCGATCCCGCAGCGCTGGCCGATCCTCCAAGGGCTGGCCGCGCACGCCGAGGACGCGAAGGACCACAACCTCCCGCTGATGCTCTGGTACGCCGCCGGGCCCGCCGTCGCCGCCGATCCGGTGAAGGCTGCGGAGCTGCTGGCGAACTGCAAGATTCCCAAGGTGCAGGAGTTCATCGCCCGTCGCATGGCGGCGAAGTGACCGCGAAATGAAACGGCTCGGTTGTCTCGTTTTCGCCTCCGTCCTCGGAGTAGCGGGCAGCATGGGCGCGCAAGACGCCGCGCCGACGGCGCTGGGCGTCCTCGTGCAAGCGCTGGGCAAAATCGAAAACCCGGAGGCGCAGGCGAACATCCTGCGCGGGATGAACGCCTCGCTCAAAGGCCAGCGCGGCGTGACTGTCCCCGCCGAGTGGCCCGCGCTCTACGAGAAGCTGAAGGCCAGCCCGAGGGAGGAAGTCCGCCAGCAAGCGCAGGCGCTGGCGGCGGCCCTCGGCGGTGGCGCGGCGCTGGATGGGCTGCGCAAGACGCTAGCCGATGCCGCCGCGAAGCCCAATCCACGCCTCGCCGCGCTCGACTCGCTCCTTGCCACGAAGGACGCGCCCACTTTGCCTCTCCTGCTCGAACTCGCGAAAGCGCCCGGCCCGCTGCGGGCCCCGGCGTTGCGCGGCCTCGCGGGTTTCGACGACGCCCGCATCCCCGCGCAAATCCTCGCCACGTATCCCGCGCTCGACGCTGCCGAAAAGCACGCCGCCCTCGGCACGCTGCTCGCCCGCACCGCCAGCGCCAGCGCGCTCCTCGCGGCCATCGACGCGCAGGCGCTCGACCGCACCGCCATCACCGCGCCGCTCGCGCGGCAGCTTCAGGGTTTGCGCGACGCTGGCATCGACGCGTGGCTGGCAAAGTACTGGGGCACCGTCCGCACCTCCAACGCCGAGACCCAGCAGCAGATCGCCACCTTCAAAAAATTCCTCACCACCGACTCCATCCTCCGCGCCAACACCAGCCGCAGCCGCGCACTTTTCACCCAAACCTGCGCGCTCTGCCACAGCATCTCTGGCGAAGGCGCGAAGCTCGGCCCCGAGCTGCCCGGCGCGTACGAGGACGTGGACTACCTGCTGCAAAACCTCGTCGATCCCAACTCCACGATCGGAAAGGACTAGCAGCAGACTTTCGTGGAAACCAAGGACGGGCGGATGCTCTCCGGCATCGTCGCCGCGGACGACGCGAGTGACGTCACGCTGAAAACTCTCGCCGGTCCCGCGACGGTGCCGCGCGCTGAGATCAAGAGCATCGAAGTCAGCCCAAACTCCCTCATGCCACCCGGCCTGCTCAACGGGCTCGACGAAGACGGTGTGCGCGACCTTTCCCTCTACCTCCGCCAGCGCCAGCAAGTGCCGCTGCCCGCGGCACGCTAGGCTGGGTGTTTCACACTTTGTAAGAAACGCGGCACCGCGCAATCCGGGGAGCACACTCGTCCCGAGTGTTGGTTTTGGCGTCCCGCCAAAACGCACTTCCCAAGTGCGTCCCCGGTCTCAGCAGTCACCTTTCCTGATCGCGCGTCGCGGAAAGTTCGTGCCGGCGAGACGCCGGCACCAACACTCGGGACGAGTGTGCTCCCCAGAGCGTCAAGCGGCGCTCCGCGCGGCGTGGAGCAGGCGGTTGATCTGCGCGGCGGCGTAGGCTGCGCCGAAGCCGTTGTCGATGTTCACCACAGTGACGCCGCTGCCGCACGAGTTCAGCATACCGAGGAGCGCGGCGAGACCGCCGAAATTCGCGCCGTAGCCGACGCTCGTGGGCACGGCGATGACCGGTTTGCTGACGAGCCCGGCGACCGCGCTGGGCAGCGCGCCTTCCATCCCGGCGACGACGATAAGGACGTTGCACGCTTCGAGGCGGTCGCGCTCGGCGAGCAGGCGGTGGATGCCCGCGACGCCGACATCCGTGATGCGCACGACGTGGTTGCCGAAAATTTCCAACGTCACCGCAGCCTCGTCGGCCACGGGCAGATCGGAAGTCCCCGCGCAGATGATGCCGACGACGCCGTCACATTTCGGCAGCGGCTCCATTTCCATCGTGATGCACCGCGCCCGCTCATGCCAGCGCGCGGCGGGGAACTCCGCAGCGAGTGCGCGGTGCTGCTCTTCATTCGCGCGGCTGACGAGCAGCACGCGCTCTTTCGCCAGGATCTCGCGCCCGATCGCCAGGACTTCCGCAGCCGTTTTACCCGCACCGAAGATCACCTCCGGGAAGCCGCAACGCCGCGCGCGATCGCTGTCCACCCGCGCAAATCCGAGGTCAGTAAAACCCTCGGGCATTTAGGCGGATGGCGCGTCGCCGGTGTTCAGGATGAGCCGGAGCGGGATCATCTTGGACTCGAAGAAACCGTGCTCTTTGAAGAAATGCTGACCCTGGTCGTTAAGTCGGTCGGCGAGGAGGGTGATGCGGAGGAAATCCTTTTTCTTCGCGTACTCGATGGCGTGCTTGAGCAGTTTGTCACCGAAGCCTTTGCCGCGATGCGCGCGATGCACGATCACGTCCTCCAGCATGACGACGAAGCCGCCCTCCGCCGTGCTGATCGTGAAGAGCAAATTGATCATCCCAAGGATCGTGCCATTTTCGCGGAGCACGAAAATGCGCCCGCGGCTGGGCTGCTCGAGGATGAGCCGGAGGCCGCGCATTTGCTTGGCGCGGTTGGGCACGAAGTCGGCCTCCTGCGTAAACAGATCGTAGAGGAGATCGGTTAACTGCGGGAGATCCTCCAGCGTGGCTTGCTCGATATGCGGTTCGTCCATGAAAAACGGGCGCTTATTGCACAAAGCCGGCCCACTGGAAAGCGGTGGTTTGCCGCCGGGCCGTTATTTCTTCGCGAGCGCGGCGTGGCGAAAGCAGTCGGTGGTGTGGTCGTTGACCATCCCGACCGCCTGCATGAAGGCGTAGCAGATCGTCGAACCGACGAACTTGAATCCGCGTTTCAGCAGGTCGCGGCTCATCGCGTCGGACTCGGCGGTTTTCGCGGGCAGTTGGGAGAGAGAATTCCGGGCGTTCTGCCGCGGCTTCCCGCCGACGAACTGCCACACGTAGCGATCGAAGCTGCCGAACTCCTTTTGCACGGCGAGAAAGGCGCGGGCGTTGAGGATGGCGGAGGCGACCTTCAGGCGGTTGCGCACGATGCCGGGATCGGCGAGCAGCGCGGCCACTTTGGGGTCGTCGTATTTGGCGATGCGCCGGGCGTCGAACAGGTCGAACGCCGCGCGGTAGCTCTCGCGCTTTTTCAAAATGGTGGACCAACTCAGCCCGGCCTGCGCGCCTTCGAGGATGAGCAGTTCGAAGAGCATCCGGTCGTCGTGCTGCGGCACGCCCCACTCGGTGTCGTGATAGATGATGTCGAGCGGCCCGCGCGCCCAGGCGCAGCGGCAGCTTGGTTTGGTGGATTTCATCGGCAGTTCCGCCGGAGCGTAGTGAGCGGGCGGCGATTCTGGAAAGTCCGGACGGTGCGAAATTCTTCCTCGCTTGAAACTTCCCGCGCTTCCCGCAGTTTCAGCCTCACTCCAAAGCACCATGAAAACCTCCCCGCTCATCCTCCCGCCTGGCTTCGACCGCCGCCGCTTCCTCCATCGCGCCGCCCTCGGCCTCGCGCTATTCGCCGCGCCGGGGGCCTTTGCCGAGGCGCTCCTCCAGACGCCCAGCCAGACCGCGGGGCCGTTTTATCCCGACCGCCTCCCGCTCGATACCGACAACGACCTCATCGTCATCAACGACAGCCTCAAGCCCGCCGTCGGCGAGATCACCTACCTCAGCGGACGCATCCTCGACGCGACCGGCGCGCCCATGCGCAACGCCACCGTCGAAATCTGGCAGTGCGACAAAAACGGTGCCTACCTCCACAGCGGCACCGGCAACGCCGGCCAGCGCGACACCAACTTCCAGGGCTTCGGGCGGTTCGTCACCGGCAGCACCGGCGAGTATCTTTTTCGCACCATCAAACCCGTCGCCTATCCCGGTCGCGCCCCACACATCCATGTCGCGGTGAAAACCAAAGGCCGCGAGCGCTGGACGACGCAATGCTACATCAAAGGCGAGCCCTCCAACGAGCGCGACGGCATCTGGCGCAGCGTGAAAGATGAGGCCAGGCGGGCCGCGATCACGATTGATTTCGCCCCGCTCAAGGACGCCCGCGCGGGCGAACTCGCCGCACGGTTTGACCTTGTGATGGGCTTCACGCCCGAGGGGTGAAAGCGGGGCCTTCTGGCCCGCCGACTGCTCCTTGTGCAGAGGCTGTTCCGACCTATCCTAGCGAGGTTCTCTCCACCGGATGGGGAGATAAATTCGCACTCGTCATGCACACACATCCGTCGCAACGCCCGTCAATCCGCCTCGAAACTGCCGGCCGACGCGCCCACCGCGCGGCATTCAGCCTGACGGCGATGGGTGTCGTGCTGGCCACAGCGTCGGCTCACGCGGTCGACGGCAGTTGGATCGGCACGTCCAATGCCCTCTGGGGGGACCCGGCGAACTGGAGTTCAACCCCCCTCGTACCCGGCGCGTCCGATACCGCAACGTTCAACGGCTCCGGTAGTGGCAACACCGCGCTCCCCGTTGTCGGTTCGCCCACGATCGGAACCATCGTTTTCGATACCGCCAATGCCGCGAGCTACAACATCGGAAGCGGGGATATCCTGAACCTCAGCGCGGGTGGAAGCATCTCCCTAACCGCCAGCGTCGCGGTCCCGCAGCAAATCGGGGCGAGCGTAAATCTCGGCACAACGGGGGCCGCCGAAGCCTTCACACTTTCCAATGCCAGCACCGTTTCCGGCGCGACCCTCTTTGTTTCCGGAACCATCAGCAGCGGGCTTCTCACCGGGGTGAAAACACTGACCGTAACCGGGGACGGGGACACCGAGGTTCATGGGAGCATCGCCAACGGGGCGGGTTCGGTGGTCGTCAGCAAAACCGGCACCGGCATGCTGAGTTTCCTGCCGGGAACCGTCCTGAACTTTCAAAACCTAACGGCCACCGCCGGAACGACCAATGTGAACGCGGCCCTCGGCGGCGGTGCGGGGATGGCGGTGGTGACCGTGAGCAATCCGGCGGGTGGCGCGGCCACCGCGCTCAAGTTTGGCTCGGTGAGTCAAAATCTCGCGTCCCTGACGATCGGAGCCGGTGCGACGGTGACATTCAGCAGCGGTGTCGTCGGCCCAGGTGGCGGAGGCGGCGAAACTTTCTCGGCACAAAAAATCTCCGTTGTCCCGGAACCCGCCACCAGCGGATTACTGATCATCGGCGCACTCGGCATGCTCCGTCGGCGGCGCCCGGCCGAGCAGCCTCTCCCCTTCTAAAATTCGGCATCCCGATTCCCCGAGCACTCGGGACATCCACCGATGAAGACGCCCGGCCACCAGATGAGCTAAGCATCCGATGACCGGACGGTCTTGGTTGGGGCGGCCGGAGCCGCCAGATCGTTTAGTCGGCGAGCACGGGCCCGAGACCGGTGTCGCGGGGTGGCTCGTCTTTGGTGGGTTCGGTCATAAGTGAGGGAAGGACGCGGTCTAGCTGCAACCCTGGCTGGTGCCGCACTCGGTGCAGCAACCGCAGGCTCCGGCGCGGATGACTTTGGTGGAGCCGCAGATGCTGCATGGGTCGGGCATATACATGTCGCCCAAGGCATCCTTGAGTCGCTCCGCGTGGGTGCTCCCGCCGATTACCAGGTGCGGCCCACCTTCGCTGCCGCCCTTGTGAGTGACAATGTCCATGATGCTGGGCGTCTCAGTCGCAAGGTCGGGCACGGGCCGGTTGGTTCCCCTGATGTCGATTTCGGTGAGTTCCTTCATGGGCAGGTCGGCCTGTCCTTTGTTGGGCGAGGTGGCCTCCTTGTAGCCTTTGATGAACTGGCAGCCGAGCCAGCGGAAGATGTAGTCGGTGATCGAAGTCGCGTTGCGGATGTCAGGGTTCTTGGTGAAACCGGACGGTTCGAAACGCTGGTAGGCGAACTTTCTCACGAGGGAATCCAGCGGCACACCGTACTGGAGCGAGATGCTGGTCAGCGTGGCGACGGTGTCCATGAGGCCGCCGATGGTGCTGCCTTCCTTGTTCATTTGGATGAAGAGTTCGCCGGGGCCACCGTCCTCAAACATGCCGACGGTGAGGTAACCCTTGTGACCGGCGATCTCGAACTTGTGGTTGATGGCGACGCGCGTGTCAGGCATCCGGCGGCGCACGGGTTCGTCGGCCTTTTTGCGCAGTTCGGTAATGACGCCTTCGAGTTCGCCGATGCGCGATTCGATGGCGGTTTTCTCATTGAGCACGGCATCCAGGTCGGCGATCGCGGTGTCGGAGTTGCCGCCCATGCTGGCGGTCTTTTTTACGTTGAGTGGGGCGCAGCGCTTGGAGCCGTCGCGGTAAATGGCGATGGCTTTGAGGCCGAGCTTCCAGCCTTCCACGTAGGTATTCACGATGTCGTCCACGGTGGCGTGCTCAGGCAGGTTGACGGTCTTCGAGATCGCGCCGCTGAGGAAGGGCTGCGCGGCGGCCATCATGCGGATGTGGCCGCGGAAGTGCAGCGAGCGGGAGCCGCGGTGGGCTTTGAAGGCGCAGTCGAAGACAGTCAGATGCTCGGGTTTCAGTCCGCTGGAAACGGTGGTGCCGTCCTCCTCGGTGACGTCCTCGATCGTGTCGAACTTGTCGATGTGGTTGATGATCTTTTCGATCTGCTTGGCCGAGTAGCCGAGGTTGAGGAGCGCGGGTTTGACCGTCTGGTTGACGATCTTCAGCATGCCGCCGCCGGCGAGCAGCTTGTATTTCACAAGCGCGATGTCGGGCTCGATGCCGGTGGTGTCGCAGTCCATGAGGAAGCCGATCG
>CAYQBV010000066.1:0-16192 GCA_964415705.1 uncultured Chthoniobacter sp. | reverse complement strand
CGCCTTTGCTCGCCTTACCACACAGCGGAGATTTTCCGTTGCGCTTTCCTTTTTGCCGCCGAGAATCGCGGCTCTTTTTTCCAAAGCCATGCCCAAACCCAAAGTCCTCGTCGCCGACCCGATCGCCCAGCGCGGTATTGATGAACTCAGCAACGGCGGTCTGCTCGATGTGACCGTAAAACTCGGCCTGAAGCCGGATGAACTGCTCGCCATCATCGGCGAGTTTCAGGGCCTCGTGGTCCGCAGCGAGACGAAGGCCACGGCCCAAGTCATCGAGGCGGCGACGAAGCTGAAGGTGATCGGGCGCGCGGGCGTGGGCGTGGACAACGTGGACGTGGATGCGGCGACGAAGCGCGGGATCATCGTCATGAACACGCCGGGCGGGAACACCATCTCGACGGCGGAGCATGCGTTTTCGCTGATGGTCTCGACGGCGCGGAATATTCCGCAGGCGGATGCCTCGGTGAAAGGCGGCAAGTGGGATCGCAAGACTTTTGTGGGCGTGGAGCTTTACAACAAGACGCTCGCGATCCTCGGCATGGGTCGGATCGGCACGGAAATCGCGCGCCGGGCCATCGCCTTCGGCATGCGGGTGCTGGCTTACGATCCGTACCTCTCGGCGAGCCGCGCGCGGTCGTTGCAGGTGGAGTTGATCGAATCGCTGGATGCGATCCTCCCGGAGGCGGACTTCATCACCATGCACATGCCGCTCACTGCGGAGACGAAATACATGCTCAATGCCGAGCGGCTGGCGAAGACCAAGAAGGGTGTGCGCATTGTGAACTGCGCGCGCGGCGGGCTGATCGACGAGTCGGCGCTGGTCGCGGCGCTGCAGTCGGGGCAGGTCGCGGCGGCGGCGCTGGACGTGTTTGAAACCGAGCCGCTCCCAGCGGATTCGCCATTGCGCGGACTGCCGAATCTCATCCTCACGCCGCATCTCGGCGCCTCCACGGCGGAGGCGCAGGAGGGCGTGGGCATCGAGGTCGCGGAGCAAATCCGCGCGGTGCTGCTGCAAGGGGAAATCCGCAACGCGGTGAACATGCCGAGCATCGATGCGAAGACGCTCGCCGCCGTCGGGCCGCACCTCGCGCTCGGGGAAAAGCTCGGTCTCTTCCTCTCGCAGATCGCCGCGAAGCGCTGCGACAGCCTGAACATCAATTTCAGCGGCAAGATCAACGAAGTGGACACTACGCCGGTCACGCGCTCGGTGCTCACCGGCTTCCTCCGCGCGGCGGGCGGCGGCGACGTGAACGTGGTCAACGCGCCGGCGTTTGCGGAAACCATCGGCCTCAAGATCACCGAGTCGCGCGAGAGCAGCGTGGGCGATTTCGCGGAGCTGATCGAACTCACGGCCACCGGCGAGAGCGGCTGGGTCTCGGTCGCCGGCACGTTTTTTGGCAACACGCCGCGCATCGTGAAGATCAACGGCCAGCACGTGGAGGCCAAGCCCGAGGGCGTGGTCTGCATCCTCGAAAATCGCGACCGCCCCGGCATCGTCGGCCACGTGGGCACGCTCATGGGGCGGCACGGGGTGAACATTGCCAGCATGTCGCTGAGCCGGAACGAAGCCGGCGGCAGCGCGCTCACCGTGCTGAATCTCGACTCGGCTCCGGACGCGGCGCTGGTGAAGGAACTGCTGGCTGAGGGCGACATCACTTCGGTGCAGGTCGTGAAGCTATGAAGATCACCTTCGCCACGGGAGCCGCCCCCGCAGCGACGCCCGCGGCAGTGATCCGCTTCGTGACCCGGGATCAGCGCACGAAGCTCACGCCGCCCGTTTCGGAAGAGGAGTTTTCCGGCAAGGCGAACGCGCTCCTTTACTCCCGGCACGACAGCACGCTCTGCGTAGGACTCGGCGAACGGGCGAAAATCAACGCCCACACCCTGCGCTCCGCGGCGGGCGCGGCGGCGATGCACCTGAAGAAAATCGGGCGGACTCGCGCGGTCGTTCGACTCGAAGACTGGCCGAAGTTTGCCGGGGCAGTCGTCGAGGGACTGATCCTTGCGGACTATCGCTTCGAGCGCTTCAAGACGAAGCAAACTCCCTCGCTGGAAAGCGTGGCCATCCATGTGCTCGCGGAAGATCTCGTCAAGGCGAAGACCGCAGGCCGGCGGGGCGAAACGATCGCCGAGGCGGCGAATCTCGCGCGCGACGTAGCCAACCAGCCCGGCAACTTGCTTTACCCCGAAAGCCTGGCCGCACGCGCCGTGAAAATGGGCCGTGATTGCAAATTGGACGTGACCGTTTTCGACGAGAAAAAGCTGCGCGCCGGAAAGTTCGGCGGGCTCATTGCGGTCGGTCAGGGCAGCGAGCGGGGGCCGCGGATGATCGTCATCGAGCATCGCGGCGGACCGAAGCACGAGGCTCCCATCGCGCTCGTCGGCAAGGCGATCACGTTTGATACCGGCGGCATTTCCATCAAGCCCGCCGCGAACATGGAGGACATGATTTTCGACAAGTGCGGCGGCATGGCGGTCCTCGGTGCGATGGCGGCCATCGCGGGTTTGAAGGTGAAGCGCAACGTCGTCGGGCTCATCGCGAGCGCCGAAAACATGCCGGGCGGTGGTGCCTACCGTCCCGGCGACATCATCACGACGTACGACGGCAAACACGTTGAGATCGTCAATACCGACGCCGAGGGCCGCATGGTGCTGGCCGACGCCATCGCCTACGCCCGGCTCGACTGCAAAGCGGCCGCGATCATCGACCTCGCCACCCTCACCGGCGCTTGCGGCATCGCGCTCGGCGACACCGCGGCAGGCTTTTGGCACAACGACGAAGCCTTCGGCAAGCGCGTGCTCGCCGCGGCGGAGCGGGCTGGCGAGCGGCTCTGGCCGATGCCGCTGTTCACGGAGTTCGACGATCAGATTCGGAGCGAAGTCGCCCTCATCAAGAACAGCGGCGGTCGCCTCGGCGGCTCCTGCACGGCGGCGGCGTTTCTGAAAGTTTTCGCCGAAGAAACGCCTTGGGCGCACCTCGACATCGCCTACATGGCGAACCGCGAGAAAGACCGCGCCGACCTGGCCCGCGGCGCGACCGGCTTTGGCGTGCGGACGCTGGTGGAACTGGTCGAGGGTTGGTAGCGGGGCGAAAATTCGTCACGATCGCCCTGGGAAAAACGTCGCTCAGCGGGGCGGCTCCGACCCAGCCTAGGCCTCGGGTTGCTGGTGTTGCTGGGGACGCGGACGGTTGCGGAGGGTGATGCGCTTGAGGCGGGCATCGTCCGGGGGGCTCCAGCTCTCGATTTCCGGGTCGTCCTTAAAGGCGTTGTGGACGATCCGCCGCTCGTAGGCATTCATCGGTTCGAGCTGATACGGTCGGCCGGTCTGGCGTACGATGTCGGCAATCTGGCGCATGCGATGCGCGAGGCCATCGTCCTTCATCTCCCGCCAGTGCTCGATGTCCACCTGGACCTTCGGCGCGTTTTTGTCCTCGGCCTGGAGGAGACGGTTGAGGAGTAGTTGGAGGTCTTCGAGGAGCGCACCATTCCGTCCGAGGAGGCGGTCCTTTTCCGCGGAGTAAACCATCAGGGTCAGTCCGTGATCGCGTGGAAACTCTTTGATTTCGCAGACGAAACCGAGGTGCCCCAGCATCGTGTCGAGGGTGTCTCTTGGATTCAGGCTCATGGAAAAAAGGGCGCGCTATTTTCTCTTCGGCGGCGCGGCCGCTTTCTGCAGCACGGGGGCTGCCTGGTTTCGCGTGGCGTAGAGTTGCGCGATAGAAAACAGGTTTTGCACCGTCCAGTAAAGCGCCAACGCGGAGGCGTAATTGTAGCAAAACGCGATGAAGATCAGCGGCATGAACATCATCATACGCTGCTGCATGGGGTCGCCGCTTTTCGGGGAAATTGCCATCTGCCAGAGCATCGTCGCCGCCATGACGAGGGGGAGGATATTCACCGGCCAGCCGAGACCGGGTAGATGAAAAATGGTGTCGGGAAGCGAAAGATCCTGGACCCAGAAAAACTTGCTGTTCCGCAATTCCACGGCAGTACCGAGCATCGTGAAGAAGCCGAAAAAAATCGGAATCTGCACGAGCATCGGCAGACACCCGCTGAGTGGATTCACGCCGTAATCCTTGTAGAGCTTCATCACCTCGGTGTTCATCCGCGTCGGGTCGTCCTTGTACTTTTCGCGCAGCTCTGTCATCTTCGGCTGGAGCAGTTGCATGCGCTTCATCGATTGCGTGGCCTTGTTCTGCAGCGGCCAGAGCAGCGTTTTGATCACGAGCGTGAGGACAATGATGGCAAGGGCGTAGCTGCCGAGTTGTCCCTTGAGCCAGTTCATGGAAGTGAGCAGCGCCTTGCTGACCAAGCCGAACCACCCGTAGTTCATGATGGCCGCCTGGTCATTGGGCATCAGGCTCAAACGTCCGTATTCGCGCGGGCCGGCAAAAATGCGGAAGCTCTGCGTGAAGGATTTGCCGGGTTCGAGGGTGAGGCCGGGCATGCCCAGGGCTCCATCCACCCCATAGAGAACGGTGGAGCTACCGTCCGACGAGTGACCGGACGTTTTCCACGCAGCGTCGGCAATGGCGAAGCGGGTCGCCCACGCGGCCTGACCGCGCGCCGGTGGCACAGCCGCGGCTTCCGGGGTGGCCGAGGGCGCGGCGATGATCGTGGTGAAGTATTGGTTGGCGACTCCGGCCCATGCGATGCCTTCCCGCGCGGCGGTAAAAGCCGACCGTGCGGGGCGAAACCAGCCTGAATCGAAATAACCCGGATCAATGAACTTCCCGCCGGCTTCCATGAAACCGGTGTAGCTCGCCTGATCGTTCTGATGCACGGGCGAAGCCGAGCCAGTGTGAACGAAGTACGCAGGGAGCGTCAGCGCCTGGGGACCGAGGTTGGTAAACGTCACTTCCAGCATGACGACGTAGTCCTTGTCCAAGTCGGCAGAGGTCGGGACCGTGAACTTTTTCACAAGCTGGAGCTGCCGGGCATCAGTCCGCTCGAAGCTGACGCCGCCGTTTTCGACGGTCATGGCAAACGGCACCCGCGTCCCCACTCCGGCGACATCGGACACGGCGCCGATCGGGATGCCGCCGAATTCATTCAAGACCATCAACCGCTCCCCTTGCGACTTATGCTTCTTCAGGACCGCCGTGGAAATGCCTCCGCCGAGATTGGAGAATTTGTAAGCAACCGACGAACTGGCGACCTCCTCAGTCTTTTCCTCCATCGCCGGATCGACCGGCACTGCGGGAGTCGGGGCCGGAGCGCTCGGTGCCGGAGTCGCGGGTTCAGCGGCTTTCGCCTGGGCGGTCACCTCTGCAGCAGCCACTTTGTCCTTGGCCTGCTGCGCGGCGACCTTGGTCATTTCGTGACTGTTCCAGACCGTCCAGCCGATGATCACGGCGATGGAGAGACTGACGGCGATGATTCCTTTGCGATCCATAAAAGTTAAGAGCGGGCTGAAAATTTTCGCGCGCCGAGCGTTCGTGGCACTGGGTCAGGGCCGGACCCGCCCCACGGCTGGCAGCGGGCGATCCGTTTCACCCCGAGCCAGCCACCTCGGCAGACGCCGTAGTTTTCACAAGCCTCGAGAAAATAGTGCGAACAGGTCGGTTCAAAACGACACCCGCCATTTGGCCCGCAAATCGCGCGCAGGAACGGCGAGACCAGCCACTGATAGCTGCGGATGAAGACGCGGATTAGGAGCATGGCATCAGGATGGAGCTGCGTTGCGCGAGCTGGTGCCATTCATCGTGCAGCGCTTGGAAACTCGCCCGGGCCGCCGCCTGCCGCGCAATGAGCGCCAGCCACACTCCGGCTTTCAACTGCGGACGCGCCGCCCGCACGATCTCACGGAGGCGCCGGCGCACTCGATTGCGCTCCACGGCGCAACCGACCCGGCGGGACGTGATCAAACCGATCCGGGCCGCCGCTTCGCCACCAGCAGAAAGCACACTCAGAACCATCAGCTTGCCATGAAACGAACGCCCCTCGCGTTTCAACTCAGCAAACTCCTCCGCGCACGCAAGGCGCGCGGATTTGGGAAAGCGCAAACGGGTCGCAGGCATTTATGATTTCTGATTTAAGATCGTCAATTTCAGGTCCCGGGCTCGCCCAGTCCGCCCCGAATCCCGAATCCTAAATCCTAAATCCTAAATGAATCAGGCCTGCGTGTGCCGCTTGAAATGAATCTCGACGCCCTTGGGGAGCAGGCGCTTGCGCCCGCGCTGGCGGCGACGCGCGAGGATCGCGCGGCCATTCTTGGTCTTCATGCGGGCGCGAAAGCCGAACTGCTGTTTCCGGGTGCGCTTCGAGGGCTGGTAGGTACGTTTCATGGTTCGTTTGGAAAAAGAGGGCGAAGGTTAGCGGTCTCGTTTCGCCTGTCAACCAGCCAGCGGAAGAATCTTCGTGCCTGACAAACGATGCGTGCCCATCCGCGCGGATACCGACTGACTCAGTGGACCGGCCCGACCGAATACCGCGAGGCTTAAATCCGAAAAAATGTCGGAACCGTTGACAGAATTTTGCAAACCCGACATTATCATGCTTTCATTGCAAAAATTTTCCGGAAACCCTCCAAAAACGTGGTAATTACGAAAACCCCCACCTGATGCAACCGTCCAATCACAACCTCATGACCGTCAAGGAAACCGCCGAGTATCTGCGGATTCCCGTTCCCACGGTTTATTACCTCGTGCAGCGAGGCCAACTCCCGGCCGTGCAGATCGGCGGACGCTGGCGGGTCAAACGCGACGCCATCGACCGCGATGTGCTCCACGCCGAGGAGCAGGGCCAGCCCACCGTGCTGGTGGTCGATGATGACGAGGACATCCAGGCGATGTTCAAGCTCTTCCTGAAAAAGTCCGGCTTCAGCCGCCTCATCGTCGGGACCGGCGAGGATGCGCTCGCCGCGCTCGCCAAACAGAAGTTCGACTTTTGCTTTCTCGACCTCCAACTGCCGGACATCACCGGCGACGAGATTTACAAGCGCGCCAAAAAAGTCGATCCAGCGCTCCCGATCGTCATCATCACCGGCCACCCGGATAGTGAGATGCTCGACAATATTCTCAAACTCGGCCCCGTGACTGTTTTGAAAAAGCCACTCCAACTCGCGCACCTCAAGCAGACCCTCCGCCAACTCGGTCGAGAGAACCCGGCGAAGTCGGCTTAGCCGCGATCAGGCCAAGGCCGGGCGGGCCTTGTGCCAGTCGGTCGATTGCTCGTAGGCGTGGGCGATCTGCAAGAGCTGTGATTCCTGAAAGGGCTGGCCGAGAAGTTGCAGGCCGATGGGCAGAGGTCGCCCCTCCACGCTCGCGAAGCCGCACGGGATCGAGATGCCGGGGATGCCGGCGAGGTTCGTGGCGATGGTAAAAATGTCGGCGAGATACATTTTCAGCGGGTCGTCGCTGCGGTCGCCGGCCTTGAACGCCACCTCCGGCGAGGTGGGGCAGATGATCGCGTCCACCTTTGCAAACGCCGCCGAAAAGTCGCGCCGGATGAGCGTGCGGACTTTCTGCGCGCGGAGGTAAAAGGCGTCATAGTAACCGCTGCTCAGCACATAGGTGCCGAGGATGATGCGCCGCTTTACCTCCGGACCGAAGCCTTCCTCGCGGGTGCGCCCGTAATGATCGAGCAGGCCCGTCGCATCCGCGGCGCGGTGGCCGTAGCGCACTCCGTCGAAGCGCGCCAGATTCGCCGAGGCCTCCGCCGTGGCGATGATGTAATACACCCCGACTGCGTGCTCGGTGTTCGGCAGCGACACCTCCACGATTTCCGCGCCCAGCGATGCGTAGTGCCGCACCGCCGCGCGCACCGCGGCGTCCACCTGCGGGTCGAGTCCGTCGATGAAATACTCGCGAGGCATCCCGAGGCGCACCCCTTTCAAGTCGCGGCCCAGGAGGACCGTGTGATCGGGCACCGGTTCGTCGAGACTGGTGGAATCCTGCGGGTCGCGCCCGGCGATGGCGTTCAGCACGAGCGCGGCGTCGCGCACCGTTTTGGTGAAAGGGCCGATCTGATCGAGCGAGGACGCGAATGCGATCAGGCCGAAACGCGACACGCGGCCATAAGTTGGCTTCAGCCCCACGATGCCGCACAGCGCCGCCGGCTGGCGGATCGAACCGCCGGTGTCGGAACCGAGCGCGGCGAACGCCTCATCCGCCGCCACCACCGCTGCCGAACCGCCGCTCGAACCGCCTGGAATACGAGTCGTGTCCCACGGATTGCGGGTATGACCAAAGGCGGAATTTTCCGTCGAGCTCCCCATGGCAAACTCATCCAGATTGCAGCGCCCGAACGGAATGGCGCCCGCCGCGCGCAGCTTGCGGATCACCGTGGCATCATAGTTCGCGCGGTATCCTTCCAGAATCTTCGACGCCGCCGTGCAGGGTTCGCCGCTCACGTTGATCACGTCTTTGATGGCGATGGGCACACCGCCCAGCGGGAGAGAAACGTCCGCGTTTTCCGCGCAGGCGAGCGCCGCGTCGAGATCACGCGAAAGGTAGCCGTGAATCTGCGGATCGACCCGCGCGATGCGTTCGTCTAGGGCGCGCAGCAATTCGGTGGGCGAGACTTCTTTTGCGCGCAGTTTGGCCTGCACGTCGGCGAGAGAAAGGGCGGAGAGTTCCATGGGTTTATTCGATCACTTTCGGCACGATGAAGAGTTGGTTCGCGGCCCGCGGGGCATTGGCCAGCGCCTCTTCGGCGGTGAACCAGTCACGCGCGGCATCCTCGCGGAACACGTTAAAAATCGCGTTGGCATGCGCCGTCGGCTCGATCCCCGTGACATCCACCTGCTCCAGCTTTTCCACGTAGGCGAGAATTTGCGAAAGCTGCGTCTGAAACTTCGCAATTTCCTCCTCGCTTAAATGCAGGCGCGCGAGTTGCGCGGTGTAACGGACATCGAATTGGGCGCTCATAAGGGCGCGGAGTAAAAATGAAATCGTGCCGCGTGAAAAGGGGGGAAATCACGAGGCCGATCCCCTATTGGGACCGGGCCTTTTCACCGACTGAAAGTGGACGCCAGGCCGTTCAACGAGGTTCAATCAGCCTTTTTGTCTGCGTCCAGACGGAAGTAGCGAACTTTCTGTTTGTGTTTCAAATGAAGCGTCCTAGAGTCGGCGTCCCGTTTTTCCCAACCCATGTTTCGCTCACAAACAGAGATGAAGATTTTCTGCGGTTCGGCGCATCGCGACCTCGCGCAGCGCATCTGCACTGGCATCGGCGTGCCGCTGGGCGACGCCACAGTGAGTACGTTTCCCGATGGCGAAACGTTTGTGAAGATCAACGACAACATCCGTGGGCGCGATGTTTTCCTCGTCCAGCCGACCTGTCCGCCGACGAACCAGAACCTGATGGAATTGCTCATCATGGTGGATGCCGCCCGCCGGGCGAGCGCCGCGCGCATCACGGCGGTGATCCCTTTTTTCGGCTACGCCCGACAGGATCGCAAAGACCAGCCACGCGTGCCGATCACTGCGAAGCTGGTGGCCAATCTCCTCACCGCGGCGGGTGTGGATCGCGTGCTGACGATGGACCTGCACGCCCAGCAGGTCGCGGGGTTCTTCGACATTCCGGTCGATCACCTTTTTGCCGCGCCAGTGCTGATCCGCTACCTGCGGTCGAAAGGCATCGCGAACCCCGTGGTGGTATCGCCCGATGTCGGCGGACTGAAGATGGCGTCGGCCTACTCGCAGGCGCTGAACGCGTCGCTGGCCATTGTCGCCAAGCGCCGCAAGAGCCCGACGGAAATCGAGGCGTTGAACGTCATCGGCGAGGTCGAAGGGCGGGACGTGATCCTCGTGGACGATCTCACCGAAACCGCCGGCACGCTGTGCAGCGCGGCGAAAATCCTGAAGGAACGGGGGGCCGCGAACATCATCGCCGGCGTCTCCCACGCGGTGCTATCAGACTTGGCGATCGAGCGGTTGAAGAAATCCGCCATCGCCGAACTCATCACCACGAACAGCGTCCCGGTCCGCTCGGGCGACGGCTTTCCCATCACCACGCTCTGTGTAGCCGAGCTCCTCGGCGAGGGCATCAAGCGCATCCACGGCGACGAGTCCGTCTCCTCCCTTTTCCGCATCAACGAAACCGACAAAATCTAAACTACCTATGGACAAACAACTGAAAATATCCGCGCAGACTCGCCTCACCACGGGCCGGACTGCGGTTAAGAAGATCAAGAAACAAGGACTCGTCCCCGCCGTCGTCTATGGCGGTCACGACAAGCCGATCAGCCTGACGCTCAACGCGCGGGAAATCACCACCCTACTCGCCCATGCGACCAGCGAGCACGTCCTCGTCGATCTCGAGATCAAGGACGGCAGCGCCTCGACCAACCGGCTCGCGCTGATCCAGGAAGTGCAGCACGACGCCATCCGGCGCGATGTCCTCCACGTCGATTTCCATGCGGTGCGCGCCGACGAAAAACTGCACTCCCAAATTCCGGTCGAGCCCTTTGGCGAAGCTGCGGGCGTCAAGAACTCCGGCGGTCTCCTCGAAATCAACATGCACTCCATCGAAGTCGAGTGTCTGCCCAAGGATCTGCCCGAGATCATCCGCCTCGATGTCTCCGCGCTCAATGTCGGTGACGCGATCCACATCAAGGACATCCAGCTTCCTGCCGGCGTCACCGCCCGGGGCGATGGCGACCTCACCGTGGTTCGCGTGGCTGCGCCGAAAGTCGAAGCCGCGTCTCAGCCCGCGGGCGCTGCGGCCCAACCGGAAGTGCTCAAGGAGAAGAAAGATGACGCCGCGGCGAAGCCTGCGGCGGCTGCCGCGAAGCCTGCGGCCAAGAAGTAACCGGCTCACCGGGCAACTGAATGAATGTCTGCGCAAGCCGAGCGACCGGGATTCCGCCTCATTGTGGGGCTGGGCAATCCCGGTCGCGAGTATCGCGACACGAGGCATAACGTGGGCTTCATGATTGCCGATCGCCTGGCTGCGCGGGAGCGCGTCTCCTTTCGCACCGAGAAAACCTGGCAGGCTGAAGTAGCTCGCGCGGGCGACCTCGTGCTCTGCAAGCCGCTGACCTACATGAATCTCAGTGGCCAGGCTGTGCGCCCCCTCAGCCAGTTCTACAAAATCGAGACCGCGCAGATCCTCGTCGTCCTCGACGACATGGCGCTGCCGCTCGGCAAACTGCGCCTGCGGGCCAGGGGTTCCGCTGGCGGCCACAACGGCCTCCGCTCGCTCATCGAGCATTTCGGCACCGCGGAGATTCCCCGCCTCCGCGTCGGCATCGGCGCCGCTCCCGGCGAGGCCACCGGCCATGTCCTTGGGCGATTTGCCTTGGAGGAAAAGGCCGCGCTGGAACAGAGTCTCGATCGCGCCGTCTGCGCCGTCGATTGCGCCCGGGAGCGCGGATTCGAAGCCGCGATGACCGCCTTTAACTAAAATTCAACAACCAGCCAACAACCCAAACCGACAACACATGAAAAATCGCTACGAAGGACTGCTCGTCCTCAATTTCAAAGGCAACGAAGATGGAGCCAAGGAAGTCATCGAACGCCTCGAAGGAGACTTCAAAAAAGAAGGCGCCAAGGTCGAGCAGGTCCAGAAAATGGATCGCCGCCAATTCAGCTACGTCGCCGGTGACCTCGACAATGGCTACTATGCCAATTTCATCTTCAGCGCCGAACCCGCCGTCATCGCCAAGCTGCGCGCAAAATTCAAACTCGACGAGACCGTCTATCGCCAGAACTACCTGCGGCTCCCCGCGAAGATCGTCGAGAAGCCCGTGCGCACCCCGCGTCCGGTCAAGGCGGCCTAACCCGCAAATCCCCGGAACCCGAGGCGAACGTATGGCCAGCTATAACAAAGTCATGATCATCGGGAATCTCACCCGTGATCCCGAGATCAAGTACACGCCCAAGGGCACGGCAATCGCGGACATCGGCCTCGCCGTGAACCGCAATTACACGACCGAAAGCGGCGAGAAACGCGAGGAAGTCACCTTCATCGACGTCACGCTCTGGGGACGCGTCGCCGAGATCGTTGGCGAGTATTGCAAAAAAGGCCGCCCGCTATTCGTGGAAGGCCGCCTGCAGCTCGATAGTTGGGACGACAAAGCCACCGGGCAGAAACGCAGCAAGCTCAAAGTCGTCGGCGAGAACATCCAACTGCTTGGCTCCCGCGAAGGCGGCGGCGGTGGCGAGCACGGTGAAGGCCGGAGCGAAGGGCGCAGCGAAAATCGCCCGCAACAACAGAGCCGTTCCGCGCCCAGCCGCCCGGCCACTCCTCCCCAGCGTCCCCCGGCCGACCCCGACCTGGACGCACCGGAAGACGACATTCCGTTTTAAGCTGAGGGCCGGATCGAGGTCCGGGGGCCCCTGCCCCGTTCCGTAATCAGCGACCAGTCCGGTTGGTCGCTTACTGAGCGAGCAATTTCTGCACGGCGGCCTCCAGCCCGTCGCTGCGGACACCCGTGGTGCGGAGGTTGCCCTTTTTGTCGATGAGCCACGTGGTGGGAACGGAGTCGATGAGGAACTTACTGCTGATCTTGTTCTTCCAGCCGCCGCCGTCGAAATACTGGGGCCAAGTCATACCGAGCTTTTTCACGGCTTCCTGCATTTTCTCTTTGTCCACATCGAGGGAGATGCCCAGCACCTCAAAGCCCTTGGGGTGCAATTTTTCGTAGGTGGCGACGATGCTGGCCAGTTCCGCCAAACTCTGCTGACTCGAGCTGCCCCAGAAAACCACGAGGACGACTTTCCCTCGAAGGAGCGCAACATCCGCGTCCTTGCTATTGGTGTCCGTGAACTGCAACTCGATGGGCTTTTGCCGGAGTTCCGCCATCTTGGTGCGCTTGGCGTGGATTTGTTTGGCGATTTCGGCGGTGCGGACATCGGTGCTGGCGAGGTATTTTTTCAAAAGGGCAGCACCCTCGTCCGTCGGATCCTCGGTCAGGCTGCGAAGATCCAACTCTTCCAACTGCATGGCGAACGGATGAGCCGGGTACTTCACGGCGAAGTCCGCCGCGGCTTGGTGAAAGGCGATGTAGCTCTCAGGCTTGGCTCGGAATTCGGTGGCGTAGGTGATGGCCCGCATGAAGGCAGCCTCGGCCTTGATCGGAGTGGGGGCGTCGGCCGCATTGATGATTTCTTCGAGCTTCGCCCGCCCGGTGACGGGGGCTTCGGCCTGTCCGAGGATGCGTCGGCTCTGAAGGTCGGCACGCGCTGCGATGAGCTTGGCCTGCCAGCGGCGGCGATCTTTGGGAAACTCCTTGGCGAATTCATCCGCCACTTTCTGCTGGCCAGCGAGCCACGTCTGCGCCTCCTCGACCGCCTCCTCCCGGGTGGTCGGTTTCGTGGTAGGCTGTTTCTGGCTCTCCTCGAATCTTTTCCAAGCCGCATCCACGGGGAGCATCAAGCGCTGTTCGCCGCCGGCGAGGGAGCTGGGAGCGGCCGGCGCGGGATCAGCGGCGAGGGCTGCGGTGGTAAAGAGGACGGCCGCGAGCGTCGGCGCGAGGGAGTGTTTCATAAACTGGGTCGGTAAGAATGTCGGGCGCTATTCGGCGAGCAACTTCTCCACATTCGCGGCCAGCGCTGCACCGCGGAGTTCTGTCTCCCTCAGCATCCCCTTCTTATCCAGCAGCCACACGGCGGGGATGGACTCGATGCCGAAGCCCGAGCTGATTTTGTTCTGCCAGCCTTTGCCGTCGAAATATTGCGCCCACGTCATGCCATGCTTTTTCATGGCGGCCTCCATTTTACCTTTGTCCTGATCCAGCGAGATGCCCACGATTTCAAAGCCCTTTTCGTGCAGCTTTTTGTAGGCAGCCACCACGTTGGGCATTTCCGCGATGCACGGCCCGCACCAGCTCGCCCAGAAATCCACGAGCACCACTTTCCCCCGCAGCTTCGCCAAATCCACCTCCGCGCCATCCGCCGCGGTGAACTGCAAATCGAGCGGCTTGGTCTTCAGCGACGCCATTTTTTCCCGCTGCGCGACGATCCCTTTCGCCGCCTCCGCGAGCTTCGGATCCCCGCCTTCCGCGAACTTCTTCAGCAGCGCCTGCGCCTCCGGTGACTTTGCCTGCGAAGCCACCTGCAGTTGCATCTGCCGCATCTGCGGCGCGAGCTTGTGGGTCCCGTATTGCGCGAGGAATTCGTCGGTCGCCTTGAGGAACGCCCCCACGCTCTCCGGCTTCTCCGGATTGAGATCCTCGGTCTTCATCATCGTGCGGATAAAGGTCGCCTCCCCCTTCGCATCGGCGGGTGCGTCCGCGGCGGCGATGATCGCGTCGATTTCCTTGATGACCTCGTCCGCGCCCGTCTTGGTCGCCGGCTCCGCGCCAGGAACCCGCGCGAGCTGCATCGCCGCCTGGAGCGCGATCAGCTTCGCCGCGTAGCGCCGCTCGTCCTTCGGATAAGCCTTGCCAAACGCCTCCGCGGCCGCGCGCTGACCCCCAAACCACTCCTTCACCACGGCGATCATCTCGGCCTGCGAATTCGGCTGCACCTTTGGGTCAGCCTTCAGCTCCTCGATCCGCTTCCACAAATCGTCCGCCGTTTTATAAGCGGAAAAGTCCTCCACCTTAGGCTTCGCCGGTTCGCCGGCCGCAGCAGGCTTTTCCGCCGGGGCGGGTTTCGTCTTTTCCGCAGCTTGGAGGTTCAGCGTGAGGGTGAAAAAAAACGCGGTAAGGAAGATGTGCCGGTGCATGGTTATGAACCCGAAATCGTGACAGCGGCTCCCGGAGTGTCGAGCAACATTTGTGCGGCGACAGCCAGCGCCCCGGCTTGCCGCGTGTTTGTCACTTGGAGTTCGACCCGCTTCGTCCCTACCCTGCAAGCCGCCCTTGGCGCGCACCATGAAAACCTTCAACGCTTCCCACTTTATCAGCCGCGAACTGAGCTGGCTGGAATTCAACCAGCGGGTCCTCGACGAAGCGCTCGATGCCTCGAATCCGCTGCTCGAGCGTGTGAAGTTTTTCATCATCACCAGCTCGAATCTCGACGAGTTTTTCGAGGTCCGCGTGGCCGGCTTGAAGCAGCAGATCGAGAGCGATGTCGTGGAGCGCAGCGTCGATGGCAAGACCGCGAGCGAAACCCTCCGCGCCATCCGCCGCCGCGTGCGCGCCATGATCGAGCAGCAGTATCGCTGCTGGCGCGAGGAGTTGCTCCCCGCGCTCGCGAAAAACCAGATCCATCTGCTCGATTACCAGCACCTCGAAGCCACGGACCGCACGTGGGTGGAGCAATACTACCGCGCCAACGTGCGCCCCGTGCTCACCCCACTCGGCATCGATCCGTCGCACCCCTTTCCCCAGCTCCTGAACAAGTCCCTGAACATCGTCGTGCAGCTCGAAATCACGCGCGCCGGCGAGACCGACCGCCGCCTCGCCGTGGTCCAGGTGCCGCGCGTCCTCCCTCGGTTGGTCCGCCTGCCGCGCGAGGACGACCGCCGCGATTTCATCTACCTCGGCCACCTCATCGGCCACTATCTCGCCGACCTCTTTCCGGGGACGAAAATTCTCGGCTTCTGGCATTTTCGCGTCACCCGGAACAGCGAACTTTACATCGACGAAGCCGACGTCAACAACCTGCTCAAGGCGGTCGAGAACGAACTGCACAACCGCCGCAAGGGAGCCGCCGTGCGTCTCGAAGTCGAGGCCACCTGTCCCGCCGACATCTCCCACTTTCTCCTCGAGACTCTCGAACTCGACGGGGACGACCTCTACATCATCGATGGCCCGCTCAACCCCGTGCGCCTCATGGCCATTTACGAGGGCGACCACTCGCCCGAACTGCGCGACAAACCTTTCGTCGCCCCGGTCGCGCCCGCTTTCCGCGGCGCCAGCGAGCTCTTCTCCGTCATCCGCCAGCGCGACGTGCTCGTGCATCACCCTTACGAGAGCTTCGCCAGCGTCGTCGATTTCCTCGAGCAAGCCGCCGCCGATCCGCACGTCCTCGCCATCAAACAAACGCTCTACCGCACCGGCGGCGACCCGCGCATCGTCGGCGCGCTCATGGACGCCGTGCGCAATGGCAAGCAAGTCACCGCCGTCACCGAGCTGAAAGCGCGCTTCGACGAGGCGAACAACATCGCTTGGGCGCGCCGCCTCGAGGAAGCCGGCGTCCACGTCGTCTATGGCATCGTGAACTACAAGGTCCACAGCAAGATCGCCCTCGTCGTGCGCCGCGACGACGACGGCCTGCGCCGCTACGTCCACCTCGGCACCGGCAACTACAACCCCAGCACCGCGCGCCTTTACACCGACCTCTCGCTCTTCACCG
>CAYQBV010000065.1:0-16236 GCA_964415705.1 uncultured Chthoniobacter sp. | reverse complement strand
CCGTGGCCGATCTGCATCGCGCGCTTCACGATTTCGCGCACGGTCTTCGCCTCCGCACATTCGCCGACGAGCACGTCGATGGTGTGCTCGCGAAAGCGTTCGAGTTTCGGAAACGGTTCGACGGGGTAAAATTTCCCATCAATCAGGAGTTCGTCGAAACCGTGGCGCTGCGCCCATTTGCCGACCTCGGTGTGAAAGCCTTTGCGCGCTTTGACCAGCGGCGCGAGCACGCGGATCGGCCCCTTGTTCGCCAGCGCCTCGACCGTCTTCGTCACCGCCGCGAGCGTCTGTTTCTCCACGGCGAGGTCGCATTTCGGACAAAACTGCGTGCCCAGTTTCGCAAACATCAGGCGCAGGAAATGATAGACCTCGGTCACGGTCGCGACGGTGGACTTCCCGCCACCGCGCGTGATGCGCTGCTCGATCGCCACGCTCGGCGGAAGGCCGGAGATCAAGTCCACGTCGGGCTTTTCAAGCTGCTCCACAAACTGCCGCGCGTACGGCGACATCGAATCGAGAAACCGTCGCTGCCCCTCGGCGAAGAGCAGATCGAACGCGAGTGTGGATTTCCCCGAGCCACTCAGGCCGGTGATGATGACCATCTGATCGCGCGGAATATCCAGCGAGATGTTCTTGAGATTGTGCTCCCGCGCGCCGCGGACGGAGATGCACCGCGCCACACCGGCGTGACCGGGGAGCGCGGGCTTCCAGCCCGCTCCGGCCGGCATCCTGCCGGACGGCGTTTCGGCGGCGCGGTTGGAACGTTCAACGCCGCCCTCGCCAGCCACGTCGCCCGGTGCCCCCGGCAGGATGCCGGCGGCTGCGGGCTGGAAGCCCGCGCTCCCCATCCCGCGCTGAAAGCCCGCGCTCCCCAGCAACTCCGCGAGATACCGCCCGGTGTGCGAGGCGGCGCACTTCGCCACTTCCTCCGGCGTGCCGCAGACGACCACCGAGCCGCCGTCTTCGCCCGCTTCCGGGCCGAGATCGATGACGTGGTCCGCGCACTTGATGACCTCCAAGTTGTGCTCGATCACGAGCAGCGAGTTGCCCTGTTTCACCAGCCGGTCGAAGACGCGCATGAGCAGCGCCACGTCGTCGAAATGCAGCCCGGTCGTCGGCTCGTCGAAGATCAGCAGGCAGTTCTCGTCCTTCTGATTCGTCAGCCGCTCGACGAGTTTGAGCCGCTGCGACTCGCCGCCGCTGAGCACGTTCAGCGGCTGGCCGAGCGTGAGATAGCCGAGCCCGACCTCCTCCAGCACGACGAGCGGCTTGACCATCTTCTTTTCGCCGAGGTCGGTGAAAAAGAGGATCGCCTCGCTGACCGTCAGCTCCAGCATGTCGTGGATGGATTTCTCCGCGAAGCGAACCTCCAGCACGTGCGCCTGGTAGCGTTTGCCCTCGCACTCCGCGCAGCGGATGAAGACGTCGCTGAGGAACTGCATCTCGATTTTCTCGAAGCCCATCCCGCCGCAGCGCTCGCAACGACCGACGCCGGAGTTGAAGGAAAAGGCGCTCGCGGTGAGCCCGTGGGTCACGGCGTCCGGCGTGCCGGCGAAAAGTTCGCGGATGCCGTCGAAGACGCCGAGATAGACCGCCGGCGTGGAGCGCGGCGTGCGCGAGAGCGGCGACTGATCGATCATCACCACCTGCTCGATCTTGTGCGCGCCGAGGAGCTTCTTCAGCGCGCCGGGGGCTTCCTCCGTCGTGAGGTTTTTGGCCGCGAGGAGATTTCCGTAAAGCACGTCATGCACGAGCGTGCTCTTGCCCGAGCCCGAGACGCCGGTGACGCACGCCAGCACGCCGAGCGGAAACTCCACGTCGATGTTGTGCAGATTGTGCTCACTCGCACCTTTCACCGCGATGAAGCCGGTCGGCTTCCGGCGCTTCTTCGGCACTGGGATGGACTTCGCGCCGGTGAGGTAGTCGGCGGTGAGGGAGGAAAGTAGCTTGGACTTTAGTCCAACATCCCCGTCCGACTTTAGGACTGAAGTCCTAGCTACATTGGTCATCTCGCTGACCGGCCCGTTGAAAACCAGCTCGCCACCCGCCGCACCACGGCCCGGGCCGATCTCCACGAGATTGTCCGCCGCGCGAATGACCGCCTCGTCGTGCTCGACGACGAGCAGCGTGTTGCCCTTGTCGCGAAGCTGCTGCATCACGCGGATCAACCGGCCCGTGTCGCGCGGATGCAGGCCGATGCTGGGCTCATCGAGCACGAAGAGCGTGTTCACGAGCGACGCACCAAGGCACGTCGTGAGATTCACGCGCTCCACTTCGCCGCCGCTCAGCGTGCGTGTTGGGCGGTCGAGAGAGAGGTAGCCGAGGCCCACCTCATCGAGGTAGCCGAGGCGGGAGGTGACTTCGGCGACGAGCATTTGGGTGGTGGCATCGGTCCCATGCGACTTATGGGACGAATGCGACGGATGGAGCTCAGCGAGCAACTCGCGGACGGACATCGTCATCAACGCCGGCAGCGTCTTCCCCGCCGCGCGGAAATTCAGCGTCGCCTTTTGGTACCTCCCGCCTTGGCAGTCCGGGCACAGCGTGTAGCTGCGGTACCGGCTGAGCAGCACGCGGACGTGCATCTTGTAGCTCTTCGATTCCAGCCAGTCGAAGAACCCCTTCACCCCGTACCACAGCCCGTCTTTCCACAACTCCTCACCCGCGGCCCGCTTGTTCTCGCCGTAGATCACCCAGTCTTGCTCGGCCTGCGGCAACTCGTCGAACGGGCACATCGTGTCGATGTGCTTCGCCCGCGCGCAGCGCATGAGATCGCGCTGACACTGCGCGCCGTTCTCGGTCTGGAAAGGCTTCACCACCCCGAGCGCGATGCTCAGCGTCGGGTCGGGGATCGCCCGCATGATGTCGAGCCCGATGGTCCGCCCAAAGCCGCGACAGGTCGGACACGCGCCGTGCGGATGATTGAAACTGAACAGGCCCGGCGACGGAGGGGTGATGTCGATGTCGCAATGCGCGCAATGCCAACCGGAGGAGAAGGGGAGTGGTGATTGGTGATCGGTGATCGGTGATTGGGGGATGAAGCTGACTTTTCCTTTGCCGAAACGGAGGGCGGTTTCGACGGCCTCGGTGAGGCGGGAGCGGTTGTCGGCGGTCGCGGCGATGCGGTCCTGAATGACCGGCACGACGGCCGGGAGGCGCTTCACCTGCACCGGCTCGTCGATGCGCGCGATGTCGCCGTCGAGCCAGATGCGGAGGTAGCCCTGCGCTTTGAGGAAATCGAAAAAGTCCGCGGGCTTCGTGCCGGCCGGCGCGGGGACGCCGAAGGTCACGAGCAGCGTCTCGCCCGCGTGTTGCGCGTAGATTTCATCCACGATCGACTTCGCGGTTTCCGGCCGGATTGCGCGCGCGCACTCCGGGCAGAAAGCCTGCGCGAGGCGCGGGAAGAGCAGTTTCAGGTAGTCGTTGATCTCGGTCATCGTGCCGACGGTCGAGCGCGTGGATTTCACCGGGTTCGACTGCTCGATGGCGATGGCCGGCGGGATGCCGCGGATGACATCGACCTTCGGCTTGTCCATGCGGTCGAGAAACTGCCGCGTGTATGGCGAGAACGTCTCCACATACCGCCGCTGCCCCTCCGCGTAGATCGTGTCGAAGGCGAGGCTGGACTTGCCACTGCCGCTCGGCCCGGAGATCACGTTCAGTTTGCCCAGCGGCAGATCGAGGTCGATGCCGCGCAGATTATTCTGGCGCGCGCCGCGAATCTCAATGACGCCGTGGTCGGGAACGATGGTCAGCTTTGGTTTTTTCATTAGGAAAATGGGGCGCGGATGCTCGTCTCTCACGCCGCCAATTGCAACCGCTCCCGCGCACCGGGAGGACGAGACCCATTTCCGGTCCGCGAGAACGGAATTGTCGGCAGGGCAGTTTGCCTCCATCTTCCGCGCTCCCAACTTCAACCCACCCACGCAAAACTATGAAATCCAACCTCCCCATTTCCGTCCGCGCCTTCTGCCTGAGTGCCACGCTGGCCCTCTCCGCGCTTCTCACTGGTTGCAATAAGCCCGCGGGAGATTCCCCGGCGGGTGGCGAAAAGGCCGGGACCAAGGCGCTGACCGTCGGCTTTGCCCAGGTCGGAGCCGAAAGTTCGTGGCGGACTGCCGAGACGAAGTCAATTCAGGACGAGGCGGAAAAGCGGGGCGTGAAGCTGAAATTCTCCGATGCCCAGGGCAAACAGGAGAACCAAATCAAGGCCGTGCGCGGCTTCATCGCGCAGGGTGTGGATGCGATCATCCTCGCGCCGGTGGTGGAGACGGGCTGGGAGCCGGTGCTGCGTGAGGCGAAGCAGGCGAAGATTCCCGTCGTGCTCGTGGATCGCGGCGTGAAGGTCGAGGACGACTCGCTGTATGCCACGCTGATCGCGTCGGACTTTGTGGCCGAGGGCCGGATGGCGGCGGAATGGCTCGTGAAAAAAAGCGCAGGCAAGGCGCAGATCATCGAGCTGCAGGGCACGCCGGGCGCGGCCCCGGCGATTGATCGGAAGCGCGGGTTCGAGGAAGGCATCAAGGCTTCCCCGGAAATGAAAATCATCGCGTCGCAGAGCGGCGATTTCACCCGCACCGGCGGCAAGCAGGTGACGGAGGCGCTGCTCAAAGTGCATCCCGGCGTGACGGTGGTTTACGCGCACAACGACGACATGGCGATCGGAGCGATTCAGGCGCTGGAGGAAGGCGGCAAGAAGCCCGGCACGGATGTGCTCGTGGTTTCGATCGACGGGGTGAAGGGCGCGTTCGAGGCGATGGTCGCGGGCAAACTAAACTGCACTGTCGAGTGCAGTCCGCTGCTGGGCGTGCTGGCTTTTGACGCGGTGGAAAAGGCGAAGGCCGGCGGCGCGCTGGAGAAGAAGACTGTGGTGCCGGATCGCGTGTTCGATCAAAGCACCGCCGCGGAGGAACTGCCGAACCGCAAATACTGAGCGGCGGCGAACGTCCGCCGATGAGTGACCCAGCCGAACATCCGCACCGCCGCCGCAATGCGCTGACCGGCGAGTGGCTGCTGGTCTCTCCGCACCGCGCGCGGCGTCCGTGGCAGGGGCGGAGCGAGCCGGTCGCGGCGGAAACGCGGCCGCCACACGATCCGCAGTGCTACCTCTGCGCCGGTAATGCGCGCGCCAATGGCGAGCGCAATCCCGACTACGCCGCGACGTTCGTTTTCGAAAACGACTTCGCCGCGTTGCTTCCCTCCGACGGCGCGTCGCCCGCGCCTGATCCGCTTTTTCACGCGGAGCCGGTGCGCGGGGTGTGCCGGGTGATCTGCTTTTCCCCGCGGCACGATCTCACCCTCGCGCGCATGCCCACGGCGGATATCCGCCGCGTGGTGGACACTTGGGCGGAGGAGACCACGGCACTCGGCCGGGATTGGCGCTGGGTGCAGGTCTTTGAAAACAAAGGCGACGTGATGGGCTGCTCGAATCCGCATCCGCACGGACAGATCTGGGCGAGCGACCAACTGCCCAACGAGATCGCCAAGGAGGACCACTGCCAGCGCGCTTACCTCGCGGAAAACGGCGAGCCGCTGCTCATGGATTACGCCCGTCGCGAGCAGAAATGCGGCGAGCGCCTCGTGGTGGAAAACGAGCACTGGCTGGCCGTGGTTCCCTACTGGGCGGTCTGGCCGTTTGAAACCCTCCTGCTGCCGAAGGCCCGCGTCGCCCGCCTGCCCGACCTCGACCCCGCGCAGCGCGCTGCGCTCGCCGACATCCTCCGCCGCCTGCTCACGCGCTACGACAATCTCTTCGGCACTTCATTCCCGTATTCGATGGGCTGGCACGGCGCGCCTTTTGCCGACGGCGACCACAGCCACTGGCAACTCCACGCGCACTTCTACCCGCCGCTGCTGCGCTCGGCCATGGTGAAAAAATTCATGGTCGGCTACGAAATGCTCGCCGAGCCCCAGCGCGACCTCACCCCCGAAGCCGCCGCCGCGCGCCTCCGCGAAATGTCGGAAGCGGCTCCGAGCCGCGCTGGCGTTTTGTAGTGCGCCAGTGCTCTGGCGCTTTCGGAGGACGCGCGTTCACAGCTCCCGCACCGCACCGTTTGCACCCCTCATCGAAAAGTGGCGGAGACCGCCGCACTCCAGAACGCTGTCGCGCCTGCCTTGCGCGATTGTGCCAATGTCTGTTTCCCTCACCTCGCCCGCCATGTTCTTGCGCATAACCGTCTGCCTCCTTCTCGCCTTCGCCGCATTCTGCCAAGCCGCCGACCGGCCCAATGTCATCGTCATCCTCTCGGACGACATGGGCTTTTCCGACATCGGCTGCTACGGCGGGGAAATCGCGACGCCGAATCTCGATGCGCTGGCGCGGGGTGGAGTGCGGTTCACGCAGTTTTACAATACCGCCCGCTGCTGCCCGACGCGGGCCTCGCTGCTCACAGGACTGCATCCGCATCAGGCGGGCGTGGGGCACATGATGGAGGATCGCGGACTCGACGGTTATCGCGGCAATCTGAACCGCCGTTGCGTGACCATCGCCGAGGCGCTGAAGCCCGCGGGCTACCGCAGCTACGCGGTTGGGAAATGGCACGTCACGCCGGGGCAGTCGGCGAAGGCGCTGGAGGATCACTCGAACTGGCCGCTGCAGCGCGGGTTCGAGCGCTACTACGGCACGATCCATGGCGCGGGTAGTTTCTGGGATCCGAGTGCGCTGGTGCGCGACAACACGCAGATCAGCATCGCCAGCGACGCGGAATATCGCCCGGCGCAATTTTACTACACCGACGCGATCAGCGACCACGCGGTGCGCTTCATCGGCGAGCACGCGCGCGATCACGCAGTGGAGCCGTTTTTTCTCTACGTGGCCTACACCGCCGCCCATTGGCCGCTGCACGCGAAAGAGGCGGACATCGCCAAGTATCGTGGCCGCTACGACGCGGGCTACGCGGCGATCCGCGACGCGCGCTGGGCGCGGCAGAAGCAGCTCGGCGTAGTGGAGGAAAAGTGGACGCCCGCGCCCGTGGTCGGCGATTGGAGCAAGGTTGCGGACCGCGCGTTCGAGGCGCGCTGCATGGAAGTCTATGCGGCGATGGTGGACAGCATGGATCAGGGCATCGGGCGGGTCGTCGCGGAGCTGAAAGCACGCGGGCAGCTCGACAACACGCTCATCTTTTACCTCCAAGACAATGGCGGCTGCGCCGAGGCCATGGGCCGTGTTGGAAAGGCCGAGCCGCGCGGCGAGAAGCCGACGCTGCCGCCGATGGCAGCGGGAGACTTCCAATTCAACTCCACGCCGAAACAGACGCGCGACGGCTGGCCCGTGCGCGCGGGTCATGGCGTGCTGCCCGGCGCGGCGGACACGTATCTCTCCTACGGTCGCGACTGGGCGAACGTGAGCAACACGCCCTTCCGCGAATACAAGCACTGGGTTCACGAGGGCGGCATCGCCACGCCGCTCATCGCGCATTGGCCGGCGGGCATCGCGGTGGGAAAGGGTGGGCGTCTTGCCAAAGAGCCGGGGCAGCTCGTGGACATCATGGCCACCGTGCTCGACGTGAGCGGCGCGAAATATCCCGCCGAGCGCGACGGCCAGAAAATCCCACCACCCGAGGGTGTGAGCCTGGGCCCCGTCTTCGGCGGCCAGCCGCTCGCGCGCACCCAACCGCTCGTCTGGGAGCACGAAGGCAACCGCGCCATCCGCGCAGGCGACTGGAAGCTTGTGGCCAAAGGAGCAGCCGGACCGTGGGAACTCTACGACCTCGCCGCCGACCGCACCGAACTGCGCGACCTCGCCGCGCAGGAACCCGCGCGGGTGCAGGATCTCGCCGCCAGGTGGGACGCGTGGGCGAAGCGTGCGAACGTCCTGCCGTCGCCCCACCAAAAAGCCGCCGCGCGCAAGAACCCGCCGAGCCCGCCCGCTCCATGAAGCGCATCGCTTTCCTCCTGGTCGCACTCGCCGCGTGGCCCATCCGAGCCGCCGAACCGGCCAAGCCGAACATCATCATTTTCCTCGCCGACGATCTCGGCGCGCGCGACCTCGGCTGCTACGGCAGCACTTTCCACGACACGCCGCACCTCGACCGGATGGCGCAGGACGGGATGAAATTCACCAACGCCTACGCGGCCTGCCCGGTCTGCTCGCCCACGCGCGCCGCGCTGCTCACCGGCCGCTGGCCGCAGCGCACGGGCATCACGGATTTCATCGGCGCGGCGCAGCCGGAAAAGTGGCAACGCCCCACAAAGCTGCGCCCAGCGCCGTATGCCGAGCAACTCGCGCTCGAGGAAACCACGCTCGCCGAAGCGCTCAAAGCCGCGGGCTACGCCACGATGCACGCGGGCAAGTGGCATCTCGGCGGGCCGAAATTTTACCCCGAACAGCAAGGCTACGACGTAAACATGGGCGGTCTCGACAAAGGCGGACCGTACGGCGGAAAGAAATACTTCTCGCCCTACGACAACCCGCGACTGCCGGACGGCCCGACCGGCGAGCACCTCGCCGACCGGCTCGCCGCCGAGTGCGGGAAGTTCATCGAAGCCCACCAGGACCGCCCGTTTTTCGTCAGTTACTGCCTCTACGACGTCCACACGCCGCTCCTGGGCAAGCCGGAGCTGGTGAAGAAATACGCCGAACGCGCGCGGCAGATTTTCGCCGATGAATGGGGCCGCGAAGGCGAACGCAAAGTCCGGCTCACGCAAAATTTCCCGGTGTATGGCGCGATGGTCGAGACGATGGACGGCGCAGTCGGCGCGGTGCTGGCGAAGCTCGACGCCCTCGGGTTGGCGGAGAAGACGCTCGTCATTTTCACCAGCGACAACGGCGGCCTGAGCACGAGCGAGGGCTGGCCCACCAGCAACGCCCCGCTGCGCGCGGGCAAAGGCTGGCTCTACGAAGGCGGCGTGCGCGCGCCGTTCATCGTCCGCTGGCCGGGGCAAATCGCCGCCGGCGGCGTGAGCGGGCGTGTCCTCAGCACGCCGGACATTTTCAGCACCGTCATCGAAGCCTGCGGCCTGGCCGTCGTGAAATCTGCGCAGGACAGCGTGAGCCTTCTGCCGACTTTGCGCGGCGCGGCGCAACCCGCGCGCAGCCCCGTTTTCTGGCACTATCCGCACTACGGAAACCAAGGTGGCTTCCCCGGTGGAGCGCTGCGCGACGGCGACTGGAAGCTCATCGAGAACTACGAGACGGGAGCGCTCGAACTTTACAACCTCGCCGCCGATCCCTCCGAGAAATCCGACCGCGCCGCGGACGCCCCCGCCCGTGTCAAAACCCTGCACGCGCAACTGACCGCCTGGCGCACCGCAGTCGGCGCAAAAATGCCGACCCCGGCGCAGCGCTAGGGGCGCGTTCACAGTGCGTCATGACAGAGCACTTAGGGGGAGCGCCGTGCGGAATGGCCAGACCCGTTGCCAAATGCGCAATTGCGGAGCGGGCGCTTCGCCGAGCCGCCAAAGCCCTGGGCACGCCACAACGGATCGCACCGCGATGTCGGGTTTTGTTGCAACGTGGCGCAAGCCCGTCGCAGGCCGAAGCGGGGCGGGGCGGGGCGAATGGCTCGGTCTGCACGTGGTCGATCGCTTCCTCGCCGACCTGCCCCAGAGCCACGTTGTGCTGCCGCAGTGAGTGGTCAGTGTGGCGATACGGGCAAAAAAATGCCCCACCGAGATGGAACCCGGTGGGGCAAATGATTTTGAACTTCATGGGCGCAAGCCCAACGGACGTTCCGACTACTCTTTCTTGATGTGACCGGAGACGAGCTTCGTCATTTCGAACATCGAGACCTGCTTCTTGCCGCCGAAGACGACTTTCAGCGCTTCGTCCGCGTTGATCATCGTGCGCTTCTTTTCGTCCTGAAGCTTGTTCTTCTTGATGTAGTCCCAGAGCTTCTTGGTGAGTTCACCGCGAGGCACGGGCTTGGCCCCGACGATTTTCGCGAGAACTTCATCGGGTTGAACCGGCTTCATCAGCGCGGCGTTAGGTTTACGTTTGGTGGGTGTTTTTGCAGTAGGCATGCCGCGATAAAGCAGGGGACGCGGGGCTGGCTCAAGTAAAATCCCCACGGCCGCGAGCGATTTTTGGGGGGCCTGCGATGGTAAACCGGCGTCGAGCCTTGATGGGATTGCCAAAGCCGAGTCGAGACGAAGTCCTTGCGTGTCTGAATGGCGGCGGTCATGCGGTCGCGATTTGGAAGCAGCAGGGGTGAGCGGCGGCGCACCGGCGAAACGACGTGGAACTCCGCTCCAAAGTTTCAGTAAAAAATGGGTTGCCGAGCGGCCCTCGCTGAGGCATTTATTTCTCCCCGCAAGTGAAAATTCCTGAGTAGCTCAGCGGTAGAGCAATCGGCTGTTAACCGATCGGTCGTAGGTTCGATCCCTACCTCAGGAGCCACTTTGAAAGGGCGTGCAGGCCGAGCGTTTGGGCTTTTGGCAGCGGTTTTTGGGCTTAGTGCCAGCAAAAATGCCAGCAGCCTGATCGACACGGCACCAACCCGGCTCGAACTCGGCCACTGCCACTGCGCGTTAGCGGCGCGGCCCGACCTGATGCGACCATCATCAAACCATGAAAAACCGGTGCCGCCTCTACCGCCGCCAGCAGGGGATTCATATTACGCACACGATGCGCAGACCGGCAAACAGAAGAGCCTGAGGATGCGGAGCCGCATCGCCGCGCAACGCCTCCTCGCTGGGAAAAATACCGCGCTTGAGCAGCCCCAACTCAATCTCGCCTTAAGCCGAACACCATCGACGCGCATGATTTCGGCTGCCTTGTTGTCACAGGTGTTGTCACTGGTCTTATTTCCTAGACGTAAATCCCTTGTAATCAAGGAAGTGGAGGCGAGGGGAATTGAACCCCTGTCCTGATGGCTCTCGCCACAAGCATCTACATGTTTAGCTTCGTCCTCAGTTTAAGGGGTGTGCGATAGACGGGCATATTGCCCACCCCCGATCGTCCACGAAACGATCTCACCCGCGGGCGCGGTCGCTCCGCCCTCGGGCCAGCCTGCTGGTCGTCGTCCCCGCCGCTAGCAGGCGTCGCGTCGGGTACGTCGCGGTTATTTAGGCCGCGAGAGCGAGATCTTCGTGATCTGCATTTATTTGTTTTGCCCGGGATTTTAACGAGGCCAACCAGGCTTCCTCGACATGCCGCCTGTGCCTCGAACTAACAGTCGAAACCAGTACGCCCCCTTTTTAGGAGGGCGCATAATAGCGCACGTCCGCGCCTTTGCAACGGATGGCGAGGAAAGATGTGGCTTTAGGTCCGCGGGACTGCGCGGAGGACCGCCTGCGCGTTGTGGTCCCAGGTGTGGTGTTCGCGGATGGTGGCGCGGGCGGCGGCACCGAGGGTGGCGCGCAGGGCGGGGTCGGCGATGAGGCGATGGAGGGCGGGGCGGAGGGATCCGGGCTCATGCGGGTCGAAAAGGAGGCCGTTGACGCCGTCGGTGATAATCTGCGCGATGGGCTCGGTGCGCGGGGCGACGGTGGCGCGGGCGCGGGCCATGGATTCGAAAAGTTTGATCGGCGAGCGGTATTCGTTGCTGTGCGGGACGACGCTGATGTCCATGGCGGCGAAGTGCGCGGGGATCTCGGCGTGGGGCAGGGGACCGGTGAAGATGACCCGGTCGGCGATGCCGAGCGTGGCAGCTTGCGCGGAAAGGGAGGCGCGCAGGGTGCCGTCGCCGACGAGCAGGAGGCGGAGGCGCGGTTCGTCGCGGGCGAGGGAAGCGAACGCGTCGAGGAGTTGATCGAGCCGATGCCAGGTGACGAACCAGCCGACGAAGCCGATGACGATGGCGTCCGTGCAGTGGTGGCGCGCGCGGACGGGTGCGCCATCGGCGGGCGTGTCGAGCGACTCGGTACTGACGGCGTTCGGGAGGACGAGGATTTTCTCCGGCGCGATACCGAGCGCGGCGATGCGGCGGCGGAGGTGAGGGGAGACGACGACGATCAGGCTGGCGCGTTGAAACGTGAGGCGGTCGGCGAGGCGCGCGAGCGGGAGCAGCCAGGGATCGGCGCGGATGCGCTCGTCGCCGGCGAGTTCATTGACCTCGACCACGAGCGGGAGGCGCCGGCGCTGGGCGAGAAAGGCGGTGGCGCAGAGAAAGAAGGCGTGGCGCTCGTAGATGAGTGTGCAGTTTTCGCGTGCGAGGAGCGCGCGGTTGCGGGCCGCGGCGACGAAGTTGTAGGCGATCTCCAGCAGCTCGAAAACGAGCGCAGGCGCGTGCACCGCGAGGCGGGCAAGGAGGCTGCGGCGTTGCTTTTCGGCAAAGGGATTCGCGCCCGCGGTGGTGCGGGGATCGACGCCGGTGGGGCTGGAGAAAATGACGCGATGGCCGAGACGCTCGAAGGCCGTGGCGATGCCGGAGATATGGACGCCCTCCGCGCCGGTGCCCTGGGTGCGGAAGTGGTAGAGGATATTCATGCCCCCGCGGCGGACGAGAGCAGGGCGTGATATTGCGCGGCGGCGTCCTCCCAGGTGAATTGTGCGCCGTGCTCGGCGATCGGCGCGGAGGGCGGCGGTTCGCGGAGCACGGCGCGGAGGGCGGCGGCGACGGGCGCGAGGCGCGGTTCCACGAGGCGCCCGCACGTTTCGCCTGGATGCGCCTCCGGGATGCCGCCGACCCGACTGGCGACGACGGGCAGCCCGCAGGCGAAAGCTTCGAGGATGACGTTGGGCACGCCTTCATTGACGCTCGGGAGGCAGAGCACATCAGCGGCCTGCATGTAGAGCGCGATCTCGGCGGCGGTCTTGCGCCCGGCGAGGACGACATTGGCGGCAAAGTGGAGCCGGTCGCCGAGCGCGCGGGCGCTGCCGAGGAGCGGGCCGTCGCCGATCATGATGAGTTTGGTGTGCGAGAGGGTGTTGTCGTCGCAGACTTGGGAGTGCGCCTCGATGACGAGGAGCGGATTTTTGATCGGATAGAAATTGCCGACGAAAAGGATGATCTGTTTGTCGGCTTGCAGACCAAGCGCCTGGCGGGCGGCGGCTCGCGCCGCGGGTCGAAAGATGGCATGATCGACGCCGTTGTAGATGGTGTGGATGCGCTCACCATCGAGGCCGGCTTCGCCGAGCAGGCGCGCGAGTTCGGCGCTGCGCGTGATGACGGCGGAGGCGGCGGGCAGGGCATGCGTGATGATTTTCCGCCGGACCGGATGCCGCAGATACTGATGCACGTCGGAGCCCTGCGCGATGGAGACGAAGTGGAAACCGAGTTCCAGAGCGAGCTGCGCCACAGCGCATGAATCGGGGAAAATCCACGAGCTGAGGACGGCATCGAACGGGAAGCGTTCGCGCAGTTCCTGCAGCGGCCCACGCAGCGCGCGGGCCATGAGGCGGTGGTTCCAGCGGCTGCCGATTTTCGGCAGGTAGGGCACGGCGAGAAAGTGCGGTTGAAAGCGCTTGTCTTCCTTCCGCGCGGTCCACGAGCTGGAGCGAAAGGGCAGCGTGGGCCGGAGCGCCAGAGCGCGGATTTCCCACTGCGCCGCGAGGTGGTGCAGCACGGTCGCGTTGTCGAGGCCGCGGTGAGGCTCGCGGGTGTCGGGAAAAAGATTGGAAATGAAAAGCAGCCGCATCATGCCGAGTCTGCCGCGCCGCTTTTCCGATAGCAATGATCGCGGAAAATTCCCGGTTCGCCGGAGTGCCCGTCCTCGGCAGCGTGGAGGATGTTCACCATTTCGCGCGCAGTCACGTAGTGGAAGCAGAGACTCGGATCGGCCGCGGCGAGTTTCCCGAGGGCGCGGTGAAAGGCGCGCATCGGCTCGCCGAGGAGCATGCGCGTATTCGCGGGAACAGCGCCGTGGGTGTGGAGTTTTACGAAGAGCCAGTTCGGACGGCCGACCACGGAAATGCGGCAGTCGAGCCAAAGCTGCAGGCGCTCCGGTGTCGGCGGGTTCGCTGCGGTGAGGTCGCTGTTTTCGATCCGCGGAAGGATGCCGAATTTTTTTCGCTGCCAATTCAGTCCGAGCGGACCTTGCACTATGAGCAGTTCGCCATCCTGCGCGGGCTTGAATTCGCGGCCAGCGGTGACCCGGCGGCCATGATCGTGGGACTTCGGCGTGTCGGTCCCGCGCGCATAGTAGAGCGAATTGATGATGCGCGTCTGCGTGCGATTCGGCGCGGAGGGCAGCGTGAAATCTGCGTAGCAACCAGTCTCACGGAGCACGCGCAATTCATTGTGCACTCCGCAGTGCCGGCCCTCGGGATGCGAGTTGTCCAGCGCCCAATTTCCATGCACGAAGCCGTACCGCAGCGCGCCGCATTTATCCCGGGCGAGTTGTCCGTGTCCGGCCAGCCGCTCCACGCCTTGCTCCAGAGTGCGGCGGAGATTTTCCGCGGTATCGCCGTCGTGGTGGAGATGGACCTCCGTCTCGCTGCCTGTGGCGTGACACAGTTCCGCGAGCCCGCTCACCACGTCCGCGTCGTATTGCTCGATGGGGTAGAAAAAAGTGTGCTTCGGCGGCTGGCCGTCCGCGTCGCGAAACTCACTCGCAAGCTGCGCGAAATCCCGCCGCCAAGTGCGGACCCGCGCCAGCGCCTCGCTTTTCTCCGCATCATGAAACGGCTCGAAGTGATCGCACACCGCGATCATCACATGGCGAACCCCGAGAATGTGCTCATGGAGGCGATGCCGCCGCCACCACGTGGGCAGCCAGATGTCGAGTGCTTTGAGCATTTTGGGGAAATTGAGGGCGGGAAAAATGGCGAGACACGCACTTCCTATCAATCGCATACACGGAGCGAACCTGAATTTCCACAACGGAACTGATGCACCAGCCCATTTGTATTTTATATTACATATATTGTATTTTGTTATAAAAGGAGGTCGCGGATCTCGTCCGCGCCCAGTCCCTCCATTGCGGAATCGTCATCGGACGAACTTTCGAGGGTTGCGTCGATCAGCGCACGCTTTCGGGATTGGAGCGCAAGGATCTTCTCCTCGACCGTGTCTCGAGCGATCAACTTGTAGGAGTTGACCACCTTTTTCTGTCCCAGGCGGTGTGCGCGATCTGTGGCTTGGTCTTCAACGGCCGGATTCCACCATGGATCAAAATGAATCACGGTATCAGCTTGGGTCAGATTCAGGCCGGTTCCCCCAGCTTTTAGGCTGATCAGGAAGACGGAAACCTGCCCGGATTCGAAACGATCGACCTCTTTCGGGCGGTTTCTCGTCTGCCCATCCAGGTAGCAATGCGAAATCTGGAGCGATTCGAGGGTTGAGCGGAGAATTCGCAGCATTGACGCAAACTGACTGAAGATTAGCACTCGATGACCACCATCAACAGCCTCGTTGAGCAACTCTTCCAAAAGGATGAGCTTTCCTGAAGTGTTCGCGTCGTCGGCAACTCCAGGAAGGCTCAACAGTCGGGTGTCACAGCAGGCCTGGCGCAGGCGCAGGAGTGCTGTGAGCATCAGCATCCGAACCTTCCCTTGATGCTCGGTCGCGGCCCACTCCGCAGACTGACGTCGAGTGGCTTCAAGGAGTTTACTGTAAACAGATCGCTGATTCGTAGTTAGCTCACAATAAGCAACATGCTCTATTTTATTTGGCAGTTCAGTAATAACATCCCGCTTCAACCGACGCAGAACGCATGGCCTTAGTCTCTTGATCAGCCGTCGATGCTCAGGACCGCTGGGCGCGTTGAGAATCGGCTGCTGGAAGCGGTCTCGAAACTCAACTCGCGAGCCCAGATAGCCTGGCATGAGGAAATTCATGAGCGACCAGATGTCGGCAAGTGAGTTTTCGATCGGCGTGCCAGTCAGAGCGAGGCGGCGTCGCCCCTTTAGCGAAAAAGCGGACTGGGCGTTTTGGCTGTCGGGGTTTTTGATGTGCTGGGCCTCGTCGAGAATGACCGCCTCAAAATCGATACCCTGATAGTGGTCGAGATCGCGTCGGAGTAACGCGTAACTGGTGATAATCAGGTCAGCGTTTTCGAGCGGCTCGCCGAAGAGCGCGCTGCGCCCGGTTCCTTGAATCGCCAGCGCGCGGAGCTGGGGTGTGAACTTGGCGGCTTCGCGCTGCCAATTGAAAACCAACGAAGACGGGCAGATGACGATGGTTTTTCCGGGCAAGCCAGCGGCAAAGGCGAGCGTTTGGACCGTTTTACCTAAACCCATTTCGTCCGCAAGAAGTCCATTTAAACCTTTTGTAGCGAGCTGATTAAGCCATGATATTCCTTCGATCTGATAGGGGCGCAGGATGTCTTTCAGCGCGCCGAGGTCCAGGCTGCCCGCCGGCCGACCAGAGTCCGGTGGAGCGACCCATTTTGACCACGCGGGATCGCTGTTCAAAT
>CAYQBV010000064.1:0-16251 GCA_964415705.1 uncultured Chthoniobacter sp. | reverse complement strand
CCTTCCCCCGAGCCTTGGGCGGCCCGATCTGCCAATATTGCTTCGCTGTTTTGCGGTCCACGGCGCGCAGGTAGTGGTCGAGGAGCATGGCGTCGGTGGAAGCAAATTGCCAAGTGCCTGGTCCCTGGTCCTGTCACCCCGCCTTGGTCGGTACGACTTTCCACCATTTCTCGGCCTCACCGGCAGTCACGATCTCGCGGTAATGCTGAAAAACGATCCTGGGCGAATTGCCCATCTCCAGCGCCGGAGTGCGTCAAAAACGCATGACAAAACATGACAAACCTGCTTCGGAAATGTGCGTTATTCTGCGCAATCGAGAAAAACCGCTCGTGCATAAGTGCTTCAATTAGCGAATGCTTGCGCAAGATGGCGAAGAATGATGGCGGATTCGAATCCCGTTAGGGTCACTTCTCCAAAGGCATCAGAATTCGGGCGTGGCACCCGGCCGGAGAGGCGGCGGCGCAAGGATGCGCGGGACGTCCAACAACGCACCCGGGCCGTGCTCGAAAGCGTGCCGATTTCCCCTTTCCACACCCGTATTCCTGCGGTAACTCTCCCGGCCATGCGCCATCCCATTCCCTGCATGAGGCTCGCCGCGGTTGTTTTTCTCGCGACGCGAGACCCTTCGGTTCACGCGCAATTTCCAGAGGAAAAGCCGCGCGGGTCCACGGACGTCGACCAGTCGAGACCCAGGGTGACGATGACCAGCCGCGAGAGCGCCCTGGCTCCGCGGCGCAGGGAGCGCGCGGGAACCCTCCGCGTCCAGGCGGGCGATGGACCCGGACGTGCGGTCGCGCCGTTTCCCGGGCCTCCGGCATCACTACCCTCGGGCGTTCCGACCACGCAGAGTGTCGATCCCACAACGCAGGAAGCGGCTTCCGCGATGATGAAGAGACACAGCGGATCGCTGGTCTTCGTCAGCGGCACCGTCGGCGCTGGCAGCGGCTTCATCGGCCAGCTCCGCGGGACGGCTTTTCTTTTCACCAATGCGCACGTCGCAGCCGGTGTGAAAGGAGCGGGTTTCAAGACGCTCGAAGGAGTCGATGTGAAGCTCGGGGCTCCGGCCATTGCCGCCGGACACGACATTTTTCTCACGACGCTCGCCCCCGGAAGGCCCGCGATCGAGATCATGGCTGGCGTGGATCAAAACGCCGCGATTGGGGATGGCGTGGTGGTGTTGGGGAATGCGGAGGGCGGCGGCGTGATCAATACCATCGTCGGGAAAATCGTCGGCATCGGGCCCGATCGTGTGGAGGTGGACGCGCCTTTCCAGCCGGGGAACAGCGGCAGTCCGATCATCCATTTGAAAAGCGGGAAGGTCATCGGCGTGGCCACCTACCTGACGATCAAGAAATACGATGCCGCCACGAAAGAAGTGCTGGCCAATCCGGTGGTGCGGCGCTTTGGCTACCGCCTCGACAGCGTCAAAAAGTGGGAGCCAGTGAGCTGGCCGGCCTTTTACGCGCAAGCGGGCGAAATGGAGAAAATCGAGCAGCTCACCACTGATCTGGAAAGACTCTTGATCGACATCGCGAAGGACAGCCGCGTGTCGCTCGGCGCGCATAACAATCCGGCCATCAAGCCGCGCATCGACCAATGGCAGGCCTCGAAAAAGGGCCGGGGCATGAGCGCCAAGGATCTGGCCCAGATCAACCTGAATTTCATCGCCTTCATCAAGAGCGCGTGCCGCGGCGACACGACGGCCGCCCAACCGCGCATGACCTACGATTATTTCCAGCGCCAGCTCACCAGCGAGCAGCAGAGCCGCGGAGAAATGGCGGAGATCTTCGACAAGATCATCAAGGACATCGAAAAGGATCGGTGAGGCTTCGCCGCTTGGTTTTCCGTGGGCTCGGCTGCTACCGTACGCCGATGAAGCCAATGTTCCCGATCCTCTTTGCGCTGGCTCTGCTGGCGGTGTCTGCCATCGCCGAGCCGGCGAAACTGGCGCGACCGAACATCCTGTTCATCTTCTCGGACGACCACGCTTCGCACGCGCTGAGCTGCTACGGGAGCAAGATCAACACGACGCCAAACCTCGACCGGATCGCGGCGGGTGGGATGCGGTTCACGAACGCCTTTGTCACCAATTCGATCTGCACGCCGAGCCGCGCGACGCTGATGACGGGCAAGTATTCGCACAGTAACGGCGTGCCGGTTTTCAACCGCTTCGACAGCGCGCAGCCGACGGTGGCGAAGTATCTCCAGGCCGCGGGCTATCACACGGGGATGGTCGGGAAGTGGCATCTGGGCAGCGATCCGACAGGGTTCGATTACTGGAGCATCCTGCCGGGACAGGGGCGGTATCACGACCCGGAGTTCATCGAGATGGGGACGAAGAAGACGGTCAAGGGCTACGTGAGCGACATCATCGCGGACCAGTCGATCGAGTTTTTGGAAAAGCGGCCAAAGGACAAACCGTTCCTGCTTTTCTCGAACCCGAAAGCGCCGCACCGGTCGTGGGAACCGGACGCGAAGCACGCGCACATGTACGACGACGTGGAAATCCCGGAGCCGCCGACTTTCAACGACGACTACGCGACCCGCTCGCCGGCGGCGACCGAGGCGACGATGCGCATCGACCGCGACCTCAACGCTAATGACACGAAGGGCGCTCCCCCTGCGGGCCTCACGGGGCCGGCGCTGAAGAAGTGGAAATATCAGCGCTACATGAAGGACTACCTGCGCTGCGTGGCCTCGATGGACGACAACGTGGGGCGCATCCTCGACTATCTGGAAAAGAACGGCCTGATGGAAAACACGGTCATCCTTTACGCGAGCGACAACGGCTTTTACCTCGGCGACCACGGCTGGTTCGACAAACGGTTCATGTATGAGCATTCGCTGCGCGTGCCTTTGCTGATCAAGGCTCCCGGCCTGACGACGCCCGGCGCGGTGAGCGACCGCATGGTGCTGAACACGGACTTCGCACCGACGCTCATGGCCCTCGCCGGGCTGCCGGTGCCGGACGACATGCAGGGGCGGAGTCTCGCGCCAGTGCTGCGCGGCGAGCCGCCGGCCGATTGGCGCACGGCGATGTATTACCGCTACTACCACTACCCGCAGGACCACCGGGTGCAGCCGCACTACGGCATCCGCACCGCGACGGCGAAGCTGATCTATTTTCACAAGATCGATGCGTGGGAATTTTACGACCTCGTGAAAGACCCGGACGAGCTGCGCAACCTCGTCGGCGATCCGGCCAGCGCGGAGAGGATCGGCGAGATGAAAAAGGAACTCGCGCGGATCAAAAAGGAAGTGCGGGACGACGATCAATTCGCCGACGGACAGCCGCCGGCGGATCATGGACCGAAGCGTCCGAAACCCGCGCCTGCATTGCCGTAGCCGGGAGGGCCGGGCGCTTACAGGTCGGACGCCGGAGTCGTCATCGGGACCGCGGGAGCGGGAGCGGGAGCGGGAGCCGGAGCCGCCGGGGGTGCGGCGGCCGGCACGCCGAAATCGGTGGAGGTCGTCGGGACGGTTAGCACGGTATTCAGGTAGGCGACTTTCACGAGGTTCCCCTCCTTGGAAATGAATTTCACACTCGTCCCGACGGGGAGCTTCATTTTGCCATAAGCGAGCTGCACCTCCACGGGCTTGGTCAGCTTGAGCACACTCTTCGCGACGCCTGCGGGTTCAGTGGGAGTGCCGGCTGGGGCGGCGGGCACTGCAGGCGGGGCGACCGGCGCGAGCGGGTCAGTCGCGACGGGAGGAGTCGGTGACGGTGCCAGGGGATCGGGCGGAAAACCGGGCAGCGGATCCGCCGGTTTGGGTGCCGCTGGATCGGTTGCCATTTTCGGGTCCGGATTCGTGGCCGGCTCGGTGGGCTCTGGTGGAGTCACAGGCGGAGCGGGATCAACCGGTGCAGGAGCAAAGGGGTCGGCCACCGCGACTGGCTCGCCGCCGGGAACAGCTTCGGGTTTGGACGGCGCGGGCGCGTCGGGTGGTGGGACGGCGGGATTTGCGTCTGGGCTGCTGCTGCTTTTGGGCGGTGATGCCGCCGGTTTCTCCTTATCGGGACCGAGCAGCTTTTTCACAAAAAAGAACATCCCAAGCAGGATGGCCGCGAAGACAAAGCCCCGGGCAATCGTCGCCAGAGGAAACTCCTGAGGGGACTTCTTCTTGCGCAGCTTGCCGGTCGCCGGGCGCTTGGCTCCCGCGTCGCTCGCGACCTTCGCCCCGGTGTCGTAGTGCAGCTTTCCTTTCCAGGACCTGGCCACGAGTTGCGGAAACTTTTCGGCGACCGCGGGGAAGAAATAGTTCCGCGGCGCGGTCTTCGCATCCTCATCCCAATGGGGAAATTTTCCGTCGAGAAAACCAACGAGGACCTGACAGTGGGCCTTGGTGATCTTCGTGAAAAAGTCCGCTCCCTCCGTCTGACAGATTTCGAAGTACTCGCCCGCCCGCGCCTCCTTTTGTTCCTGGATTTCGGCGGCGAAAAGGTCCGGGCGAATCTTGATGCGCTCGGTGTTCCATTTCGTCAGCAGACCCGCTTTGCGCGGATCTTCGATGGTTTCATTGATGAGCAACGCCGCCTGATCTTTCGTGATCGCGGCGGTAAAGGGGATGCCGAGGTAGGATAGCAGCGCCTTCTGTTTTTCCGTGGCCGCCTCCACTCCCATCGGGGCCAGGCTGGCTGATGCAAAAGTGGGAAGCTCCGCTCTCGGTTCCGTGGGAGGCGGCGGTGGCGGCGTGTCGTGGATGGGTGGCACGGGTTTCAGCACCGTGGCGAGCGGGATCCACTTGGGCAGGCCGGGGTGCCAGGCGAAGTCAGCCTCGCTGACGCTGCCCTGTCCGAGCAGCGTCTTCGTGGTTTCCTCGCTGAACGGCCCGATTTCCTTGCCGTCGCGTAAAATGTAAATGTCCATGGGGCTGGTGATGAGCTGAGGTAACCCCGGAGGCGGTGTTTCGGTGAAAGAAAACCCGAATTTCTTGCGCAACCGGAGTCGGGGCTGACCGCCGAGTATCCGCAGTCCGGCGGAAAGAATCCACCGCTTTCCTCGCGGGAACTACGCCGCGAGCGCGGCGGCTTCGTCGGGGAAGATGCGGAAGACCTGGTCGAGGCAGGCCACGTGAAAAATCGCCCGGACGCTTTCGCGCAAACCGAAGACCGCGAACTTGCCGCCGTAGCCGAGCACGCGCTGGAGGGTTTCAATCAGGAGCGCGAGGCCGGAGCTGTCGATGTAGCTGACCGCCGTCATATCGACGAGTAGCTGCGCCGTTTTCTGCGCGAGCAGCGGGGCCAGGGCGGCGCGGATTTCCGGCGCGCGGTGCAGATCGACTTCGCCGTCGAGCCGGAAGATGCCATCGGGAGTCTGCGAAGTCGGTGCCATACGGGCGGTACTGTTAGCAGCGCGGGTCATCTGTCGCAATGCCGCGTTCTCGGAGGGCGATTACGCGACGACGATGTTCACGAGCTTGCCGGGCACGACGACGACCTTCTTGATCTCCTTGCCGGCGGTCCACTCGGCGATCTTCGCGGAGGCCCGGGCGGCGGCTTCGACTTCGTCTTTGGTCGCTTCTTTTAAGACGACCATTTTGTCGCGCACTTTGCCGTTCACCTGGATGACGATTTCCATTTCGTCGTCGATGAGCAGGGCCTCGTCCCACACCGGCCACGGCACGTCGGCGAGCTGGCCGGGCGCGTCGCCGAAACGCTGCGCGAGGTTTTCCCACAGCTCCTCGGTAAGATGCGGGGCAAAGGGATTGAGCAGCGTGAGCAGCGTGCGCACGGCGGAGAGCGGACGCGGCGAGACGTTCACGAAGGCGTTCGTGCAAACCATGAGCTGCGCGAGGGCGGTGTTGAAACTCAGTGCCTCGATGTCGGCGGTGAGTTTCTTGATCGAGGCATGAATGACGCGGAGCTGCGCCTTGTCCGGCGCGGCCTCGGCGCTGACCGGGCCGAGCGCCCACGAGCCGTCCTGCTGCTCTTCCATGACCAGCCGCCAGACGCGCGCGAGGAAGCGCGTGATGCCCTCGACGCCGGTCATCGACCACGGCTTCGTGGCCTCCAGCGGCCCCATGAACATGAGGTAGCCGCGCAAAGCATCCGCGCCGTATTCGGCGATGACGTCGTCCGGGTTGACGACGTTGCCGCGGCTCTTGCTCATCTTCTGGCCGTCCTCGCCGAGGATGAGTCCCTGATTCACGAGCCGCTGGAAAGGCTCGGGCGTGGAGACGTGGCCGAGGTCGTGCAGCACCTTGTGCCAAAACCGTGCGTAGAGCAGATGCAGCACGGCGTGCTCGGTGCCGCCGACATACAAATCCACGCCGCCGGGCTGTGGGGGAAAGGATGAAGGGGATGAGTCGGCGCTGCGGATTTCATCCTTCATCCTTCCGCCTTCATCCTTTTGCCCCGTCATCCAATACCGCTCCGCGTCCGTGCCGACGAAGCGGTCCGCATTTCGCGCGTCGCAGTAGCGCAGGTAGTACCAGCACGAGCCCGCCCACTGCGGCATCGTGTTCGTCTCGCGCGTAGCTTGGTCGGAATAGCGGAGCCAATCGGTGGCCTTGGCGAGCGGGGGTTCGCTGGTGCCGGTGGGTTTGAAATCGGTCATCTCCGGCGGCGTGAGCGGCAGCTCGCTGGCGGCAAGTGCGCGGTGTTGCCCCTCCTCCCAGACGATCGGAAACGGCTCGCCCCAATACCGCTGCCGGCTGAAGAGCCAGTCGCGCAGTTTGTAGTTCACGGTCTTTTTTCCGAGGCCCTGCGCTTCGAGCAGGCGCGCGATTTCCGCCTGGGCGTCGGCGGTCGGGAGGCCGTCGAGCGGGCCGCTGTTCACGGCGAAACCCTCGCCGGCGAAACATGCGAGCGGCTCGCTGGCGCACGCGGCTTTGTGGCCCACGCTCACGCGCGGGGTGGCGGAGACGACCTCGCGGATGGGCAGGGCAAACTTGCGCGCAAACTCCCAGTCGCGCTCGTCGTGCGCGGGCACGGCCATGATCGCGCCGGTGCCGTAGCCGAGCAGCACGTAGTCGGCGATCCAGATCGGGATGCGCTCGCCGTTCACCGGGTTGAGCGCAAACGCGCCCGTCCACACGCCGGATTTTTCCTTCGCCAGCTCGGTGCGTTCGAGATCGCTCTTGCGCGCGGTTTTCTCCCGATACTCCCGCACCGCCGGCCACTGCTCCTCGGTCACGAGCCGCTCCACGAGCGGGTGCTCCGGCGCGAGCACCATGTAGGTCGCGCCGTAGAGCGTGTCGGGCCGAGTGGTGAAAACGGTGATCTTTTCCTCCGCGGCATCGACGCCGAAATGCACTTCCGCGCCCTCGCTCCGCCCGATCCAGTTTTGCTGGAGCAGCTTGATCCCCGTCGGCCAGTCGAGCCCCTCCAGTTCATCAATCAACCGCTGCGCGTAGGCCGTGATCCGGAGCATCCACTGCCGCATCGGACGCCGCTCCACCGGATGCCCGCCGACCTCGCTTTTGCCGTCGATGACCTCCTCATTGGCCAGCACCGTGCCGAGCGCGGGGCACCAGTTCACCGGCGCCTCGCTCACGTAAGCCAGCCGCACCGAGTCCACGTCCGCGCCTTGATAGGTCGCGACCGGCTCCGCGCGCTGCGTCTCCGGATTGAACCACGCGTGATAGAGCTGGAGAAAAATCCACTGCGTCCATTTGAAATAGCCGGGGTCGGTGGTGTTGACCTCGCGCTGCCAGTCGTAGGCAAAGCCGAGCCGCTGGAGCTGGCCTTTGAAGTGCGCCACGTTTTGCGCGGTGGTGACGGACGGATGCTGGCCGGTCTTGATCGCATACTGCTCGGCCGGCAGGCCAAAGGCATCCCAACCCATCGGGTGCAGCACATTGCAGCCGCACATCCTTTTATACCGCGAGAGAATGTCCGTGGCCGTGTAGCCCTCCGGATGCCCCACGTGCAGCCCCGCGCCGCTCGGATACGGGAACATATCGAGCACGTAATACTTCGGCTTCGCCGGGTCAAAGCCGGGGTCGCCCGGATTCGGCGCATGGAAAGTCTGCGCCCGATCCCAGTGCTGCTGCCATTTGGGTTCAAAGGTGGAAAATGGGTAGGGTTTGCGGCGGACGGTGCTCATGGCGGAAAAGGCCGGGAGGATGCAGATGGAAGGCGGACGTGGCAATCCCGCTGCGCAAAGCCTCCGCTCCGCTCAGGATGACGGGTGGTTTTTCCAACCGCCCGCCCCATACCGCGCTGGCCATTCTGCGCCGCCCGCGCTACATCTGCGCGCCTCCATTTTCACCGACCCCGCAACATGATCCGTTTCGTCGTCCGCCTCTTCCTCCTCGTCATCATTCTGCTCATCGCCGCGCTCGTTTACGCCTTCTGGCCGCGCACGGGCGACTTGCGGGGCTTCGACGCCGACGCCGTGGCGCGGATCGAGACCGTGCTGTGGCGCGACTACTATGAACGCGACTACAAGGACCTCAGTCTCCAGCTCTACAAGCTACACCACGATCTCTATCGCTTTTCCCCGGCCGACAGCGTGCAGCTCTCCATCGCCGCGGCGAACGCCGCCAAAAATTTCCAGCCCACCACGAGTCGCGACGAAGCCCAAATCGCGCTGCCGGAACTCATCAAGTATTACAGCATCCTGCGCGACAAATCTGGCGAGTCCTTCGACCCCGCGAAAGTCGCCGCCATCGAGCTCGACTGGTGGCAGCTTCGCCGCGAGACCAACACTCCGGAAAAATACGGCCCCACGGTCGCGCGCGTGAGCGAGGAACTCTTCGGCATCGCCAATCCCTCCATTACCAAAGCCGCGCTCGACCGCGCGCGCATGATGCGCTACCGCGACGACCGGCGCGATGGCAAGATGCAGCCCTCCGACTGGGCGCACGTCGAAAAGAACCTCATCGACTCCTACCGCGAATTGAAAAAGGGCGTCGCGCGGACGCCGTGACGCGGCGCTTTTGCATCGAGGAAACGCGAACCCTTTAACCCCCGCACGACATGCCACCCATCGACGCCCACGTCCACATCGTCGGCAACGGCGCGGGCGGGAGTGGCTGCTGGCTGCGGCTCGGCGGGCGGCATCGGTGGCTCGCGAAATTCATGCTCCGGCACCTCGGCCTGCCGCAGGACACCACGCAGCCGGACTTCGATGAAATCTACGTGGACCGCCTGCTCGCGCTGGTCCGCGGCTCGTCGCTCGGATCGGTCGTCATCCTCGCGCAGGAGCAGGTCTATGCGGAAAACGGCACGCTGCTGAAAGACACCGGCTCTTTCCACGTCCCGAACGACTACGTCCTCGCGCTCGCGCGCCGGCATCCGGAGTTTCTCCCCGCCGTCTCCATCCACCCCGCGCGCCCCGATGCGCTCGACGAACTCGACCGCTGCCTCGCCGGTGGCGCGGTCATGCTCAAGCTCCTGCCCAACTGCCACAACGTCGATTGCCGCGACCGGCGCCACACCCGTTTTTGGGAAAAGATGGCTGGCGCCGGGCTGCCGCTGCTCGCTCACACCGGCGGCGAAAACACCGTCCCCGTCGTGCGCCCGGAATTCGCCGACCCGCGCCACCTCGAGCACCCGCTGGCCTGCGGCGTCACCGTCATCGCCGCGCACTGCGCGACCCGCAGCGGCTTGCGCGATCCCGATTACTTTCCCGCGTTCGCGGAAATGACGACGCGTTTCCCGAATCTCTACGGCGACAATAGCGCCTTCAATCTCCCGATGCGCGGCGAGCACACCCGCGCGGCCGTGCGCGAGCCGCTCGCCTCGCGGATGATCTACGGCAGCGATTTCCCCGTGCCGATCATGGGCCTCTGGTCGTGGCTGCGGCGGTTCATTGATTGGGAAACTTACCGCCGCTGGGAACGCCACCCGAACGCCCTCGAACGCGACTACCAGCTCAAGCGCGCGATGGGTTTTTCCGAGGAATCCTTCACTCGCCTGCACGGCCTGCTCCGCCGCGCGGCATGAAGGAGCGGGTGGCTGGCGTGCGGATGCCGGGTCGAGTGCTCCACCCGATCCTGGCCGCGTGCGCGCTCCTGCTCCTCGCCGTCGGCGCCAGCGCCGAGGCCCTGCGCGCCGAGTTTTCCCCACTCACGCTGCGCCCGCGCGTGAATGCTCCGGCGATCTTTGACCTCAAGCTGGTCCGCCAGGGCGGCGGCCTGCTCGAAGGCACGCTGGAAATCACCTTCACCGCTGGCGGCGACGTGCTCTTTCGCCAGAGCCTCCCGGACCTCGCGCTCACCGCGGGCGCGCAATCCTTTCGCATCGTCACGCCGCCGTTTCCGCAGCACGGCACTTACAACGGCACCGAAGCCAGGCTGCGCTTCGTGGCGAAGTCCGGCGCGAGCGACCTCGGGAGTTTTCCGGTCGAAGGAGAACGCCGCGGGTCGCGCAATTCGGTCATCGCGATCTGCGACGGGCGCGGCTCCGGCGGACGCGATCCGGCGCTGTGGCAGAGCCTGCGCCTCGACGGTCTCTTCCCCGCCTTCGCGAATGCGGGAAACGTCCTCGCGACCTCGCCCGTGTTCCTCGCGCCCGAGGATTTTCCGGCCAATCCGCTCGCGCTTTTCGCGATCGATGTCGTGCTGCTCGACGGCGACGGTTTCGCACTGCTGCGCGAGAAGCAGCTCACCGCGCTGACCCGCTGGGTCGAGGCCGGCGGCAGCGTGTGCGTGCTGCCGGCGGGTGGGTTGAAAGACGAGCACGTCCGGTTTCTCGATGGTTTCGCCGACGCAAAGAACCCCGCGCCCACGCGCCTTTCAGAAAGCGGCGAGTGGCAACCCGCCGAGCCTGCGCCGCGGCGGCACCGCGCCGGTCTTGGGCGCGTCGTCATCGCGCGGCGGCCCGCCGGCGACGCGCTCGGTGGCGGCGAATGGAAGCGGGCGGCGGCGTTTCTGTGGAAGATGCGCGGGACGATCACCGAGCAGTTTCTGGCCGGCACGGCCTCGGTCCCGTCGAAGATCGCTTGGGACGAGAGGTCGGAAGCGAACACCAGACGCCAGCGCATCGACCAATTTTTGCAGCCGCTCCTCCCGCGTTCCACCCGCCTCATCGCGCCGGGAACCATCGCGCTGATTCTCGGCGGCTTCCTGCTCGTCGTCGGACCGCTCGATTGGTTCGTGCTCGGCGCGCTCCGGCGGCGGCGCTGGACGTGGGTCATTTTTCCGCTGGCCGCGACGGGCTGCGCGCTGCTGGTCATCGAGGCGGCCGGGCGTGCGCTCGGTCGCGAAGACCATCGCTCCGCGCTCCTCGTCACCGATGTCGGCCCCGGCGGGCGGGTGCTGCGCGAGAACCGTTTCGAGCTGCTGCTCACGGCGCGCAATCGCGACACGCAGAAGGAATTTCGCAACGCCTTCGCCATTCCCACGGTGCTCGGCACAGGACGCTTCAACCAGCGGGGCGGTGAGGGAAATGCCGAGCCGGTAGCGTTTTCGGGGCAAATGCCCGCGCGCTACACGATGCGGCAGCAACTCCGGCAGTGGACGCCGCAATTCAACCGCGTGACTTCGCTGGACGCGACCGCGACGCCGAGTGCGGAAATTCCGTGGGCGGAGATCGAAACCATTCTCACGACAGAGGGAGATCGAGCGGCAAAATTGCGGGCGCTCATCAACCGCCAGCATGGATTAACTCCGTTGCTCCTTCACGGCGAGGAGGCTCCGACGATTCCGGGCCTCGCCGAGCTCTGCCGCGGACCGAAAGGTGGCCTCGCGGGCTTTTTCTCCGGCAGCTCGCCCGCCGCCTCCGCGGATGCCGGCGACCTGCCGCTCCTCGATCCGACCGATCCGCACGAATGGCTGCTCGTCATTTCCCGCACGACCCCGGATGGAGTGCATCTTTACCGCCGGCTTTTTAGAACGGATGACTGAATGAACGAACCCGAGCCCACGCCCCAGACTCCGCCAGCCCCGCCGCTCGTGTCGGTGGAAAATCTCCACGTCATCTACGGCAAGACCCACGCCGTGCGCGATTTGTCGCTCCGCATCCAGCGGGGCGAAGTCTTTGGCTTCATCGGGCCAAATGGCGCGGGAAAAACCTCGACGATCAAGGTGCTGGCTACGCTCCTCAAGCCGACCCGCGGGCGCGCGCTGGTGGCCGGGCTGGACGTGGCGCAGGAGCCGCACGCGGTGCGGCGGAAGATCGGTTACATGCCGGATTTCTTCGGCGTGTATGACGACCTCACGGCGAGCGAGTACCTGCATTTTTTCGCGGCGGCTTACAAAATCCCGTCGGCGAAACGGCGCGTGCTCATCGGCGATGTGCTCGCGCTGACCGACCTCACGGAGAAGCACGACGCGCCGGTGGACGGGCTTTCGCGCGGGATGAAACAGCGGCTCGGCCTGGCGCGCGTCCTTTTGCACGACCCCGATCTGCTGCTGCTCGACGAGCCGGCGAGCGGGCTCGACCCGCGCGCGCGCATCGAGATGCGCGAGCTGCTGAAGGAGCTGCAGACGATGGGCAAGACGATCATCGTCTCGTCGCACATCCTTCACGAGCTGGCGCAATTTTGCTCCCACATCGGCATCGTGGAGCGCGGGCAGATGGTGGCGAACGGCTCGCTCGCCGACATCTATCGCGCGCTCAGTTTGCGTCGCACCGTCCACGTCCAACTCGCCAACCAGACGCCCGAACTCGCGGCGAAAATTCGCGCGCTCCCGCACGTGGCCGGCGTGGACGAGCAGCCCGACCGCCTCGCCGTGCAGCTCCGCGAGGACGAGATGAGCGCCGAGGATTTGCTCGACGCCATCCACGCGCTCGGCGCGCGGATTCGCATGTTCCAGCCGGACGCGATGGATATGGAAACGGCGTTCATGAAACTGACGGAGGGGAAGACGGCGTGAGCGGTCGCGGCAGTTTCCGGGGAGCGCGCGCGTCTCGCGTGCTGGCGAACGCGTCCCGCGTTCGCGAACTTCCGCGGGCGTGCGTCGGAGAAGGCGCGTGCGTCGTCCCGGCTGCCGCATCGCAGGAAGTTCGTTTTGTCGGGACGACAAAACCAACACGCGGGACGCGTATGCTCCCCGGCGCGGACGCTGCGCGTCCGTCATCCCCATGACCTCCCGGCTTCGCTTCTTCTCCTTTCCGCTGCTCGGCAAAGAGCTGACGGAAACCGCGGCGCGGCGGCGGACTTATGTATTGCGCGTCGTTTACGGGCTGCTGCTGTTCGGGGTCTTCGCGCTCAATCTCCCGTATCAGTTGCGACGCGGAAATTACGATGTGCTGTCGATCATGGGCGCGGGGCGGGACATGCTGGAGGTCATTTTCGGCATCCAGTTTTTTGGCATCGCGCTCTTTCTCCCGGCGATGATGTGCGGACGCATCGCGGAGGAAAAGGAGCGCGATTCGCTGGTGCTGCTCTTTCTCACCGATCTCGGCCCGTGGTCCATCGTCCTGCAAAAATTCCTCGGTGGACTCGTGCCGATGCTCTCCTTTCTCCTGCTCGCCCTGCCGCTCGGGGCCATCTCGTACGCCTTTGGCGGCGTGACCACCGAGTTGCTCGCCCTCGGCCTGTGGTCGCTGCTCCTCGGCTGCCTGCAAGTCGGCGCGCTCGCCCTGATGTGCTCCGCCTTTTGCCGCACCACGGTCGCGGCGCTGGTCTCCACGTATCTGCTCGCGGCGGCATTCTACTTTGGCCCGGTGCTGCTTTCGGAGCTTTCGCAACTCGTGTGGGGAAGTGCCTGGCGGCTCTCGAGCCGCGAGTCCTCCATCCACATCCCGCCCGCTCTGCTCTTTGACAGCCCGAGCGACGGCGCCGTCGAAATGTTGGTCCGCAGCATCCCGATCCTCATTTCCATCACATTCTTTCTCACCCTCGCCCGCGTCTTTCTGGTCCGCCGCGCGTTTGCCCCTGCTTCGAGTTTCTTCCTCCGCCTCTTTCGCCGGCTCGATGGCGTGATGCAGCGCGCGAACCGCCTCACCGGGCACCGCATGCTCCTCCGGGAGAAATCCAGCCTGCCCGAGGACGAACCCATCGCCTGGCGCGAGATGACCCACAAGGCGCTCGGCAAAGTCCACTACCTCGTCCGCATCCTCGTCGTCATCGAATTGCCGATCCTCGTCCTTTGCGGCTTCGCCTCAACCAATGACTACAACGGCCAGAGCGAACTGCTCTCCGCCGCCGCCGCCATCGTTGGCACGCTGGCGGTCCTCGCGCTCAGCGTGCAGGCGGCGAATACCATCGTCTCCGAGCGCGTGCAGCAGACGCTCGAAGTGCTCCTGACCACCCCGCTCACCGCCCGCGAGATCGTTGCGCAAAAAGCCCGCGTGCTCCGCCGTTTCATGCTCGTTCTCGCCGTGCCGCTGCTGACCATCTTCGGTTGGGAGTGGTATCTCGAGTGGGGTGCGCCCACCCCTCGTCGGGCGAATGATGGCCCGGCGGTTTATCTCGTCTGCGCCCTGCTGACCGTCGGGATTCTGCTGCCGCTCGTGTCCTGGCTCTCGCTCTGGATCGGCTTGAAAATGCGGACGCGCTTCAAGGCGATCCTGACTGCTCTGGCGGTGGTCGTGGCCTGGTGCGTGGTTCCGTTCATCGCGGGCGTTTTCCTCGACGGATTCAGGTACTCTGGCTCCGACTTCAGCAACCTACGCAAAGGCATCGGAGCGGCGCTAATGCTCCTCTCTCCTTTGACCGTCCCGGGACTCAACGAATCGGCCAACTTATGGAATCTGCCGTTTGTCTCGCTGTGGCAGAGCGGAAAATCCGCCGCGTTCTGGCTCCTCATCGCCGTGAATTTCACCTTTTACGCCGCGCTGCTCTTCCTCTTCCGCCACCTCGCCCTCTCCCGCGCCGACCGCTACCTGCGGCGGTAAAACGTGTCCTGCATTTTGCAGGGACAACGCCGAAGGCGTTCGCGCCACCAAAGTGCATCGCAAGCTCGAAGCCGGAACGATGCGGTTGAGGGAAGGGGAGCGCGGCCATCCTGGCCGTTGCAGCCGGCATCTTGCCGGTTGCGGATGGTGCGTGGAGGAGTGACCAGCCGGTGGAGAGCAACCGGCGTGCGGGTCGCCGGCAGGATGCCGGCTCGAACGGGCTGGAAGCCCGCGCTCCCCTCTCCCCCATCTGCCTCGTTCCGGCTAAAAAACTCACCGCGCCGCGAGCGCCTGCGAAAACTCCCGGAGGCTGGGTCGCAGCTCATCCGGGAGTGGGGAAAAAAGGAGCGTGGTTTCGTAGCCGTGGCCGGGCTGCGCTTCGCAGCAGACCACGTGGCCTTCGAGCTTCATCCGGCGCGGGCCGAACCGCGGGTGCGTCTGGATGATGGCCACGGCGAGTTTGGTGCCGAAGTTGAAGCACCACCGGGAGCGGAAGTGCATCCCGCGCTCGCAGATTTCGAGGTCGGTTCGGTCGCAATCTTCGGCATCAGAGCCGTAGTCGAGGTGGAGCGACAATCGGGATTGGCTGGTCATCGTGGGGAGGTTGGAGATCGCGTTTCCGCGAAGGTGTGTTTACCGTAACACGGGACCCCTAGCTGTCAAAAAAGGGCCTGAAAAAGGAGGCGTTTTCGTCTTTTCCTAAGTCCGGAAAGAGGAACCACGGATGACACGGATGACACGGATTCAGAGATTTCGGAGCGTCGGCCTGGTTCTCTCCATCTCACCCAATGGGTGAGGAGGATTTCCGCTCCGAGTGTTTTGAAATCCGTGTCATCCGTGTCATCCGTGGTTCCTCCTCTCGCTGATTTTGGGGATTATTTCAGCTCGTCCGCAGGACAGCCGAGCGGCTGAAGCTCACGCGCCGCCGGAGCCTTGCACTTTTCCACCTCGCCCGCTTCCGCGAGCACGCGCAGGGCGAGGCGGGCGAGCGCGGTGGTCACGGCGAGCGTCAGCAGCAGCCCGCCGATCCAGGCGAGATATTCCCACGTCTGCGGGTGGCTTTTTCCCTGCCAGATCCGCAACCCGTGCTGGGCGAGCGTGCCGAGGTAGGCGTAGAGGAAAAGGCCGGGTGCCTGGCCGAGCGCGACCCATAGCAGGCAGGTGCGAAAGCGGATGCGGGTGACGCCGTAGAGGTAGTTCAGCAGGCTGGTGGGAAAGAGCGGATGCACCTGGCTGAGGAAGATGATTTTCCAGCCGTCGCGCGCGATGGCGGCGTCGAGCGCGGCCCACTTCGGGTGATCCAGGAATTTTTTCGCGACCCAGCCGCGGCCGACTTTGCGGCTGAGGAAAAAGGCGACCGCCGCGCCGGCGACGTTGCCCGTCAGATTGAGGAAAAAGCCCCACCACAGGCCGAAGAAAAGCCCCGCGCCGATGGCGAGTGCCCCGCCTGGCAGCAGGAGGACGTTGCACGCTGCAAACAGGAGCGGGTACAGCAGAGCGCCCCACACCTCGAGATCGGT
>CAYQBV010000063.1:0-16260 GCA_964415705.1 uncultured Chthoniobacter sp. | reverse complement strand
GGTAGCGATCGGCGGCGGGGGAGGGGGTGTGGCGGGAGGCGGTGTCGCTGGCGGTGGTGTGGGGGTGACGGACTTCGGGACGACGATTTTTTCCGGCAGGCCGAAGAAATCAATGGCCCCCCACGCGACGCTGGCGGAGAGCACCGAGACGAGGAGAAAGGGAGAGAGCTTCATGGCGGCGTGGAGAGGTATGCCATTTTTTCAGCGGAGCCAAGTGGCGGGGTGCAAATAAATTGGAGTGGAGAAGCAGAACGGGTTTCACTCTGCAGCCATGTCCGACGCGCAAGAATCCGACGGCCCCCTGATCGAGGTGGGGCGCTATGCGCGGCTGTCGGCGGCGCGGGAGCGGGCGCTGGTGGTCTCGGCGCGCGAACTGCCGCACTGGATCGAGCGGGAAGGGGAGGAGTGGGTGCTGCGGGTCGAGGTCGGCGCGGAAGAGGAGGTGCGGCGAGAGCTGGCGGCGTTTGAGAACGAGGAGCGGGAGCGTCCGCCGACGCGCCCGGTTTTCCCGGAGGGAAAAGTCCCCGCGCTTTCGCTCTGTGTCGCGGCCGCCGTGCTGGTGGGATTTTTCGCGGCGCAGAATCGGCTCGGTCCCGGGTGGGTGGAACGCGGGGTGGCCGTGAGCGGGGAAATCCTCGGCGGAGCCTGGTGGCGGACGGTCACGGCGCTGACGCTGCACGCCGACGCGTCGCATGTCGGGGCAAACATCGCCACGGGGCTGCTCTTCGCGGCCTTCCTGCTGCCGCGGTTCGGGACGGGCGTGACGTGGCTGGCCATCGTGCTCAGCGGTGCGCTGGGCAATGCCATCAACGCGTGGGGCTACCGGGGCGACGGGCACGGTTCGATCGGAGCCTCGACGGCGTGCTTCGGGGCGCTGGGCATCCTCATGGGCGCGGAATTTTTCGCGCGCTGGCGCGAGCCGCAGACACGCAGTCGCTGGCAGCTCGTGCTCCCGCTCGGCGCGGGGTTGGGGCTGCTGGCGTTTCTCGGGGTGGGGGAGGAAGGCGGACGCGTGGATTACATGGCGCATTGCTTCGGCATGATCGCCGGAACGCTGGAAGGGCTGGTGCTGGAAGCGCTGCGCGTGAAAGAGCGCATTGCGCCGGCGGTGCAGCGCGTGGCGGCGGGTGTGGCGCTCGGGCTGCTGGGCGCGGCGTGGGTGCTGGCGTTGCGGTGAGGGTTGCGGGTTGTCAGGTGGGCCGGAGCGCGGACATGCTGCGCGCTTCATTTATGAAACAAATCCTCCCGCTCGCCGCCCTCGCTTTCGCTTTCGCCGTGCCTGCCCTGCGCGCTGAGGTGGAGTATCCGCTGACCGAGGACTCGAAGCCGCACGACGGCGTGCCGAAGGGCGAAGTGCTGAAGTTCACCTTCGCGGCGTCGAAGGTTTTTCCGGGTACGACGCGCGAGTATTGGGTCTATGTGCCAAAGCAGTATGACCCCGCGAAACCGGCGTGCGTCTTCGTCTGCCAGGACGGCGTGCAGTACAACGCGCCGGTGGTTTTCGACAATCTGATCGCGAAGGGCGAGATGCCAGTGACGATTGGCGTTTTCATCATGCATGGCAGAGTGGTGCCGCTGACCGACGGCGCGCTTCCGCGCTTCAACCGCAGCCTCGAATACGACGGGCTCGGGCCGGATTACGCGCGCTTCGTGCTCGAGGAGATTTTGCCGGACGTGGAAAAGAAAACGGCGGGCGACGGGCGCAAGATCGTGCTCAGCAAAAGCGGCAATGACCGCGCGATCGGCGGCGCGTCGAGCGGGGCGATCTGCGCGTTCACGGCGGCGTGGGAGCGGCCGGATGCGTTCACGCGCGTGTTTTCCAATGTCGGCACCTACGTCGGCCTGCGCGGCGGCAATGAATACCCGACGCTCATCCGCAAGCATGAGCCGAAGCCACTCCGCGTCTTTCTCCAGGACGGCTCGAACGACCTGAACATCTACGCCGGCGACTGGTGGATGGTGAACCAGGAGATGCAGCGCGCACTCGCTTTCGCCGGCTACGAGCACGCGCACGTCTGGGGCGAGGGCGCGCACAACAGCAAGCACGGGGGCGTGGTTTTTCCCGACGGCATGCGCTTTCTGTGGAAGGGCTGGCCGGAGCCGGTGAAGGCGGGCAAAAGCAAAAACAACATGCTCAATGAGGTGCTGCTGCCGGGCGAGGAGTGGCAGCTCGTGTGGGAGGGCGGGAAGTTCACCGAGGGGCCGTGCGCCAACGCGCGGGGCGAGGTGTTCTTCAACGACATCCCGAACGCGAAGACCTACCGGATCACGCTCGACGGGAAGGTCGCGGAGTTTCTCGCCGACTCGAAGAAGGCGAATGGGCAGGCGTGCGCGCCGGACGGGCGGATCATCGCGGTCACCGGCGAGGGGAAAGTGATGGCCTACAATGACAAGGCGCAGGGCAGCGTGATCGCGGACGGCATTCGCGGCAATGATCTCGTGGTGGTGCACGATGGCTCGATGTTTGTGACCGAGCCGAGCGGCGATCCGGCGAAGCCGTCGAGCGTCACGTTCATCTCGGCAAAGGGCGAAAAGAAGGTCGTGGATACCGGGCTGAAATTTCCGAATGGCGTCACCGTCTCGCCTGATCAGTCGCTGCTCTACGTGGCGGAGTCGCGCTCGCACTGGGTCTGCAGCTATCAGATCCAGCCCGACGGCTCGCTCGCGCACAAACAGCGCTACTACTGGCTCCACGTCCCCGACAGCGCCGAGGACTCCGGCGCGGACGGCCTGCGCGTGGATCGCGACGGGCGGCTCTACGTGGCCACCCGCATGGGCGTGCAGGTCTGCGATCAGGCGGGCCGCGTGAACGTCATTCTCCCAACGCCGAACGGGCGCGTGTCGAATCTGGCGTTTGGCGGCCCGGAGTTCGACACGCTCTTCGCGACGTGCGGCGACAAGGTCTTCAAGCGGAAGCTGAAAGTGAAAGGCGCGAACGCCTTCGCCGCCCCGATCAAGCCGAAACCGCCGGGGTTGTGATCTAAAAGCCCGTCATCCTTCGACGGCGTTCCGTCCCACCTTCGCCCGCACGGAACTCCGCTCAGGATGACGGCCCTTTTCGTTCGCTTCGCGCGGCGCGGCGCGGCGCGGGATCGGCGGGCGAAGGTTGTTGCAACGATTGGCGTGCGCGGCGCGTAGCTTTGGGCCACCATCCGCGCCACCAACCCCATGCGACTTCCCTGGCTCAAACTCATCGCCGCGCTCGCGTTGGTCTGGCTCGTCGCCGGGAGCGTGGTCTTTTTCGCGCGGCGCGCAAAGGTCACGCCGGAGACTGTCGCGACCTACGTGGCGGCGCATCCGGTCGCAGGAAAGGCACCGGCCGAGCGGGCGAAGATCGTGGAGAAGTTGGCGGGGCAAATGAACCAGCTCGCGTATGAGGACCGTCGCGGAGTCCGCATGGGCAAAGGGCTCAACGGGTTTTTCCGCGCGCTCACGCCGGAGGAGCAGGCGCGTTTCCTCGACCTCACGCTACCGACCGGGTTCAAGCAAATGATGGCAGCGCTGAACAAGATGACGCCGGAGAAAAGGCAGAGTTTTGTCACCAAGGCGCTCGAAGACATGAAAAAGCGGGAAGGCGAACGCCCGCCCGACGAGCAGCTCGACACGAACGCCCGCAAGATCATGGATCAGGGCTTCAAGACGTTTTACAGCGAGGCCAGTGCGGAGGTGAAAATGGATGTCGCACCGCTGATCGAGCAGTTGCAGAAGAACCTGCAGGGGAGGTGAAATGACGGATGACGAATGACGGAATGACGAGGGAAACCGGAATGACGAATGGGGAACGGGTGGCGCACGACAGCGACGGGTTTCTGGCTTCGTCATTCATTCGTCATTCCCCCGCCTTCACCCTTGCGGAGTTGCTCGTCGTCATCGCCATCGTGGCGATCCTCGCGGCACTGGGCTACCCGGCTTACCAGCGCGTGACCGAGAGCGGGCGCGCGACGGCCTGCACCGCGAATCTGCGACAGCTCGGCGTCGCGCTTTCGCTCTATCTCGCCGAGCACAACAACACCATGCCCACGCTCAAAACCGCGCGCGCGAGCCTGGCCGACGACGTTCCGGTGATCGACAACACGCTCGACAAATACGCGGGGGCGAAAGACGTCTTCGCGTGTCCGGCGGACAAGACCGGCTTCGCAGTGAAGACCGGCACGAGCTATCTCTGGAACGTCACCCTCAACGGCCAGGCGCTCGCCAGCCTGAACTTCCTCGGTGTCGAGAACCTCAGTCGCATCCCGATCATGTCGGATAAGGAAGGTTTTCATCCCTACATTGCCGACAAGATCAACGTGCTCTACGCCGACGGTCACGCCACGAAGGACGTGAAATTTTTCACCGACAACTGACCGCAGACCGATGATCGAACTTCGCAATTTGCAGAAGGCTTTCGGCGGCAAGCCGGCGCTCCACGGGCTCTCGCTGGAGGTGCAAAAAGGCGAGGTGTTCGGCCTGCTCGGACACAATGGCGCGGGCAAGAGCACGACGCTCGGCATCCTGCTCGGGCAGGTTTTTCCCGACGCAGGCGAGGCGCTGATCGGCGGTGTCTCCGTCCAGCGGGAGCGCGCGCGGGCGCTGGCGAAGACGGGCGCGATTTTCGAGGCGCCGCGCTTTTACGACTACCTGAGCGGGTGGCGGAATCTGGAGATTTACACCAGCTACTCGGCGCGCGTGCCGCGGGCGCAGATCGCGGAGGCGGTGGAGACGGTGGGGCTGACCGGGCGCATCCGGGACAAGGTGGGGACTTACTCCCAGGGCATGCGGCAGCGGCTCGGGCTCGCGCAGGCGCTGCTGCCGGCGAATGAAGTCATCCTGCTCGACGAACCAACGAACGGGCTCGACCCCGAGGGCATCGCGGAGATGCGCGCGCTGATCCAGCGGCTGAACCGCGAGCGCGGGCTGACGGTGGTCTTCTGCTCGCACCTGCTCGCGGAGGTGGAGCAGCTTTGCGATCACGTCGTGATCCTGAACCAGGGGCGGAAGATTTTCGACGGGCGCTGGGCGGATCTCGGGACGGAGCGGCGGCGGGTGCGTTTCGAGGTGGATGACTGGCCACGCGCAGTGGTGCTGCTGGTAGAAAGCGTGCGCGTGATCGGGCCGGGGGTCGTCGCGCTGGACGACGGCTGCGCGACCGCGGATCTCGTGGCGCGGCTGGTGCAGGGCGGCGTGCGCGTGAGTGCGGTGGAGCCGGAGCGGCGGAACCTCGAGCAAATCTATCTCGCGCTCACGCAGAACAGCGCATCGTCCGCATCGCCGCCATGAGCCTCTTCCTCCTCCAACTCCGCGGCGAACTCTGGAAGCTCTTCGCCCGCAAGCGCACCTACCTCGGCTTCGGCGTTTTCCTCGCCGTCGAGACGCTCATCCTGGTCCTCTGGCAGCTCCCCGGCGGGCAGCGCTGGATGCGGCGCATGATCGAGCAGAGCGGCGGCGCGTTCGACACGTATTTCTCCGGCCTCACGGTCGCGGTGCTCATGCTCACGATGACCGTCTTCCTCCTCGGCGGGCTGTATCTCGCGCTGGTCGGCGGCGATGTGGTGGCGAAGGAAGTGGAGGACGGCACGATGCGGATGACGCTCTGCCGGCCGGTGTCGCGCCTGCGCGTGCTGCTCGTGAAATACACGACCTGCGTGCTCTACACGTTCACGCTGGTCATCTTCATCGGCCTGTCCGCACTCGCGGCGGCGACGCTGGTGCGCGGTTCCGGCGGGCTGTTTCTGATGATCCCCGAGCAGCGGCTCGTCGCGTTTTTTGAGTTCGGCCCTGGCCTCGCGCGTTACCTCGCGGCGCTGCCCTGCCTCGCGCTCAGTCTGCTCACGATCACCTCATTTTCCTTCCTCCTTTCGTGCGCGAATATGAAGCCCGCCGCGGCGACGATCTCGGCGATCACCCTCTTTTTCGTGGACTACATTTTCCACCTCGTCCCGTATTTTGAAACCTACCGACCTTGGATGATGACCACGCACATGGGCACCTGGGTGAATGTCTTCCGCAACCCCTGGCCGTGGCCGCAGATGCTGGAGGATTACGGCATTCTCCTTGGACTCGACGCCACGTTCTTCGTCATCGGCGCGATCATCTTCTCGGCGCGGGATTTCAAATCGTAGTCGGGAGACCGACGCGAAAAGGTCGCTGATGCGTCAAAAAGTTCACGCAAAAGACTCACATAAGTCATCAAATTGTAACAAACGTCTCGGATTCTCGGCCCGTCGTTTCCATTGAAACAACTCGCGGCGGTCAAATAGCGTCGCGGTCAACCAAACCCAACCACCCTGCAAATCCACGCAATGTTCAAATCATCTCCACTCCAGTTCGCGGTCGCGCTCACGCTGCTCGCGGCTGGCTCCCTCACCTCCCACGCGCAGGACGCCGGCGCACTCGTGGACAAACTCGTGAAGAAAGGCGTTCTCTCCAGCCAGGAGGGCGAGGAGGTCCGCGCGGATATGATGCGCGACTTCGCCACCCAGACTCCGGCGGGCAAGATCAACCTCAACTCCTCGATCACCGAGCTGAAGCTCTACGGCGACCTGCGCCTGCGCTACCAGTACGACAACAAGGACGACCAGAGGCCGCGGGCGGACAGCACGCCGGCCGGGGGCAATCGCAACGACAGCCAGCGCAGCCGCTATCGTTTCCGGCTCCGCCTGAACGCGGATTTCAAGCTCGGCGACAGCTTCTTCGGCGGGGTGGAACTGGCCTCGGCGCAGGCGGCGGACAGCGGCAACCAGACCTTTCAGGATGGGTTCAGCGACTACAGCATCTTCATCAGCAAGGCCTACCTCGGCTGGAATGTGACCGACTATGCGACGGTGCTCGCGGGCAAGTTTGGCAATCCTTTCTACACGACCGACCTGGTGTGGGATAACGACATCAACCCGACGGGCCTCGCGCAGTCCATCGCCTTTCACAAGATGCACTTCGGCGGCGGGGCGACGGCGGCGGCCGGCTACTCGAAGGACGGCAAGAGCCACGCGCCGGCGGAAGTGCTCGCGGTGCCGAACTGGGAGCTGACGCTCAATGCCGGACAGTTCATCTACGACGACAACCCGGAGAGCGCGTTCGACAATGATTCCTCGACCGATGCCTTCATCTTCCAGACGCAGCTCGTCGCGGCCTACAAGTTTAACAACGGCGTGAAGTTCACCATCGCGCCCGGCTGGTTCTACACGAATGCAGCGGCCTACAGCGGATTCGAGAACGAGAATTCCTTCGTGGACGCGGGTGCCGGCACGAATGTCAAAGCGATCTCCGGCGCCGGCCGCGAAATGAATGTCCTGCTGCTGCCGGGCGATGTGTCCTTTATGCTCGGCGGAGTGAAAACCAAGTTCCTCTGGGACTTGGCCTGGAATCTCAACGGCGAGGACCGTGCGAACAACATCCTGAGCCTCACCAGCGTGGACGCCAATGGCAACGTGGCCTCGCAACACTCTGACGAAGACGACTTCGCGTTCCTCGTCGGGGTGCAGCTCGGCGAGAATAAGAAGCAGGGCGACTGGTCGGTGCTGGCGAATTACCGCCAGACGGGCATCGCGGCGGTTGATCCAAACCTCAATGATTCGGACTTTGCGCTCGGCGAGATGAATACCCGGGGCTTCAAACTCAGCCTCGCGTATAACTTCACCGACTTTGCCGTCGGCGCGGTGACTTACTTCTACGCGTGGAATCTGCGCGACGACCTCACGGCGGGGCAGTCCACCTTTGGTCAGAGCATCGGGGACTCCAATGTCATCCAGGTGCTCCAGGTGGATTTCAGCATCAAGTTCTAACCCCTTTTTCTTGGGTTGGGGCCGGCGCCTTTGCGGGCGCCGGTCCTTTCCTGGGAAAGCCACTCTCCTTGCTAAAAACCAACCTCTTTTCAACCAACATGAAACTCCAGCATCTCATCCTCACCACCGCGCTCTGCGCCCTCACCGCCGCCGCGACCCAGGCCGGGCAGCTCGTGATCAAAGGCTCCGACACCCTCGGCGCGAAACTCGTGCCGCAGCTCGCGGAGGCTTACAAGGCAGCGAACCCCGGAACGTCGTTCCAGATCGCAGCCGAAGGCTCGACCACGGGCATCACCGCGCTGATCGACAACACCGCGCAGATCGGCATGTCCAGCCGCCGCGCCAAGTCGACGGAAATGTCCACCGCCGCGGCCAAAGGCGTGACCATGAAACCGACCATCGTCGCGTATGACGCCATGGGCGTGATTGTCAACGCGGGCAGCCCGGTGACCAACCTGACGAAGAAGCAGGTGGAGCAAATCTTCACCGGCGACATCACCGACTGGAGCGCGGTCGGCGGGAAGCCGGGGAAGATTTCCATCTACACGCGCAACACCTCGTCCGGCACGTATTCGGACTGGAAGGAACTCGCGATGAAGAAGCGCGACTACGCCGGCAGCTCGCAAAAAATGGCGGGTCACGAGCAGATCGCGGCGGAAGTCGGGAAGAATCCGAGCGGCATCGGCTACGTGGGCCTCGCCTACATGAAGGCCACGGGCATCAAGGTGGTGACCATCGACGGCGTGGCCCCGAGCGTGGCGACCGTGCGGAGCAAAGCGTTCCCGTATTCGCGTCCGACCTTTTACTACACCAACGGCGACCCCGCTGGTGAGGCGAAGGGTTTCGTGGACTTCACGCTCAGCGCGAAGGGGCAGGCGATTGCCACTCAGGTTGGGTTCGTGCCGGTGAAATAGTTTCTTGGGTAGTGTTTAGTGGCCCGCTGGCGCACGAGCGCCAGCGGGCTTTTTTCGCCCGCCAAGTTTCCTCATTCGTTACACGTCTGTCACGCGGTTGTCACAAAAGGAAGCGAGTTTCCCGCTGGCTTCACGCCGCCAAACCTACTGAATCACTATGAAAATCACCCAACTCCTCACCATCCCGACGGTTCTCGCTCTCGCTGTTTCCACGGCGTCGGCCGGGAAGCTCGTCATCAAAGGCTCCGATACGCTCGGGGCGAAGCTCGTGCCGCAATTGGCCGAGGCTTACAAGGCGAAGAATCCAGACACCAGTTTTGAGATCGCCGCCGAGGGCTCGACCACCGGGTTGACCGCGATCATCGATGGCACCGCCGACATCGGCATGTCGAGCCGCCAAGCGAAGCCCACCGAGGAATCCGCGGCCCAGGCCAAAGGCACGAAGCTCACGCCGGTCATCGTGGCGTATGACGGACTCGCGGTGATCGTGAACGAGAAGAGTCCGCTGAAGAATCTGACCAAGAAACAGGTCGAGCAGATTTTCACCGGCGACGTGACCGACTGGAGCGCGGTCGGCGGGAAAGCGGGGAAGATTTCCATCTACACGCGCAACACTTCGTCGGGCACATATTCGGACTGGAAGGAGCTCGCGATGAAGAAGCGCGATTACGCCCCGAGTTCGCAGAAAATGGCGGGCCATGAGCAGATCGCCGCCGAGGTGGGTAAGAATCCGAACGGCATCGGCTACGTGGGGCTGGCCTACATCAAGGCGGCGGGCATCAAGGTGCTGAAAATCGAAGGTGCGGAATTGAACGATGAGTCCGTGCGGAACAAGACGTGGGCCTACGCCCGCCCGACTTTTTACTACACGAATGGCGAGCCCGCCGGGGAGGCGAAGAAGTTCACCGACTTCACCTTGAGCGAAGAAGGGCAGGGGATCGCGCGGAACGTCGGCTTCGTGCCGGTCAAGTAGCCGCGGCCGGAAAAGAAAGGCCCGAGCCCGCTGAACCCGGCGGTTCAGCGGGCTCTTTTCTTGCCCAAGCCGGGTCGAATCCGATTTCATTCCGTCATGAGTCCAACGCCAGCCCCATCCGCACGCCCGATCAGCGAGGCCTTGCTGAATCGGAATCGCGTCCGGATTCTCGGGCTCACGCCGGGTGAAATCATCAAGTATTTCTTCAATGGCAATGCCGTGGTCGCGATCGTGGTGCTGGCGCTGATCACGATTTTCCTCTTTCGCGAGGGGGCGGGTTTTTTTGGCCAGAACATGCAGAACCTGCGCATCTACCGCCTCGCCGGGCTGGAGTATGTCGATTTCATCCGCCGCCAGGTCGATGAGCACACCGCGCTGAACCGCGCGCTCAACGAGTCGCGTCTCGCGCAGTTCAACCGGATGACTGCGGCGGGGAAATCGGTCGAGGAGGTCAATGCGGCGCTCGCGCCTTTCGATGCGTTTGCCACGGTGTTTGGCGACTCGGTGGAGGATGTGCGCGGCGTGCTCTCCGACCTCACGGAGGTGGCCACGGCGATCAAGCAGAAGGACCAGATCAACCGCGACCGGCTGGAGCAAAAGGCCATGCTCCTCGGCGCGGAAAAACGGGAGGAAGCGGACAAGATCACGGTCACGCCGGTGGATTTCGCAAAGGAGACGGTGACGCTGAAGGGGACGTTTCCCGCGTGCCAGGAGGCGAACAAGCAATTTGCGACCAAGCTCCAGGCCGCGCTCGCCAAGGCGCCGGTGATGCCGGACGCGAAGCTGCAAAAGCAGATCGATAGGGTGCAGGCGCAGGGGCAGGCGCTGATCGCGTCCATCCCGGAAACCGAGCGCCAGATGCAGGCGTGGAAACACGATGCGCCGATCCCGCTGTCGCGCTCGCTCACGTCGTTCCTCTTTGGCCGGCAGTGGCTGACGGCGAGTTTTTGGCAGGACTGGTATGGCATCATTCCGCTCTTCGTCGGCTCGCTGCTCGTCTCGCTGATTGCGCTCGCCATCGCGGTGCCGCTGGGGATTTCGGCGGCGATTTATGTGAGCGAAATCGCGACGCTTCGGGAGAAGAATTTCATCAAGCCCTGCATCGAATTTATCTCCGCGATCCCGTCGGTGGTGCTCGGCTTTTTTGGCATCGCCGTGCTCGGCACCGCGCTGCGGGTGCTGTCGCAAGTGTCTTGGTTGGGCTGGTTTCCCGGCTTTCCGATGAGCGAGCGGCTGAACTCGCTGACCGCCGGTTGCCTGCTCGCGCTGATGGCTGTGCCCACGATTTTTTCCCTCGCGGAGGACGCGCTGAACAACGTGCCCAAGCACTTCAAGGAGGCCTCCTACGCGCTCGGCGCGAACCGTTTTCAGACCATCGTCCGCATCCTCGTCCCGGCGTCGCTCTCCGGCATCATCTCGGCCATTCTGCTGGGATTCGGCCGCGTCATCGGTGAGACCATGGTCGTGCTGCTCTGCGCGGGCAACCGCATCGCCATCCCGAATTTCACCGAAGGACTTGGCGCGTTTTTCCAGCCAGTCCACACGATGACGGGGATCATCGCGCAGGAGATGGGCGAGGTCGTCACCGGCAGCATCCATTACCGCGCGCTCTTCATGGTGGGCATCATGCTTTTCCTGCTCTCGCTCGGGATCAACTACGTGGCGCAGGCCATCGTGCGCCGATACCGTATCTCCATTGGTTGAAAATTCGAAATCCGCATGGCGAAATCCGCAACCAACGCAGCCAAAAGAATGAAATTACGAAACCGCTTGGGCGGGACCTCTTCCGTTCCCCCCATTTTCATCGGTTCGAATTTGTTGCGGATTGCGGATTGCGGATTGCGAGTTTTCCCCCGCTAGCCATGCCCGCTCCCGCCCATCCCTTCACCGCCCAAAAGTCCTCGTCGCGCAGCTTCGAGCGCGTGGCGTTCGGCGTCTTTCGGGCGGCCACGTATTTCATCCTGCTTTGCGCCGCCGGCATCTTTGGCACGATCATTTTCAAAGGGGCCGGCACCGTTTTCCAAACCAAGGCTCCCTTCATCAATGTCCCGTTCTTGACCCAGGCACCGGAGACGCTTTTCGTCTTCGAGCACGAGGGCGTGAAAATGAAGATGGGCGACAAAGAGTTCCGGCGGTTCAAGGAGGAGAAAGGGCTCGAGGACATCGCCGCGGAGAGCTATGCGTACAGCTCGGGCGGAATCTGGCCGTGCATCGTCGGCACGGTGCTGCTCGTCGTTGGCTCCATGTTCATCGCGCTGTTCATCGGCATCAGCAGCGCCATCTACCTGAACGAGTACAGCACCCAGGGGCGGTTCGTGACGTTCATCCGCCTCGCCATCCTCAACCTCGCGGGCGTACCTTCCATCGTTTTCGGCCTCTTCGGCGTCGGCCTCTTCGTGGTCTTCATGCCGCTGCTGCAAAACTTCGACAACCCCGCCGCACCGAGCCTGCCCATGGGCTTTGGCTATTTCCTGAATTTCTCCGGCTGGAACGTGTGTCTTCTCTCCGGTTGGTTCACGCTCGCCTTCATGGCGCTGCCGGTGGTCATCACCGCGAGTGAGGAGTCGCTGAAAGCTGTGCCCATGGGCTTTCGCGAAGGTTCGCTCGCCCTCGGCGCGACCAAATGGCAGGCCATCCGCACGAACGTTCTGCCCTACGCGCTGCCCGGCATGCTCACGTCCTCGATCCTCGGCATCGCCCGCGTGGCCGGCGAGACCGCGCCGATCATGTTCACCGCCGCCTACGTGGTGCGCGACAAAATGCCGTGGGACGTGGAGCGCCCGCTCGACATGCTTTTCCAGGGAGTCATGGCCCTGCCGTATCACATCTACGTGGTCAGTTCGAAAATCCCGCAGAACGAATACACCGAGCGCGTGCAGTACGGCGCGGCCTTCGTGTTTCTCGTCATCGTCATGGGCATCGCCCTCGCGTCCATTTTGCTGCGGATCAAAATGCGCGCGCGTTACCGCTGGTGATGAAACCCTTGCCATGACCGCTGCTGCTCCCAATTCTCGCATGAACCCGACCGATACCAAAACGATGCAGAGCGCCAACGCCGATCCCGATTCCGCCGACGCCGCGGCACCGGCGATGATCGAGGTCGAGAACCTCGATTTTTTCTACGGCCAGGCGCAGGCCCTGCACGACGTGAGCATCCGGATTCCCGCGAACAAAGTGACGGCCTTCATCGGCCCCTCGGGCTGCGGAAAATCCACGTTGCTCCGCTGCTTCAATCGGATGAACGACCTCATCGACGTGGCCCGCATCGACGCCGGGCGGATCAAAATTCACGGCGTGGATATTCATCACGCCGACGTGGACGTCATCGCCCTCCGCCGGCAGGTCGGCATGGTCTTTCAAAAGTCGAACCCCTTTCCGAAATCCATCTACGAAAACATCACCTACGGTCTGCAAATCCAGGGCGTGAAAGACCGGCGGACGCTCGACGAAGTCGTCGAGAAAAGTCTCCGCGGCGCGGCGCTTTGGGACGAGGTGAAAGACCGCCTGCATACCAGCGGCCTCGGCCTTTCCGGCGGCCAGCAGCAGCGGCTCTGCATCGCCCGCGCCATCGCCGTGGAGCCGAGCATCATCCTCATGGACGAGCCGTGCTCCGCGCTCGATCCCATCGCCACGTCGAAGGTCGAGGAACTCATCCAGCAGTTGAAGACGAAATACACCATCGTCATCGTCACCCACAACATGCAGCAGGCCGGACGCTGCTCGGACCAGACGGCCTTTTTCTACCTCGGAAAACTCATCGAGTATTCCAAGACCGAGAAGATTTTCACCAACCCCGCACAGAAACAAACCGAGGACTACATCACGGGTCGCTTCGGTTAGGCGTGAAAGGTGAAGGTGGCCCTTGGCACCGGACACCAGACACCAGAAACCAGAAACCTTTTCACCTCCATGAGCCAATTTTGGGAACAACAACTGGCCGACATCCGCGAGCAACTGCTCCTCATGTCGGGTCTCACCGAGCGCAACCTCTCCCTCGCCATGCGCGCCCTCGTCGAGCGCGACGACAAACTCTGCGACACCGTCGAGGCTGAGGACGAGCAGATCGACCAACTCGAAGTCCACATCGACGAAATGGTCGTCACCTACATCGCCACGCACGGCCCCATCGCGCGCGACTGCCGCCTCATGCTCACGGCGTCGAAGATCTCCAACAATCTCGAACGCATCGCCGACCAGGCCACCAAGATCGCCCGGCGCGCCCGCGAGTTGAACACCGAACCGCTGCTCAAGCCGCTCATCGACATTCCGCTCATGGCCGACATCGCGCAGGAGATGCTGCGCGACAGCATCACCGCCTTCATCGACGCCAACAGCGAACTCGCCGTCGAGATCATCGGGCGCGACCGCTCCGTGGACGACATCAACAAGCAACTCGCCCGCGAACTGACCAGTTACATGATCGAGGACCCGAAGACCATCACCCGCGCCCTCAAGCTCATGACCATCTCCGCCGCCATCGAGCGCGTCGCCGACCACACCACGAACATCGCCGAGGAGGTCTTCTACCTGAACCGCGGCCGCGATATCCGCCACGACCCCGCGATGAAGCAGCCAGCGGGGGAGTAGGAAGGGTGGCGAATGGTGAACCGCTCCTGATTTACTCTTCAGCGATCACTTCCCGCCCATCTTCCCGCCCATCCCGCCGCACCTACTGACCGAGCGGCTTCCACCGCCTCAGGCCCGTTTCGCCGGATTTGTTGACGAAGGCATCGGTGTCGTTTTCCGGTCCGTAGCGGAGGGTCGCGACGTGGCTGTCGGCGTAGAGCGCATTGATCTGGGCGCGACCGTTGTGCGTCCCGAGCTTGTTCCCACCTGTCGGCTCGGGGAGCGACACAGCCTGGTCCCCGAGCCCCTTGAAGGTCGGGACTGATAAGGCCGACAGATCTATGGCGGGTGCCATGACGATCAATTGCGACGGGGAAGCCAGCCGCGACCAGTTGCCATCCCATGCGGGCTTGGTGCCTTGGGTGAGGATGTTGGCATTCACGCCATAGCTCACCGGCATGGTCGCCGCGCTCGTTTGGTCGCCACTCTTGCGTTTGTCGAAGGGGGATTGGAAAATCTTCCAGGTCGTCACGTACTTGGCCTGCAGGAGCGCGGGCCAATTCTGGCCGCCACTCGCCGGCGTGCCGGAAAACATCGTGTCATCGTTGTCGGTCAGGTAGGCAGTGATGCCGAGGCCGATTTGCTTCAGATTGTTCAAGTCATTCGTGGCGTGGGCTCTTTCCATCGCCTTCTGGAAAACCGGCAAAGCGATGCCCGCGAGGATGGCGATGATGCTGATGACAACGAGGAGTTCGATGAGGGTGAACGCGGATTTTTTCATGGTGGGAGTGGGATGCGGCGGAACCTAGAACGGCTCTCCCAAAGTGTCGAGAGGGCTTTCGCCCGTGCCTCCGCGGCGGGCCGCGAGATTGTCGCTTGCCAAGCCCGGCACGCCACCTTCCACTATCGCGCATGTCGAAAGTCCTGCTCCTCACCGCCGGTTATGGCGAGGGTCACAACGCCGCCGCGCGCGGCCTCCACACCGCCCTCATCGAGCGCGGGGCCGACGCCGAGATCATCGACCTCTTCGCCCTCACCGGCGGCGCTTTCTACGAGCGCTCCCGGCGCGACTACCTCGCCCTCATCAACCGCGCCCCCCGCGTCTGGGCCGCCGTCTTCACCCTCATCCACCACCTCCCGGTCGTCCCGCTGCTCCTGCCCTTTCTGGGCAAAATGCGCCGCACCCTGGCCGCCTTGCTGGCCGCGCAGCAGCCCGCCGCCGTCGTCTCCGTCTATCCCCTTTACGCCTACCTCATTCGCCAGCTTTACCCCGACCCCGCCGCGCGCCCTTTCGCCTTTCACACGGTCGTCACCGACTCCATCACCATCAATTCCGTCTGGCACCGCGCCCCGAGCGACACCTTCCTCCTCCCGAACGACGCCAGCGCCGAGGTCATGGCCCGCGCCGGCGTCCCCCGTGAAAAACTCCGCGTCCTCGGCTTCCCGGTGCCGCCGCGTTTCGCCCGCGACCGCCCGGAACGCCCGGCCCCGCCCCCGCCGCGCATCTTGTATATGGTCAATGCCGGCCACGACCAGGCCCCCGGCATCGTCGCCCGCCTGCTCGCCATCCCCGGCCTGCACCTCACCGTCGCCTACGGGCGCGATGAAGCCCTCCGCGACCGGCTCATCGCCGCCGCCGCCGGCCGCCCACTCGAACTCCACGGCTGGACCCAGCGCATGCCCGAACTCCTCATGACCCACCACCTGCTCATCGGCAAAGCCGGCGGGGCCACCGTTCAGGAGAGCATCGCCGCCGGCACCCCCATGCTCATCACCCAGGTCGTGCCGGGGCAGGAGGAGGGAAACGCGCGGCTCCTCTTTGAAAATGGCTGTGGCGCCCTCTGTCCGACCGCCGAGGCGCTGGCCGCGCAGATCGAGGCCCTCTTTGCCCACGACGCCGCCGGCTGGCACCAGTGGCAGGGGCAAATCGCCCGCCTCGCTAAACCCGACGCCGCCCTGCGCATCGCCGACTTCGTCCTCGCCGGGGCAGGGTAATGACGAATGACGAATGACGAATGACGAATGACGAATGACGAATGACGAATGA
>CAYQBV010000062.1:0-16392 GCA_964415705.1 uncultured Chthoniobacter sp. | reverse complement strand
GTGAACGGCCCCGCCGGGAGAAACGGCGTGGCCGGCTGGCCGGCGGGGACTTCCAGCGCCACGAGCCGCGCCGCGCGCGTGTCCGTCTTGCCGCCCACGGAAAAGGTCAGCGTCACGCCCTGCTTCGGTTCGGATTTGCGCATCATCTTTCTTTCCGCGATTTCTTGCGCCGAAAGCGCAAACGGGAGCAGGCAGGCGAGGAGCGCGAGGAGTTGGGCGGAGAATTTCATGGTGCGGTGCGGAAAGGATGTGGCGGACGAAAAGCGGCGGGCGGTGACGGCGCGCAATCCTTGGGAATTAGCGGCGGGGTGGCCGGGTCGTCCACGCCGGGCGCGGGAGGCTGACGCGGGAGGCGGGGTCCGGGAGGCAAAAAAAACGGGCCGCGTCTGGCGACGCGGCCCGTGAAGGAGGCGGAGTTTTTTTAAGCGCCCATGCCGTCCTCGAAACTCCCGGCGGCGGGGGTGATGAGGAGGTGATCGCGGACGTAGCCGATGCCGTTCGCGCTGGTGCTGTCGAGGTCGCGGTGGGCGCTCTCGGCTTCGACGACGAGCGGCGCGGTCTTGGTGCCCATGAGCTGGCAGTAGCGCGAGGCGAAGCCGACATTGAGCAGCAACTCGACGTAGCGGTTCATGTTCAGATCGCCGCTCGGCAGGTCGGTGAACTGCATGGCGCGGCCCGGCCAGGCCGGCTCCATGGTGCGCAGCGGGAAGCCGGGGCGGATGGTGAAATTCTTCACGTGCGCGGCGTAGATGTAGGCGCCGACTTTGCTGAAGCGCGTCTCCCACGATTCGCCCTCCCAGCAGTGCGACGGATCGGCGTTCACGGCCATGGATTTGTCGCCGTCGGTGATCTTCACCAGCATGAGGAAATCGTCGGCGGTCATCGCGGCGGTGCCGGGATGGATTTCGTGACAGAGCTTGATGCCGAGCTTGCGCGCGTGGTCGCGAATCTTCTTGGTCTTTTTCACGAAACGCTCCTGGCCTTCCTTGATCAGATCGTAGCCCGGTCCGGCCCAGAAACCCCACGGATAGCCGCTCGCCAGCTCCCAGCCAAACGCGACGCCCCAGAACATCGGGAGCACTTTCACTTTCAACTCGGCGAGCAGGTCGAGGAGTTTGAGGACGTAGTTCTCGGCCCACTTCTCGATCTCGGCGGGCGATTTTTTCGCGACATCCGGCGGGATGAACGGGCGGATGGTGGGCGACTCCGTCCACGCGGTGGTGTGGACCCAGATGGGGCAGTGCGCGCTCACGCCGTCGAGCGTCATGCCGGCTTTTTCAAACGTCGCGCGGATTTCTTTCGCGGACTGAAAGAGCTTGCCGCCCTGGAGCATGTAGTTGCTCGGCTGGGCGCCGGTCGCGCCGCTGCGCTGGGCGTAGGCGAGGAAGTCGGGGAGGGATTTCGCGCCGTGCTGGGCGCCTTCGATGGATGCGTGGTAGCAGGACATAATGGCGGCGTTTCTAATGAAACGCTGCGGGGGAGGGCAATGCTGGAATGACGAATGACCGAATGGCGAATGAGGGGAGAGCGCTTCGTCGCGGTGAGAAAGGGGGAGCGCACGCGCCCTCGCGTGCTGTTTTCGGCGCCCTCGCCGGAAACCGTGCTGGCGCGTGCTTCGGGATTGCCGCTCTCTGCCGAGCGCGGTGCTGCTGTGGGTGCGCCAGCACGGTCGTCGGCGAGGGCGCCGACGACAGCACGCGAAGGCGCGTGCGCTCCCCACGGAACGTCGGTCCGCAAAGGACGCCCTGACGAATGACGTGCGGCGGCGATGTCGGGGCGACATTCCGGCTTCGACATTCTTTCGTCATTGCGTCATTCCCCATTCGTCATTCACCCAAATGCTCGACGACATCGACCGCATCCTTTTCCACGAGCAGACCATCCTGAGCCGGCTGGATGCGCTGGCGGACGAAATCACGGACGCCTACCGCGGCGAGGAGTTGACGGTGGTGGCGGTGCTCAACGGCTCGCTGATTTTCGCGGCGGATCTGCTGCGGCGCATCCCGCTGCCGCTGCGGCTGGATTGCCTGCGCGTGGCCAGCTACCACGGTGGCACGGAGAGCACGGGGACGGTGACTTTTCACCAACTGAACCTGCCCGACGTGCGCGGGCGGCACGTGCTGGTGCTGGACGACATCCTCGACAGTGGGCGCACGCTGCACGCCATCTGCGCGCGGCTGCGTGGGGAATGCCCGGCGAGCGTGCGCGTGGGCGTGTTGCTGCGAAAGGCGAAGGTGCGGGCGGAGGAACTCGACGCGGATTTTGTCGGCTTCGAGATTGGCGATGAATTCGTCGTGGGCTACGGGCTGGACTACGCGGAGCGCTACCGGAATCTGCCGTTTGTCGGGGTGCTGCGGCGGGAGGTGTTTGAGGTGGCCGGCGGCTAAAGCGCTTCCGGCGTTTGCAGGAGCGAGCCGATGCGCTGGAGGAGGCGGCCGGCACCGCCGCCGTCGAGGACGCGGTGATCGAAGCTGAGGGTGAGCTGGGCTTCGGTCACGGGCACGAATTGCGCGGTTTGTTTGTCCCAATGCGGGACCACGCGGCCCGCGCCCATGCCGAGGACGAGGGTCTGCTCGGGGAGCGGGATCGGCGTGGCCCATTCGAGGCCGAAGGTGCCAAAGTTTGTGACCGTGGCGATCGAGCCGCCTTGCGCGCCCGGCGGCAGGCGGCGCTGGCGGGCGAGTTCCACGAGTTCGCTGTAGCGCGCGACCATCTGCGCGAGCGGGGTCTGGTCGGCCTGGCGCAGCACGGGCACGAGCACCCCGTCTTCGGCCTCAACGGCAAAGCCGAGGTCGATGGCCCGGGGATGGACGATCTTTTCGCCGATGAGCCGGCCGGCGGGCGCGCTGTTTTCGCCGAGCGCGAGGGCGAGGGCCCGCAGCGCGTAGAGTGCGGGGCCGGGTTTGGGGTCGCTCGTTTTGCGATGCGCGAGGAGCGCGTCGAGGCGCACGGACATGCCGACGGTGGCGAGCGGGCGCGTCCAGCTCCGGCGCATGGCGTCGGCCACGGCCACGCGCATGGAGGACGCGGGGCTGAGTTTGTGGTGCTCGAGTTGGGAGAGAAATTTCTCGAAGTCCTCGACGGTCACGCGCCCCGCCGCGCCGCTGCCGGCGATGCCCGCGAGGTCGGCGGCGTGCAGGCCGAGTTCGTTCATCCGCGCTTTCATCCGCGGCGACATGAAGCCCGCGCCCGCCGCGTGCGCCGGCACCGGCAGTCCGCGCACGGTCGGCTGGACGCTGGATTTTTTCGGTGCGCCTGCGGACGCCGGGGTGTGGCCGTTGGCTTCTTCGGTGACCGCGACTGGAGCGGGCGCGTCGAGCCCGGCACGCCTGGCTTCTTCGTCGGTGACTTCGAGAAAACCGAGCGTCGCGCCGACGGCGTAGCTTTGCCCGACCTCCACGAGCAACTCCGCCACCTGCCCCGCGCACGGCGCGGTTACGCCCATCGTCGCCTTGTTCGTCTCGACTTCGAGAATGTCCTGATCGCTTTCGACGGCAGCCCCGACTTGGAAAGGAATCGTGACAATCGTGGCCTCGGCGATGGACTCCCCGAGCTGCGGCATGATGATTGGAATTCTCGGCATGGTCTCGGTTTCTAAAGGCGAAGGAGATCGCGCATCCGTGCGCTGATGGTTTTCGCGGTCGGGCGGTGCGTGCCCCAGAGGTTCGGGTGGTAAGGGACGGGCGTGTCTTTGGCGTTCAGGCGCATCGGCGGGGCGTCGAGCAGACCGAAGCCTTCGGTGGCGACGCGGGCGACGACCTCCGCGGTGACGCCGCCCCACGGGAACGCTTCGCCCACGGCGAGCAGCCGCCCGGTGCGCGCGACGCTGGCGAGCACGGTGTCGGTGTCGAGCGGCTTGATCGTGCGCAGGTCGATGACTTCGATCTCCCAGCCTTCGAGCGCGAGTTCCTCCGCGCAGGCGAGCGACTCGTGGAGCATCGCGCTGTAAGTCACGATCGTGGCGTCGCGGCCGGCGCGGGCGATGCGCGCTTTGCCGGTGGGCATGGCCTCGGTCGGGAGCGCCTCGGCTTTCAAATGATAGTAGAGATACTTGTGCTCGCAGAAGATCACCGGGTCATCGATGGCCACGGCGTCGAGCAGCATGGAGTAGGCGTCCTCGACGGTGGCGGGCGTCATCACGATGAGCCCCGGGTAGTGCGCGTAGAGCGCCTCCATGCTCTGGCTGTGAAACGGTCCCGCGCCCGCCGTGCCGCCGCTCGGGAGGCGGATGGTGATGGGACAGGGGACGTTCGTCCGCCAGTGCAGCGTGGCGGCATGGTTCACGATCTGGTTGAAACCGACGGTCGAGAAATCCGCGAACTGCATCTCGATGATCGGGCGCATCCCCTCGATGGCCGCGCCGATGGCGCTGCCGACCATGGCGTCCTCGCTGATCGGCGCGTCGAGCACGCGACCGGGAAATTCCTGCGCGAGATTTTTCGTGGCCTTGAACGCGCCGCCGAACGAACCGACGTCCTGGCCGTAGATGTAAACGCGCGGGTCGTCGGCGAGCGCGCGGGCCTGGGCCTCACGAATAGCTTCGAGGTAGGTGATCATTCCGCGTGCGAGGCTTCGCTGAGGTGGCGCGTGGCGAGCGCGCACCAGTCTTCCTCGTTCGGATCGGGGGCCGCTTCGCGCAGCGTCGTGGCCACGGCTTCGTCGATCTGGCGCTGGGCGTTGATTTCCACCCCGCGCAGCGCGGCGGCATCGGCCCAGCCCTCCGCCAGCAGGCGCTGCTCGGCGACTTTCAGGCAATCGAGTCCGAGCCGGGACTCGCGCAGGCGCTCGTCGATGTAGTGCGAGTCATCGTGCTCGCCGTGGCCTGCCAGACGCAGCAGCGAGGCGACCACGAGCTGCGGTCCGCCGCCGTCGCGCGCATCGGCGACCGCCTTGTGCAAAACGCGCAGGCAGGTTTCCAAATCCGTGGCGTCGAGACGGTGCCCGGTCACGCCGTAGCCCGCCGCTTTGTCCACCAGATCGGCGCAGGCAAACTGGCGCGCGTTCGGCGTGGAGTAGGCGTATTGATTGTTCGCCACGACCAGGACGAGCGGCAGCTTTTCCACCGCGGCCATGTTCAGCCCCTCGTGAAACGCCCCCGTCGAAGTCGCGCCATCGCCGAGGCACGTCGCGCCGACCGTGCCGGTGATCCCGCGGAAGCGCCGCGCGAGCAGCGCGCCTGCGACTGCGGGAATCATCGCGCCGAGGTGACTGATCATCGCGAACATCCCCTCGCGCGGGCGGCCGCGGTGGACGTTGCCATCGCGTCCGCGCATCGGCCCGAGGCGCGAACCCATGTAGGTGCGCGTGCAGTCGAGCAGCGATTCGCCAAAAGCCAGCCGCCCCGCCTGATCGCGGATGAGCGGCGCGAAAACATCGCCCGCCCGCAGGGCCAGCCCCACGGCCACGCTCAGCGCCTCCTGCCCGCGGCCGAGGAAGACGCCGCCGGTGATTTTTCCGCCGCGATACAGACTGGCGAGTTTGTCCTCCAGCAGCCGGGCCAGCAGCATCCAGCGGTAGGCGGCGAAGTAGGTCTGTGAAAACGCGGGGTTCGTCAGGGGAGACGGAGCCGCAGTGGCTTGGAGCATGGGCGGAACCCTAGCGGGCGCGGAGTGCGCCGCGCAACGGTTTCTTCGTCATCGCGCGGCCTGCACGCAGCGGAAGCCGAGGTGATTCGTGCCGGTGTCGGGTTCGCCCTGGCCGCGCGTGCCGACCATGTAGCGCGTGCAGTATTCTTCCGTGCAGAGATACGAGCCGCCGCGATGCACGCGCTTTTTCACCCCCGGCTCGGATGGGTCGAAACTCTCCGCGGGCCCCTGCGGATTGCGCGCCAGCCCGGCGGCGGCGAGCGTGGTGAAATAATCCGGGCGATACCAATCCGAGACCCACTCCCAGACATTGCCTGCGACATCGTGGAGGCCGTAGCCGTTCGGCGGATACTGCGCGACCGGGGCGATCCCCGCGTAGCCGTCCTCGGCGGTATCCTTGTAGGGAAATTTTCCCTCGAAGATGTTCGCCATCCATTTGCCGCCCGGTTTCAGGTCCGCGCCCCACGCGTAAAATTGCCCCGCCATTCCGCCGCGCGCGGCGAACTCCCACTCCGCCTCGGTCGGCAGCCGCTTCCCCGCCCACTGCGCGTAGGCCACGGCGTCGGGATACGCGATTTGCACGACGGGATGGTTTTCGCGCCCGGTCAGATTGCTCGCCGGGCCGGTCGGGTGACGCCAATTTGCGCCGCGCACGTAGGCCCACCACTGGAGGTGATCGTTCAGCGGCACCGCCGTCTCCGGGGGCGTGAAAACGACCGCGCCGGCGACGAGATTTTCCGCCGGAGCGTCGGGAAAATCCTCCGCCCGCGGTGTCTGCTCGGCGACCGTGACATAGCTGGTGGCCTGCACGAATTTCTCAAACTGCGCGTTCGTGATCTCGGTGCGATCCATCCAGAAACCATCCACGTGAACCTGATGGATCGGGCGCGCGTCGGGCATCGCGTCCTTGCCGCCGCAGAGGGAGGAAGTGGGGTCGTCCGAGCCCATGGCAAACTCGCCGCCGGGAATCCAGACCATGCCCTCGGGAGCCGGGCCGGGTGGTCGAGCCGCGCCCGGCGCGGGTGCCTTGCCGCAGCCGCCGGCACCGAGGGCGCACAGGGCGGCGACGAGGAGGGCGGCGAGGGTCGGGCCGTGTGGGGTTGTCGGTATTGATTGTTTGGGCATCGGCGGTGTCCTCGATAAGCGCCGATGGCCAGGCGGTCAACGGAGCGGCGAAAGCCAGCCCTCCGCTTACGATTGCCGGCAGAGCCAGCCGAGCTGCATCCACGTGGCGAACCAGCGCTGGATTTTCTCCGCGCTGGCGGTCGGGGAGTCCTTCGATCCGGCAAAGGCGGACGCGCAGGCGTCGGCGAGCGTGGTGCCGTCGCGGAGGGCGGTGAGGAGGCGGTGAGCTTCGGGTTCGAGGCGTTTGTAATAGACGGCGAGATCGTGCCGATGGACGGCGAGGTGAATGGGCCGGCGGCTGGGGCGCGCGGCGATGCGGGCGCGGCGGCGCGTGGTCGTGGCGGCGACGGCGTTGCTGAAGGCGCCGGTTTCGATCCGGCGCTCCTTGTATTTGCGGAGCAGTTCGTCCACGGGGTGGGCGAGTTCTAGGAGCGTGAGGTAAGGCTGGAGGCCGATCCGCAGGCGGTCGGGCGGCAGCGCGGCGATCTTTGCCGGTTGGAGCACAGGGTTGCCGGGTTCGTCGAAAGCGATGACGCGCGCCCATTCCACGCGCACCACGTCGAGCGCGAGCGCGGTGTGCGGGGCGGTGAGTTCGGGGTGCGCGCGGAGGAAGGTTTCGAGGTGTCGGCCGAGGTCGCGCATCGTCCAACTCGTGGAGCCGCGGCTTTCCAAATAGGCGACGGCGAGTGAGTCGAATTTCCGCGTGCCGACGACCGCGCGCAGCGCCCAGAAGTCTTCGCCGAACGCGCCGAGCAGCCGCCACCAGTATTGCTGGTTGTAGATTTGGAGCCGCTCGAAGGACGTGAGCCGGTCGTTCGGTTTGATGATCCGTGCGGCGACATCCGCGGCGGGCGAACCGTCTTTCCACGCGGTCTGCATGCCTTCGTCGCGGCGGAGCGGGCGCATCACCGCCTCGGCCATGAGGCGTTGCACGGCGGCGAGTGCGACCGGCTTGGCGCTGCTCGCGGCGCGTGGCGCGGACGCCCCGTCCGCATTTGTCTGCCGGACGCCTCGTCCGGCGAAGCCCGCGCTGCGTTCGCCGGACGACGGCGTCCGACGGACTTTCGCGGACGGGGCGTCCGCGCCACGCGCCGCCGTCTTTTTACGCGGCGAGGCTTTTGGCATGGGGGAGAAATTTGTTGGCCTTGAGCGCTTCGCGATGCACCTCGTCGAAGCTCGGGATGCGGTCATCCCATTCGAGCAGCGTGGCGGTGCGGCCGATGAGTTTGCTGGCGTGCGCGTACATTTTCCACACGGGGTCGAGCACCGGGTGATCGTGCGTGTCGAGAATGTAGCGCTCGAACTTCGTGTGCCCGGCGATGTGCATCTGCGCCACGCGCTCGGGCGGCACGGCGTCGAGGTATTCGTAGGGATCGAAGCCGTGGTTTTTCGACGAGACGTAGATGTTGTTCACATCGAGCAGAATCCCGCAGTCCGCGCGCTCGACGACTTCGCTGAGAAACTCCCACTCCGTCATTTCGGAGACGTGGAACTCGACGTAGCTGCTCACGTTTTCGACCGCGACGGGGATCTCCAGAAAGTCCTGCACTTCGCGGATATTGCGCGCGGTGGTTTCCACGGCTTCCCACGTGTAGGGCATGGGCAAAAGGTCGTGCGTGTAGCGACCATCCACGCTGCCCCAGCAGAGGTGATCGCTGATCCACGGCGTCTGCGTGCGCTTGGTCAGGCGCTTGAGTTTGCGGAGGTGGTCGCGGTTCGGGCGCGCGGCGTTGCCGAAGTACATCGAGACCCCGTGCTGGACCACGCGGTATTGCTCGAGGATTTGGTCGAGGATGTGGAGCGGGCGGCCGGCATCCAGCATGTAGTTTTCGGAAATGATCTCGAACCAATCGACGAGCGGCTTTTTCTCCAGGATGTGCGCGTAATGCGGAATGCGCAGGCCGAGGCCGATGCCGTATTCGGTGTGGGCGTTGAAGCGGTTGGCAGGCATGTGGGGAAAATTCGAAATCCGAATATCGAAATCCGAAACAAATTCAAAAAGGCGGTAAGTCGGAAATAGGGAAGATGAAGAAAGCGCACGGCAGAGCGTTTCTCCATTTTCCGATTTCCATCACTTCAAATTTGTTTCGGATTTCGGATTTTCCGCAAAGCGGGGCTCCGGCCACGAATGGCCGGAGCCCCGGAATTTCACTGCGGTGGGTTACTTCACCGGATGGACAGGCTTGCCGTCCTTGATGGCGCAGCCGCCCTTGCCTTTGCAGGAGTTCTTCCCGCCGCAGCCGTTGTCGCCGGATTTGCAGCCGCCCTTGCCTTTGCAGGTGTTCTTGCCCGCGCAGCCGTGGTCGGGATCGGGTTTGGTCGCGTCGGCGAGGACGCCGGCGAGGCTGACGGTTTTGCCGGACTGCGTTGCCGTGGCGGCGGCCGCTTGGGCAACGAGGCCGCCGGAGAGGATTCCGGCGAGGGCGGCGCCGGCGAGCAGCGTTTTGGTGGTGGATGGACGTTTCATTGGCTTGTTTTGGTTTTGGTTGGTTGCTGGTTCCCTGCCCGCTCCCGCATCCGAGACATTCGGAGAGGAGCCGGCAGAAAGTGATCGCGGTTTCCCGCGGTGAGGCTGGGACGGTGGATCGGCGCGATTTATTCCTCCGAGTTTCGAGCGCGCGTCACTTTTTGACCTTGTCCAATTCCGCGAGCACCGCGCCGGTGGTGATCGCATCGAGCACCACGGGCTCCGTTTCACCGGGGCGGTAGAGCACGTAGAGCGGCACGCCCACGCGGTTGAAACTCTTCAGCGCCTTGGTCACCACGGGGTCCTCGGTGTTCGTCCAGTCCGCGCGCAGCGGTAGCACGTTTTTCTCGCGAAACTTCGCCCCCACCGCCTCGTTGCCGAGCACCACGCGCTCATAGACTTTGCAGTTGATGCACCACTCGGCGGTGAAATCCACGAACACCGGGCGGCCCGCCTTGCGGCCCTCGGCGAGCCGCTCCTCAGAGTAGTCCACCCACGCGATGCTCCCGGTCACGTGCGTCTGGCCGGCGGCCCCGCCTGCCGGTTTGGCGTCGAGTTTCCCGTGGAGGAAAAGGAAGTAGCCAGCCACCGGCAGGAGCGCGACAGCCACGCGGGCGGCGACCGATTCCCGCACCGTGCCGTAGAGCCAGCAGGCCAGTCCCAGCGCGAGCAGGAACCAGCTCATCCCCGTCATCGCCCCCGCCCCGCGCAGCGCGAAAACCGTGAACAGCCACACCGCCACCGCCAGCATCACGAAGCCCATGCCCTGCTTCATCCGCTCCATCCACGCGCCCGGCTTCGGCACGTAGCGCAGCCACGCGGGGCGCGCGGTGAGGAGGAAATAGGGCAGACTCATCCCGGCGGCGATGGCGAGGAAGAGCAGGAAGATCACCGGCCCGGATTGCGTGGTCGCAAAACTCAGGCTGCCCGCGAGAAACGGCGCCGTGCAGGACGTGCCGAGCAGCGTCGTGAACAGCCCGTGCAGGAACGCCCCGCTGTAACCGTCGCGCCCGGAGAGTTCGTTCAGCTTCGTCGCCGCCCCGCCGCCGAGCGCGATCTCAAACACGCCGAGCAGGTTCAGCGCGAAGACGAAGACCAGCGCGATCAGGCCCGCGAGCAGATACGGATTTTGAAATTGGTAGCCCCAGTTGAACGCCGACTTCAGCCGCACGACCGCCACCGCCAGCCCGAGGAAAAACGCGAACACTCCCGCCGTGAACGCCAGCCCCAGCCGGAAGACCCGCCGCGGATCCTCGCCTGCCTGATCCACAAAGCCGAAGATCTTCAGCGCAATGACCGGCAGCACGCACGGCATCACGTTCATGATCAGCCCCCCGAGAAACGCCCCGAGCAATTTCAGCAGCAACCCGCCGCCACTGCTGGGTGCGGCGGGCTTTTCCGCGAGGTCTGCGGCCGGCCCGCCCTCCTCCGCGACCAGCCAGCTTTCGCGCGCACCACCGGCCTTTTGCACCGCCACCACTCCGCGCCACGGCAGATTGGGCGCGCCGCCTTTCGAGACGGGGAAAGTGATCGTCCGCCCGCCGCTCGCCGCCACCGGACCGGTCGTCGGGTGATCCGGCTGCACCTCGGGAGGCGGCAGGGGAAAAAACTCCACCGTGTCCTTCGGTCCCGGCCCTTCCAGACGCACGGCAAAGGACTCCACCTTCGAGCGATCCCACAGCACGCGAAAGGGCGGGGCACTTTCCCGCGGCACCAGCGCCTTCCATTTCGCAAAAAGCGCCGCATCCGGCACCCGCACCTCGCTGGCCTGCAGCGGGAGCGCCAGATCCGCATCGGCTGGCACACACTGCGGCAGGGACTGAGGAGAGCCATCCCCAGCCGTACACATTTGCCACTCCACCCTGGCCTTGATGACCAGGGGCCCCGGAGGCAGCGCGGCGGGCGGGGTGATCTCGGCGAAAAGCAGCACCTCGCGCTCATGCACGTAGTTGAGGAAACCGTCCGCCTCGTGTGCGTGCGGCACTGGCCACTGGAGCGGCCCCGCCTTGAAACCCGGGGGCAGCTCCCACGCCACGCTCGTCGCCAGCCCGATGTCTCCCACAAACTGCCAGTAGATATACCAGTCCTTCTCGATGCGGAAATGCACCCCCGCAAGAAACGGTTTTCCCGGCTCCGCCTGCGCCGCATCCGTCACCAGCTCCACCTGCACCGCGCCCTTCTTTTTCATCCAGCCCGGCACCGTCGCGGCGACGCCCGCGGCGGGCAGCGCGGCTTTGCTTCCCTCGGCGAGGGGCTTCGGCTTTGCCGGACGTTTCGGAGCGGCCGGCAGCGGCCCCGCCACGCCGAGGGCCAGCCAGCTTCCGAGGAGGAGAGAAAAGCAGCGTCGCAATGTCATAAGCGCCGCCCACCTTACAGCATCCCCGCCGGCGGGGGAGGATTTTCTCGCGGTGGGCGGAGGGAGGGATTCCACCGGGTCGTGCTGTCCCGTCGCGAAAAGGTCACAAGCAAGGCTCCTAAAAACTCTATCAAAGAGTTGCGGGCCGTCTGGGTTTGATGTATCCGAGCTGTCGAAAATTTCGCGGTCGCGAGTTTCCCGCAGCACTCCCATCTCCTGCCCGACCCGTCTCTTCAAACTTCCAAACGCCAAACCAGAACCATGAAAACTACCCGCACCCGCCAATCCACCCGCATTCTCGCCGGATCCATCGCTGCCCTGCTCGCCGTCCAGTCCGCGCAGGCCGACAGCGGCACTTGGGATGGCAGCGCCGACGCCCTCTGGAGCACCATCGCCAACTGGAGTTCCGATCCAAACCCGGTGCCCGGCACCGTCAACACCGCCACTTTCAACAACGCCGGCGGAGCCGTGGATACGATTGATCTCGGGGGTGGCGTGACGATCAACACGATCCTTTTCGACACCTTTAACGCGGCGGCCTACATCATCGGCACCGGGGCGGCGAGTAGCCAGACGCTGACGCTGGACAACGCCGGGGCGGTGACGGTCAACAGTGGCGTTGGTTACAACCAGTTGCTCAACGCGGCCATGATCCTGGGCAATGACGGCACGGCGCAGACCTTTACTTTGACGAATAACAGCCTGGCGGGGAGCCTGACCTTCGCGGGAAATGTCACCGGCTCGACTGGCGCGGGTTTGAAAACGATCGCGGCGACCGGGGCGGGTAGCGTGGCGATCAGTGGAATCATTGCCAATGGCACGAGCGGGACGGTGAATCTGACCAAGGCGGGCACGGGACGGCTGACCCTTTCCGGGGTCAATACGTTCACGGGTGGAGTCGCACTGGACGCGGGCATTTTGCGGGCGACTTCCAGCACTGCGGCCCTCGGTGCCGGCACGCTGACCTTGGCCGGCGGCAATCTCCAGTTGGCCAACGATAGCGGTTTGAATTTTGGCCGTAATACCACTGTGACGGCCAATACGCTCATCAACTCGGACCGGACCTCCGCCGGTGCGGGCCTCACGCACACGCTGGGCACGCTGGCCATCGGGGCGCAGACGCTGGGCATCGCCCAAGGCGCGAACGTCAACAGCGGCACGGCAGGCGTGACCTTTGGCGCGACCACGCTCTCGGGCGCGGCGCAGCTCAATCTCGGCTTCGCCACGCTCACGACGCTGGGTGCGATCACCGACGCGGGCAATACCCTCACCCTGCAAGGCGGCGGCAACTTTGCCCAGTCCGCGGCGTGGAGCGGGACGGGTGGTCTGCTGCTGGATACGGGCTATCGCGGGACGGCGACGCTGAATCAGGCCAATACTTTCACCGGCATCACGACCATCCGCAGCGGCTTTCACACGCTGGTGGCCGCGGCAAATGCGGGTGCGCTGGGAACCGGGGCGGCATCGCTTGATTTGCAGGGCGGCTTTCTCGATCTGAGGAATGACGCCGGGCTGGCCTTCAACCGCAATACCACGGTGAACGGCAACTCCACTATTATCGCTGAACGCGCTGCGACCGGCGCTGGCGTGACCCACACGCTCGGCACCTTGAACATCAACGGAGCCTACACGCTGACCGTGCGCGGCACCAACGTGAACAACGGCACGGCGGGGCTGACTTTCGGTGCGACGACTTTGGGCGGTGCGACCACTTTCGACACCTTCAATCCCGTCGTTTATCTGGCCACCACGTATGGCAACGTCCAACTCACGCTTGGGGCCGTGACCGGTGGTGGCTTTGCGCTGACGAAAAATGGAGCGGGAACGCTGCGCAGCGCCGAGGTCAGTGGCACGCCGTTCGGGGATGGCAATGTCGCCCTCAATGGCGGCACGTTGCTGCTGGCTCCCGGAGCTGCGGGTGCGAATGCCGTCACCGGCGTGAATGCTGCAGCGGGCAGCACTTTCACCTACCGCAGCGGCACGGTGCAACTGACCAAGAATGGCACCAGCTTGGACTACACCATCGGCAACGCCGGGGCCGCGGCCGACAGCGTCCTAGTCCGCGCTAGTCGCGGCACGATGGTCGTCGGCGCGACGGCGCTGGCCAATCTCGGCACCACTGGCACGGAGCGCTTCTTGGTCAATAGCCAAACCACCAACACCAACAAAAATGGCGCGGCTAGTGCCGCGGGCATTTACGATGCCTCGGTCGTCGGGCAGGAAGGAACCGGCAGCACCGGCGTCGGCAGCTTCCTCGTCGCTGACACCGTCGCCAACGGTGGGTTCAAGCAGACCACCTACACAGTCGCACTCAACGCTGGCACCATCGCCGCCAATACCATCTCCGATGTCACCAGCAGCATTGCCACCGCCACCGGAAGCAACCCATACGCCTTGCGTGTCGGCGCTTTCACGCTGACGAACAGCGGTACGACCACTGTCAACGGAGGTGCCGCCAGCGCGACCAATAGCGGCATGGGTGGCGTGATCCTCAATCCGACTGCTACCAAATCGCTGATCACTGGCAACACGCTGGCTTTTGGATCTTCCGAAGGCGTCGTCTATGTCGGATCGGGCGCAGGTACAGGCGAAATCGCCAGCATCATCACCGGCACCGCCGGCCTGACCAAGTTCGGTCCCGGCACACTTCTCCTGTCGAACTCCAACAACACCTATACCGGCGGCACCGTGATCAATGGCGGCACCCTCGTCATCACGGCGGATGCTCAAATCGGGGCGGTTCCCGGCGCGTTTGACGCCTCCAACATCACTATCAATGGCGGCGGAACACTGAATATCAGCGCCACCGTCACCATCAATGCGAACCGCGGCGTTGTCCTCGGGCCGGGAATGCAAATGTTGACGGCAACCGCCAATAGCCCCCGCATCGGCGGGGTGATCAGCGGTACGGGCGGCCTATATGTTTACGATCAGGGTGGTGGCGGCGGGCGGAGCATCACGCTCGACGCGGCCAACACCTACACGGGCGACACCGTCGTCGCGATGAAGGCGAACGCGGATGCAGGGCTGCGATTCGCGCATCCGCTGGCGTTTCAAAACAGCACGCTGGATTTCAACAGCCTGAATACCCGCGGAGGCACGTTCAAGCCAAACGGAGGACTCCCCACGGTGGTCCTCGGCGGGCTCAAGGGTGACGTACAAATCGAACTGAACTACCAGACCAATAGTGCCTACACCATCACCAACCTGCAGATTGGCAACAACGGGCAGGATACGAATTTCAGCGGAGCAATTTCCAGCGTGGGCAACGGTGGCAACCAAGGCAACCAAGGTATCACCAAGATCGGTTCAGGAACGTTGGTCCTGACAGGCGCCAACATCATTCACGGCTACACCACGGTGGCCAGCGGCACGCTCATCCTGGGTGGTGCCGGCACCGGCACCGGCAATACCCTTGTTTCGGCAGGCACCTTGCAGGTGGCCCACAATTTCGCCCTGCAAAACAGCGCTTACGACACGACGGGCACCGGGGCGCTGGCTTTCGCCTTGGGCACTGATGCACCCACCTTTGGCGGCCTGATTTACAACGGCAATCTCACCCTGCCCTCCAATATCGTCGCGCTGACCCTCAATCCCACCAACATCAAGCACTACTCCGGGGTCCTCGGCAGCGCCACCGCCGGCTTGGCGGTGACCAAGACGGGCGCGGGCGTCCAAATTCTCACGTCGGCCAATACCTACACCGGAAACACCACGCTAACGGGGGCGGGTGCGGTGCAGATCGGAGTGAACAGCGTGGGTTCGGTGGGGAGTATCACGAGTAGCGCGATCGGACTGGGTGGGTTGGTCTTCAATGGCGGCACGCTGGCCTCCAACAGCACGACAGCCCGGACCATCCTGAACCCGGTGACGTTCACCGGCAATGCCACCTTGGGCGACGTAGGGAACAACGGCAAACTGACCTTTGGCGCGGCGGTGGACTTCGGCAATGCGAACCGGACGCTGACGCTGAACAGCGACGCGCAGTTTGACGGAATCATCTCCAGCGGGGTCGGGACCATTGCCCTGATCAAGGCGGGGTTTGGGACGCTGACCCTCGGCGGAGCGAATACCTATGCGGGTGCGACGACGATCAACTATGGCACTTTGCGCACCAGCGCCAGTAACGTCCTGCCCGATACGACGAATGTTACCCTCAGCCCCACCGTCACCGGCGCGGCCTTGGCCACGCTCGATTTGAATGGCCATAGCGACACCATCGGGACACTGACTTTTGGGGGCGGAAACGTGGGCGCCAGCATGTTGGTCACGACCGGTGCGGGAACGCTGACCCTCGGTGGCGATGTGACTTATCTCAGCGCCAACAACCCGGTCGGCGCGACGATCAGTGGCAAGCTCGGCTTGGGGGCCGCGACGCGGACTTTCACCGTGAACGACAGCACCAATACCTTGGGCGAGATCACGGTCGCGGGTGTCATTTCTGGCGCTCCCGGCGTGGGATTGACCAAGGCGGGCACCGGCACGTTGGTGCTTTCGGGAGTCAGCACCTATGATGGCATCACGACGGTCAGTGCAGGTACTCTGCAACTCGGCACCGGGCTCACCGGGCAGAATGGCTCGGTGGCCAGCGCCAGCATCGCCAACAGCGGCACGCTCGTGGTGAACAACGCCGATGCGCAGTCTTACTCGGGAGTGATCAGCGGTGCGGGGACGCTGACCAAGCTGGGCAACGGTACGCTCACCCTCACCGGGGCCAATCTCTACACCGGACTGACGACCATTTCCGCCGGGACGGTCACGGTCGGAGACGGTGTCACGGGCAGCCTCGCCAGCACGACCGGGGTCACCTTCTCCGGATTTGGCGGCGCCTTGAATGTGCGGGAGGCTGCCGCCAGCAC
>CAYQBV010000061.1:0-16491 GCA_964415705.1 uncultured Chthoniobacter sp. | reverse complement strand
CCGGGCCGCGCAGCCGGTCGTAGAGTTCGTCCTGGCGGTGCATGAAAGCGGCGGGCAGGCCGGCCATGATGGGGTGCTCGGGGGCGCGGCTGTTGAGCACGAATTCATGCTGCGCGCCGTGGCTGCCGCCGGCGCCGGGAGTGGGATCAAAGGTCCACTTGCTCTCACGCCAGCGCAGATACGGGCCGCTCTTTTCGCTCCGTCCGCCCCAGCCACCGACGCCGATCATTTCGTTGTAGGCCTTCCATTCGGGAAAGGCGTTGTCCGCCGCGTGGACGCTGACGAAGCCGCCACCGCCGCTGACGAATTTCTCAAACGCCTCCTGGGTCGCGGGCGACCAGAGCTGGCCGTTGTAGTTCGAGATCACCACCGCGTAGTCGGAAAACTTCGGCTGCCAGCTCTCGACGCCTTTGCCGGGGGCGGTGTTCACGTCCACGGAAAAAATGCCCGGCTCCTCCATGATCGTTTTCAGGAGGGGCGTGGTCATCTTCCAGTTGTGGTTATTCTGGCCGTCCACGATGAGGACTTTGATCTTGTCCGCGGCGGTGGCGGCAGTGGCGAGGGCGAGGGTGGCGAGGAGGAATGTTTTCATTGGTCCCAAAACCTGCCGGGCTGAGTGAACCCTGACAAGCCTCCTCGCACGCCCCGAGCGGCACGAGTTCTGGATCCCGGAATTCAGACTTGACCATCTGGCGTCCCCCGCCATGATTCCGCGCTTGTTCGCGCCCGAAAGGGATCAAAAATCACTATGTCAGGAAGCTTGGTAAACACCATCTGGACAGTTTGTTACTTCGTCGTGCTGTGCGGCCTCTCGCTCTACGGGCTGCATCGTTACGTCATCGTCTATCTTTTTCTCAAAAACCGGAATCGTCCGCCGGTGCCTCTGAGAACTTTCGAGGAACTGCCGCGAATCACGGTCCAGTTGCCCATTTTCAACGAGATGTACGTCGTGGAGCGGCTACTGAGATCGGTCGCGGCTCTGGACTATCCCCGCGAACGGTTGCAGGTCCAGGTGCTGGACGATTCGACCGATGAGACGACGGAGATCGCGGCGAAATGCGTGACGGAGTTAAAGGCGCATGGTTTGGACATTGAGTTGGTTCACCGGACGGACCGGACGGGGTTCAAGGCAGGAGCGCTGGAGGCCGGGATGGCCACTTGCTCGGGCGAGTTTGTGCTGATCCTGGATGCGGACTTCGTGCCTGCGCCGGATATGCTGCGCAAGACGGTCCACTTTTTCACGGACCCAAAGGTCGGGATGATCCAGACCCGCTGGGGGCATCTGAATCGGACGTATTCGGTGCTGACGCGGGTGCAGGCGATGTTCCTCGACGGGCATCTGCTGCTGGAGCAGACGGCACGGAGCCGGGCGGGGCGGTTCTTCAATTTCAACGGGACGGCCGGGCTGTGGCGGCGCTCGTGCATCGCGGATTCCGGCGGATGGCAGCATGACACGCTGACGGAGGATCTGGATCTGAGCTACCGGGCGCAGCTCAAGGGCTGGCGGTTCATTTTCCTGCCGGATCTCGTGACGCCGGCGGAACTGCCGGTGGATATGAATGGCTTCAAATCGCAGCAGCATCGCTGGACGAAGGGCTCGATCCAGACCTGCATGAAGCTGCTGCCGGCCGTGTGGCGGGCGGAGTTGCCGCTGCTCATCAAGCTGGAATCGACCGCGCATCTCACATCGAACTACGCGTATCTCCTGCTCTTCTTCCTCTGTGTATTGATGCACCCGGCGACGGGAGGTGAAGCCGCGGCATTTTCCTGGCACTCCCTGCTGATCAATGTGCCGATCTATCTCTCGGCGTCGCTCCCGGCGGCGATCTTCTATGTGATCGCGCAGCGGGAATTGCACCCGAAAACGTGGGTGCGAGAGCTGTTTCTGCTCCCGATGGTCCTCGCTCTCGGCATTGGTTTGGCAATCAACAACGCCCGCGCGGTCTTGGAGGCCATGCTGGGGCACCAGTCCGAGTTCACGCGCACGCCGAAATACGGCATCCAAAGCAAGACGCAGTCATGGAAAAAGGCGCGCTACGTGCCGCTCAAGAGCATCGTGCCGTTCATCGAAATGCTGTTCGCGATTTACTTTAGCTACCTGCTGGGGTGTGCGGTCGCCTACGATCAGTGGCTGAACGCGATGTTCCTCTCGCTGTTCCTCGTCGGCTTCTCCTACGTGGCACTCTGTTCGCTGGCTCAGTGGATGCCGAATCTGCGTTTTCCGGGACGCGATTCCGGCGCGCCGCTCGCGGCGTAGTTCTTGCAGTCGAGCGTCGGACCCGGCGGGGTTTTCAGTCGTCGCGGAGGGCTGCGTGGACGTGCCAGAAGGCGGCATGCAGCCTGCTAAACCACAGTAGTCATGATTTCTGTAAAATCATCACTTTGGATCAACTTCCTCGCCGCCCTCGCCTGCGTCTGCACTCCAACCGGGCGGGCGCTCGGCGAAACCGCCATCATCGTGAGCGTGCCAGAGCAGCGGTTGGTGATTTTCGAGGAGGGTAAAAAGGTGGCCGACTTTCCGGTTTCGACCTCAAAATTCGGCGTCGGTGATCGTCCGCGCAGTTTTGCGACTCCGCTCGGCTGGCTCGAAGTAGCTTCCAAAGTCGGGGCCGGCGCTCCGCAAGGCGCGGTTTTCAAACGCCGGCGCTTCACCGGCGAGGTCCTCCGTCCGAATGCCCGCGGTCGCGATCCGATCGTCACCCGTATCCTCCATTTGCGCGGCTTGCAGGCGGCAAACGCCCGCGCCTTTGACCGTGGCATCTACATCCACGGCACCCCCGAGGAAGTAAAAATCGGACGTCCCGCCAGCTATGGCTGCGTCCGCATGTGCTCGCGTGATGTCGTGCGCGTTTTCGACGCGGCTCCTGTCGGCACGCGGATCAATATCGTCAACACCACCGTCAACCGCGCACTCGGCAGGTCCATCTCCCATCCCATCGCGCACGGGAATCACCGCTTCGCGTCCAACTGGTAGGCCTGGTGCGACGGCTACGACCCGTTGCCGCCGAAGTGCAGGTAGGTGTAGCCCTTCAGCCCCCGCTCGTAACTCGCGAGCAGCTTCATCGCCTCGTTCGGTTTAAGCCGGTCGCCTTTGATCGCCGCATCCACCTGCGCCTTCACGTGCCGGGCGAGTTCGTTTTGGTCCCACTGCGTCATCGAGAGCACCTCGCCGATGGTGCTGCCCTCGATCGTCTCCTCGATGTACCAGCCGCTCTCCTCATCCTCGTCGAGAAAGACATGCGCCTCGTTCACGCGCCCGAAAAGATTGTGCAGGTCACCCATGATGTCCTGGTAGGCACCCATCAAAAAGAACCCCAGATAGTATGGCTTGCCCGGCTGCAACTTGTGCAGCGGCAGCGTGTCCTTCACGTCCTGCAGGTCGATGAACTTGCTCACCTTTCCATCGCTGTCGCAGGTGATGTCCACCAGCGTCCCATTGCGTTCGGGATACTCATCGAGCCGGTGGATCGGCATCACCGGAAAAAGCTGACCCAGGGCCCAGTGATCGAGCAGACTTTGGAAAACGGAGAAGTTGCAGACGTATTGATCGCCCAGCGAAACCTCGAGATCCTTGACCTCTTCCGGCACGTATTTCATCCCCGCGCAGAAATCCACAATGCGCTTCGCGATCTGCCAGTAAACCGTCTCGATCTTTGCCTTGCTCTCCAATTCCAGCAGTCCGAGGTCGAACATCGACTGCGCCTGCTCCTTGATCTGCTGCACGTCGTGCAACGATTCCATGCGGTTCTGCTGCGTGAGATTGCGCTGGATTTCCAGCACCTCCGACACCTGCTTCGGATCGCTCTCCTTCACCTCGATCTGAAGCGGCGTCTTGTCTTTCTCGATCGCCCCAAACGCCTCGACGATCAGCACCGAGTGATGCGCCACGATCGCGCGCCCGCTTTCGCTCACGATGATCGGGTGCGCCACCTTCTCCGCGTCGCACACGTCCATGATGTTATAAACAATGTCCCGCGCGTACTCCTGCAGCGAGTAGTTCGTCGAACTGTCGAACGCCGTCCGCGAGCCGTCGTAATCCACCCCCAGCCCACCACCCACATCGAGGTAGCCCAGCGCGTGCCCCATTTTTGCCAGCTTCGCGTAAAACCGCGCCGCCTCCCGCACGGCGCGTTTGATCGTTCCGATGTCCGGCACCTGCGAACCTACGTGGAAATGCACGAGCTTCAGCGTGTGCGCCAGCCCCTCTTTTTTCAGCAGCTCGCTCGCGTACACCAGCTCCGCCGTACTCACGCCGAACTTCGCGTTCTCCCCGCCGCTTGTCGCCCACTTGCCCGCGCCCTTCGCCGCCAACCGCACGCGGATACCGATCATCGGCTCCACGCCCACCTCCTTCGACACGCGCAGGATTTCCGCCAGTTCCTCGATCTTCTCCACCACCATGATCACCTTTTTTCCCAGCTTCCCGCCGAGCAGCGCATTCTGGATGAAAAGCTGGTCTTTGTAGCCGTTGCAAATGATCAGCCCCTCCGAGTCGCGATGAATCGCCAGCGCCGCGAGCAACTCCGGCTTGCTCCCCGCCTCGATGCCAAACTGAAACGACTGCCCCGCGTCCATGATCTCTTCCACCACCTCCCGCAGTTGGTTTACTTTAATCGGAAAAACCCCGCGATAGACGTTCTTGTAACCCGACTCCGTGATCGCCGCCGCGAACGCCGTGTTAATCGTCTCCACCCGGTCGCGCAACAAATCCTGAAAACGCAGCACCATCGGGAACGTCAGCCCGCGCTCCTGCGCCTCCGCCACCACCTCCATGATATCGATTCCCGCCTCCGGCTTCCGCGTCGGCTGCACCTGGATGTTGCCCTTCCCATTGACCGTGAAATATCCCGTTCCCCAGCGGTCGATATTGTAGAGAGAAATGGCGGCGGGGATGTCCCAGGGTGGCTTCATGAGGAGCGCATGTTAGAAACGCGCGCCTTCAATGCAACTTGTGCTTTGAAAAAAATCCCGCCTGCCCTTTCCCCCAGCTCACCTCCCTGCCGACCCTCATGTTTTCAGCCCTCGCGCCCACTTTCGCCCTCGACACCCTCGGCCCGCCCACCGACATTTCCGCGCCATGAGCAAGCCTGTCGTTCCTGTGGATATCCGCAGCGTCCTTCCGTTCAATTCCGGTCGCGCTGTCTTCATCGGCAACGACGACAAGGTCTTCGTCATCTACGTGGATGAAAGCGTGGGCGCAGCCATTTCCATGTTCATGAACGAGACGCCGAAAGAGCGCCCGCTCACCCACGACCTCATCGGCCATCTCCTCGCCGCGCTCGGCGCGAAAGTGGAGCGCGTGATCATCAACGACCTCAAGAGCGAGACCTACTTCGCCCGGCTCATCGTCAGCGCGGAGAACGAGCTGTTTGAGAAAAAGATCGTGGAACTCGACGGGCGCCCCAGCGACTGCATCGCCCTCGCCATCGCCCAGCGCGCCCCCATTTACGTCAGCCGCGATGTCTGGGACGAAGTCGAGGACCGCAGCGACGTGCTCCGCCACCTCGAGGAAAACGGCCCCGGCGGGGAGAGGGAATCGTAGGCCCAGACGAGGACACTACCCCTCGAACTTGTAGCCAAACTCCCGCACCGTTTTGATGAAGCGCGGGACCGCGGCGTCGGGCTCGATCTTGTTGCGGAGCGCGTTCACGAAGCGGTCAATACTGCGGAGCGTAACCGTGCGGTCGTAGCCCCAGACTGTAGCCATGATGGTGTCGCGACTGAGCGCACGCCCGGCGTGGGCGGCGAAGTACGCGAGCAGGTCGAACTCTTTCGGCGACAGCGGCACGTCGGCTCCGGCGCGGGTCAGCGTGCGGGCGATGGTATCCAGCCGGCAGTCGCCAAACTCTTGCCGGGTGGCGGTGCGGTTGCGCCGGCGACGGAGGAAGGCTTCCGCGCGGGCGAGCAGTTCCTTGATGCTGAAGGGCTTCGTGATGTAGTCGTCGGCCCCGAGTTTGAGGCCGAGGATGACATCGGATTCCTGGCTCTTGGCGGTGAGCATGAGGATCGGCATGTCGAGCTGTTCCTCGCGGAGAAAGCGGCAGATTTCATAGCCGTTCACCTTCGGCAGCATGAGGTCGAGAATGATGAGGTCGGGCCGGATGGCGAGGGCTGCCTTGAGGCCGGCGTCGCCGTCGGCGGCGGTCTGGACGTGGTAGCCCTCGAACTCGAAATTGTCGCGCAACCCGCGCAGCATCGCGGGGTCGTCTTCGATGATGAGAATGGTTTCGGTCGGGGCGGACATGGGAGGAGGATTTCAAATGACCCATGCCGAGGGAAGAGCACAGAACGACCGTGGCGGTCATGCGCGCCGAGATCCGGGCTTCGTCATTCCTCAGGCATCAACGGCAGCGCGACGATGAACGCGCTCCCTTTTCCCAGCTCGCTCTCCACTTCGACCTTCCCGCCATGCGCGTCCACGATTTCGCGGACGATGGCAAGGCCGAGGCCGCAGCCCTCGCGGGCGCGGCTGAGCTTTTGGTCGGCTTGGAAAAAAGGCTCAAAGATCTGGCGGCGCTCGGGCCGGGTGAGGCCCACGCCATTGTCCCCGATGGTAAAAACAACGCGCTCCGCAGCGGAGCGGACGCGCAGGGTGATCTGCTTTTCCTCGCCCGTGTACTTGAGCGCGTTTTCGAGGAGGTTGGTCAGCACCGTGAGCAACCCGTCGCGGTCGGCGAGGATCTCGGGCAGCGGCTCCACGACATCGAGGGTGAAGTCGCACCCCGGCGCATGAAGTCTGGCACGCAGCGCCGCGACCGCCTGGTCGATGACGCCGCGCACCGCGACGCGGGCAAACGTGAACGCTTGCTGGCCGCGGTCGAGCCGGGAGTGGGTGAGGAAATTGTCCGTCAGCCGGCTGAGCCGGAGGTTCTCGGCGGCGATGAGGTCGAGGTATTCGCGGCGCTGCTCCTCGGTGCGGCAGCGGCCTTCGCGCAGCGTATCCACGAGCAACCGCATGGAGGCGAGCGGCGTGCGCAGTTCGTGCGCCACGGTGGCCACGGAGGTGCTCCGGAGCTCCTGCAGCCGGAGCTGGCGGCTGACCGCGAACCCCGCGATCCCCGCGATGGCGCAGATCGCCGCCGCGGTGAGCAGTGCGATCCACGCGTAAATTTTGAACTGCGCACGCACGGATTCCCGGATCGCTTTGTCGTCCACCAGATAGAGCTGGACCTGCCACGGGAGATCGAGATGACGGAGCGGAGTCCGCGCGATCACCTTGCCGGGCGCGGTGGTGGGACCAGCCACGATCCGGCCGCGTCCGTCGGAGATTGCGATCTCGATTTCGCGGTCGAAAAGTCCGCGGAAAAACTTCCGGGCGTCCTCCGGTTGCGACCCTCCGGCCCGGCTGGCGAGATGCTTGGTGAGCGACGGGCCCGCATTCACCAGCGTCTGCTGATAGACCCCCGCCGCGCGTTCCAGGGCCGCCTCGCGCTCGCCGGCCAGCGCATCGAGCATGAAGCGGAGCATCAACACCATCGGAATGAACGGCACGAGCACGAGCAGCAGGAGCAGCGCGCGGAGTTGCTTGGGTTTGATTTCGTGAAAGGTCACGCGACGGGAAGTGCCGCAGCTTTTGCGGCTTTCGGAAAGGTGTCCACGAAAGACCCGAAAGGACACGCAAGTTCTTCCGGCGAAGCCGCGTTTTCTCGGTGCCTTTCGTGCCGGTCGTGGACGCAGCCAGATCACTGCGCGGGTTCGAGGAGCTTCGCCGAGTCCCCCATGTATTCGGAGACCGCCAGCGCGTTCTTCGTTTTGTCGTCAAAGCGCGGGATGAAACGCTGGCTGCCGGCGCCCGTGAGCGGAACGATGTGCGCGCTGATGTCGACCTTGATGACCACGGCCTTGGTCCCTTTCCATGTGCCGCCGAGCACCCCTTCTTGCTTGGTATAGTTGCCAGTCCCGTCGGTATGGTCCACAATCAGCGGCCAGTTGGAATTGGAGGTCGAACTCAGCCCCGTGATGTAAGCCCAATGATTTTCACCCGGGGCCACAATGTGCGCGGCATCGGTGATGTCGCCATCGGCGCTCGGCCCCGCCTTGGACCCACCCACTGCAACCACACTTTCGTTGTCCAAGTAGGTCGGAACGAGGCTGCGAAAGACATCGTTGGAAGAGACGATGACCTCGCCATAGCTGTTCTTTTCCATCGGGTAGTTGCCATCGTTGTCCCCCGCGAACAGGCGCAAAGCCAGGCCGATCTGTCGGGCATTGTTCGCTGCCTTGGTCTGCTTGCCGCTCAGGAGGACTCCAGTCATCGCAGGCATCGCGAGTCCCGCGAGGATCGCAATGATGCTGATGACGACGAGCAGTTCAATGAGGGTGAACGCCGCGTGCTTTCGGGTTGTTTTCATATTCGAGGTCTTTCTGTTTTTGTCTGGTTTCGGGCCAGCCGCGGAATGCGCCTGATCCCACCCCGAGACTCCCCCGCCCGTGTTATGGAATTGTTACCGCCCGGTTCGCGCTTCGTTCTTTCGCGCGGGCCGGTGAGATTTCTCGACCAATCCCGCGCCCGGAGGCACCGTCCCCGGCGATGCACAATTTCCAAATCTGCGACCCGGTTTTTGAGCGTCCCGTCGGGCGGAAACACCGGGCGCTCGCCGGGCTGGCGCGCCGGCTCGGGGTCCAGGCGGAGCTGGTCCCCCTGCCCGACCAGACCACGCAGATGTCTACCGCCGAGCAGCGCATCAATCTCTGGCACCTCGCCGAGCAGGTGCTCGCCTACGGCGTGCCCGGCGACTTTGTGGACCTGGGCTGCTTCGACGGACGCACCTCCGCGTTCATCGCCAGCATCCTCGCGCAGCACGATCCGGCGCGCGCCTTCCATGTGTACGACAGCTTCGAGCACAACCTCGGCCTTTTCACCAATACGCGGGAGGCGCTGCTCGCTCATTTCCAAACCCGCGCGCTGCCCGTGCCGGTCATCCACACCGGGCGCTTCGAGACGACCCTGCCGGCCGAACTCCCGCCGGCCATCGCCTTCGCGCAAATCGACTGCGGGATCGGTGCGCCGCCGGAATTTCACGCCGCGCTGATCACGCGCTGCCTCGGCCACGTCTGGCCGCGACTGTCACCCGGCGCGGTGTGCGTGGTGCAGGATTACCACGATCCTGCGAGCGGCTCGGCGTCGGAAAATTTCTACCCGTTCCTCAAGGCCACGGTGGATGCGTTCCTCGCCCCGCACGGGGTCGGCGCGGTGGCGCTCTACTCGGGCAAATACTCGCACGGCTTTTTCCGCAAACCGGGCGGGCGGGTCGCGTAAAGCCCGGCTCCCCTACTCCACGACGGCGGTGCCGAGGCGGTGCAGCCGCACTTTCGGTCCACGGTCGAGATCGACGGGGAGTTCGCGCCACCCGGCGGTGTCAAAAAACAAGCGGCGGCGGTCGAATTTCGCGAAGAGCCGGGTGAGCGGCTGCGCGGCGGCAATGGGCAGGACGACGACCGCGGTGCGTCCGGTGATCCGAACGCTGGCCCAGCGGCCGGGTTGACCGGTCACGGTGTCGGTAAGGCGGGCGCGGGCCGAGCGCCCGGGCAGCGGGAGCGACCAGCGGAGGCTGCCTTCGAGAACCGTCTCAATGGCGAGGTGCAGGGTGGCCCCGGCAAAGCGGAGAAACTTCCGCGGCAGCCGGAGCTTCAGGCGCAACGCCCCGCGGCCCTGATCGGCGCTGACGATCGGATGATGCGGGTGCCGGGCGTCGGGCTTGAGCGGGAGGTGGAATTCCTCCACGTCGCGGGCGTGCGCGAGGAAACGCCGGCGCGAAAGCATCTGCGTTTCGTGCGCCTGGATGGCGTCGCGTTTCACCGCCTTTTCCGCGAGCGAAAGAGCCAGGTGCCGAGCCGAGAGCGCGAGCCGCGCCTGGGGCGCATGCACGAGATAGGACAGCACGTGGCGGACGTTCAGGCCGCGGCGGCGCAGGCGGTCGAGGGCGATCTGCGCGAGGACGAAAAACGCGCTGTGATCGGGATGGGTGTCCTCGGCGGCGGGCAGGATGACGTGCGTGGGCCGCCACTGGGCGATCTGCTCGCAGATGGTTTCGAGCGCCCTTTCATCCCCGGCCATGAGCAGTGGCGTCACGCCCTGATCCGGCCAACTGAGGAAGTGCGCCTCCGCCGGCTCCCCGATGCCGAGGATGACCAGCGCATTGAGCGCCTCCTGCCGCCGCTGCGTCCCCCAGCGCCGCCGGGCTCTGGCATCGAGAAAGACGCACCGCTCCATGACCCGCTGCGGCCACGGATTGCGGTCGCCATTGGTCAAAAAAACGAACCGCATCTGCGCGCCGGCGGCGACCGCCTTTTGCACCAGACCACCGCCACCGAGCGACTCGTCGTCGGGGTGCGGAGCGAAGAACAGGATGCGATCCGAGGCTTTGAGAGGAAAGGTCCGCGGCATCGGGTTAGAGCTTCATCCGCTGGTCGATGAGATCGGCCAGCAGCCCGATGAAAAGCATCTGCACGCCGGTCAGCGCGAGGACGATGCCGAAAAGCCCGAGCCGGCCCGCCGCCAGCGGGTCGAGGAAGCCGGTGTAATCAATCGCGCCTTTGGTCACCCCCGCGAGGATGAGCAAGAGCGCGGGCGGAACGAAGACATTGAGCGGTTTGAAGTAGGCGCAGATGCGGATGATCAGGATCGTGAAATTGGTGAAGTCGCGCAGCGGTTTGATCGAGGATTTACCGACGCGCCGGTGGTAGTTGATCGGGATGAACTTCACCTTGTAGTGGTTCGTCAGCATGGCCAGCGTGATCGTGGTGGTGAAAGAAAAGCCGTCCGGGTAGAGCGTGAGGAAACGCAGGGCCACGTCCTTGCGGAAGACGCGGAAGCCGGAATTGAGATCGGGGATTTTGCGCTGGCTGAGGTACTCGGCGAGGCGGGTGATGAGCCACTTCCCGGGCTTGCGCAGCGGCGGCACTTTCACGATCGCGCCGGTCCGCGCGCCTACGACCATGGCGTAGTTCGGCGCTTCCGCGAGCAGCCGCGGGATGTCCTCCAGCGGGTAGGTGCCGTCGGCGTCGGCGATGAGGATGAACTCGTACTGCGCCTGGCGGAGACCGTCCTTCAATCCGGAGCCGTAGCCGGTATTCGTCTCGTGCTCGATCAGCGTGACCGGCAGCGTGCGCGCGATTTCCCCGGTGCGGTCCCGCGAGCCGTCGTTGATCACGATGATCTCCATCGCTTTCACCATCCCGGCGTATTTGCGAATGGCCTCGACGGTGCCGGTGATGGATTCCTCCTCGTTGTAGGCGGGGATCAGGACGGAGACGGTGATTTCAGAAAGTGTCATGGAGGCAAAGCGCGCGCGGGCGGCGATGCAAAGCCACGGACCAATCCGACGAAAGCCTAATCTGCCGCGGCTGGTCGTGGATGGTGAGCTGCCGAAAAACCTTTGCCCCGAGGTGCGGCAGCGCCAGCCCCGCGAGAGAGACCGCCGCCCCGGAGAGCGCAGCCCGCGGCCCCCTGCTAAACCGCGCCGACCAGGACCGCGCGCGCCTTTCCCTCCACCGCGGTGCGCGGGCGAAAGAGGATGTCCACGACGTTGCGGATGTATTGCTCGTCGGGCATGGCCTCGACGGCTTCGGGTGGAAAGGCGACGAGTGTTTTGAAATGGGCGGAGAGCTCGCCGAAAAGGCGGACGCGGGCTTCGGGCTCGAGGTCGTCGCGACGGACGACGGACTGGAGGGCGAGGCGGGCTTCGTCGGGCGTGGCGCGCTGGCGGAGGCGGGCTTCGAGGTGCGGGAACTGGCGGAACGAGTTGAACTTCCCGGCAAGGAGCTGGTCGAGGTCGGGCTCGGCGTGTTTCGGGATGTGAACGACGACGGTGCTCGCCGCGAGATCGCCGAGGCGCTGGGCGCGCCGGCTCAACACCATGGCTGCGCCGCCTACGAGGTAACAGCCGGGGAGGAAATCGGCGAAGCGCAGGAGATTGCGCATAAGGATCTGGTGGAACTGCAGCCGCAGACCCTGGGCGTCCATGACCCGCAGGCGCATGATCCTTTTGCCCACGGTCTGCCCGCGCCAGACCCATTCGGTAAAGATGCGGTAGCCGGTCGAAACGACGAAAATGGAGACGATCGAGAACGCGGAGGCGAAGTCCGGACTGATCATCCCGAATTTTGCGCAAACCGTGCTCACCGTCATGCCGAGGACGAGGATGACGACGAGATCGATGCTCCACGCCATGCAGCGCGCCACGGGGCCGGCGAGCTGGCAGGCAAAGGCGATGCCTTCCGGCGTGCGGATGCGCAGCTCGGAATTCACGGGCGCACCTCCGCTGCGCCGGTCGCGCTGTCTTTCGCCCGACCCGAGCCGAGGAACCAAATGAGCACCGCCAGCTCGACACCACCAAAGGCGATCTTCACGGCATACGGGATGACCGGCTGGTGATACTGCGAAAGAAACGACTCCACGAAACCCGCCCACACGAGCATGACGGCGACGCCACCAATGAGCGTGGCGAGGTCCGGGCCGAGGGTGCGCAACCGCGCGGGGAGCGGGGCGCGGTCGCCGTGGCCGATGAGCGCTTTGCCGAGCAGGAGTCCGCCCTGGCCGGCGATGAGGATGGCGGGAATCTCGATGACGCCGTGCGGCAGGAGCCAGCCGGCGAGGAAGACGGTCTGGCCCGCGAGGATGTAGTCGATGGCGACGAGTCCGAGGATGACGCCGTTGTAGAAAAGGAGGACGATCGTGCCGAGGCCGTAGGTCAGGCCGAGGGCGACGGCTTTGATCGAGACGCCGATATTGTTCACCATGAGCTGGCTGGCAAAGGTCGAGTGCTGGCCGGCCCCGCGATCTTTGGCGGCCTTTTCCTCCGCAGCCACGCGCTTCGAGGGGTCGCCGAGATGGTTGGCAAACATCGCGGGCATCACCGCTTCCTTGGCTTCGTCGTCGAGCATCACGGCGAAGCCGCCGAAGAGCACGCCGACGAGCGTGATGATCCATGAGACGTGGAAAGCGCCGAGGTGCCGGCGAAAGGCGCGCGGAAACTCCGCGAAGAACCACCGCGCGGGACGGAAGCGCCGGCCGCGCTCGCGCGTCTCGTGAATTTCGGCGTAGGCGCGCGCGGTGAGCGCCTCGAGATAGCGCCGCAGTTCCGGCTCGGAGGCGAAGGTGGCGATCCGCCCGAGGTCGGCGGAGACTTTCTGGTAAAGCAGGTGAAAGCGCTTCGCCTCCTCGATCGTGAGCTGCCGATCGGGCTGGGCCTGGAGCCGGTCGAGCGTCTTCTCCAGCTCCGTCCAGGACGGACGCTCGGCGGTGATAAAGCGCGGGAGGTCGATGATCATGGGAGGGGGGGAATGACGAAGAACGAAGGACGGATGACGAAGGAAGCCCGAAGGCGGAATGGCGAATGTGCCGGTGCGAGCGTGAGTCGTTTCATTTGGGTTTCAGGCTTCGACATTCTTTCGTCATTCGTCATCCGACATTCGTCATTAAAGAAGCTGCCTCCGTTTCACATCCGCGTGCTGCCCGATGACCTGCGCGACGAGCTTCTCGGGATCGAGCAGGGCAAAGCGAACGCCGCGACGTTTCAGCACCTTCTCGAGTTCGCGCAGGCTGTTCCATTGCAGGTGGCCGCCGAGGTGGCGGTAAAGGTCGTCGATGCTGGTGACGGCCGCATTGCTGAAGAGCGGTTGCGCGCCGGGCGGTTGAAGCATGTCCACGATCATCAGGTGCTGGCGGCTGATCAGCTCGCTGGCTTTGGCAAAGCTCTCGGCGAGCATTGGGTCGTCGAGCGCGGTGAGGAAAATGAGCAGCGCGCGTTTGCGCAGCCGCAGGCGAATGAACGAGCACAGCTCCTCGAAGTCCGGCGTGACGCTCTGCGGCTGGAGCGCGTAAAGCCGGTCGCGGCAGGCGGCGTAGTGCGCCTGGCCGCTCTTCGCGCGGACAAAGCTGAGCACGCGGTCGCTGAAGGTCACGAGCCCGAACTGATCGCCCCGCTGCTCGGCGGCGAGGCCGAGGATGAGCGCGGCGGTGACGTAGCGTTCAAGCACGGTCGTTTCAGGGGTTTCTGGTTTCTGGTTTCTGGTTTCTGGTTGCGGTGCAGTCGCGTCCGATTTGGAAACGGAAATCTGTCGTGCCGACAAGCGGGAGGCATCGACGATCACGTAGACCTCCTGCGTGCGCTCGACCTGAAAAACCTTCGTCACCGGGTGGCCGCGCTTGGCGGAGGCCTTCCAGTGGATTTCGTTGAGGCTGTCGCCGGGACTGTATATCCGCAGCTTTTCAAAATCCCGCCCCTGCCCGGCGGCGCGCTGGGCATGCGCGCCGAGTTGGCCGCGTTTGAGGAAAATCGCGGCGACGTTTTTCCGCTCGTCGAAAAGATTGGGATACACGCGCAGCTCGGAGCGCAGCGCGTGGCTGGTCCGCGCCGCCCAGAAGCCGAGCGGCGACACCGCTTCGAGATACACGCGATCGAGAAAATACTGACCACGCCGCGCCGGTGTGACCGCCCAGTCGAGCCGGGAAAACTCCGCGCCCGCCGGGAGCAGCGCCTCGCGGTCGTCGCTTGCGGGTTTGATCTCGCGCGGGAACGCGAAACCGATCCGCAGCCGGCGCGCGTCTTGCGCGTCGTTCTGGATGCGGACCTCCACGGTGCCGGGCCGGTCCTTTTGCAAACGCACCACCTCGGGTAAAATCACGCGCACCCCGCCGAGGCCGCCGCGCGCGGTGACCGCGTCGAAGATCACCAGGAAACCCAGCCCGCCGATGAAGATCGCCGCCAGCCACGAGAGCGTGGGGAGCGTCGCCGCGATCGCGGCGAAAGGCAGCACGATCAGCGTGATCCAGAGGATGAGGCGCGTGCGGGGAACTAGCATGGGAAAAGTTCGAAATCCGAATATCGAAATCCGAAACAAATCCGAAGGAAGTGAAAGACGGGAAAAGGAATCATTCGCCGCCCTCACATTTTCGGAAAATTGCGCCGAGGATGTTCATCAGCTCATGAGCCTCCATGCAGAGTCGTTCCTGATGGGCTCGCGCTTCCGGTCGATTTTCGGTGTCGATCAGCCTTAGCCAAAGGCGACTTTCCTTGGCTTCCTTCCGCCCGATTTTGATCCGCATCCGAAAGTCCTTTTTGCTCAGCGATTCATTGGCCTCGATGTAGTTGGCTGCCACCGAACCAGAAGAACGAACAACCTGTCGGGCGTCCTCGACATTTCCAATTGTCCGCTCCAGCAACTTTATGAAAGCGCGCACATCCCGAGCAAAAGCGAAGGTCCGCTCTTCAAGGTCATAGGGTCTGTTTTCCCTGCTTTCAGACATTTCGGATTTGTTTCGGATTTCGATATTCGGATTTCGAATTTTCCCTCTCATCGCGGCACGGTCACTTGCTCCAAAATCTTCGCGATCACCTCCGCGATGGTCACTCCTTCAATCTCATACTCCGGCCGCAGCACGAGGCGGTGCCCGAGCACGGCTTCGGTCATGGATTTCACATCGTCCGGCGTGACGAAATCCCGCCCCGCGAGCGCGGCGCTGGCGCGGCTGGCGAGGAGCAGCGCCTGGGTGGCGCGCGGACCGGCGCCAACGAGGACGGTGTCCGTCTCGCGAGTCGCGCGCACGATGTCCACGACGTAGGCCGTCAGCTCGTCGCGGACGGTCACGCCTTCGAGCGCGCGGCGGAGCTGGGCGAGGTCCTCGGCGGAAACTACGGCCTGGACTTCACCGGCGGCGAGCGCCTCCTCGGGCGAGTGCGAACCGAGCATGCGGTGCGCGAGTTCGAGTTCGCTGGCGCGGTCAGGGGTGCTCATCGAAACCTTGAGCATGAAGCGGTCTTTCTGCGCCTCGGGCAGCGGATAGGTGCCCTCGTACTCGACCGGGTTCTGCGTGGCGAAGACGGTGAAGTTTGGCGACAGCGGATGCGTGTCGCGGTCGATCGTCACCTTGCGCTCCTGCATCGCCTGGAGCAGCGCGGACTGGGTTTTCGCGGGCGCGCGGTTGATTTCGTCGGCGAGGAGAAACGTGGTGAAGACCGGGCCTTTGATGAGCGCAAACTCGTTCTTCTGCATGTTGAAAACGCTCGTGCCGATGATGTCAGCCGGCATGAGATCGGGCGTGAATTGGATGCGGTTGAACTCGCAACCGAGCACGCGCGCGAGGGTGCGGACGAGCAGCGTTTTCGCGACGCCTGGGACACCTTCGATGAGCGCGTGGTGGCCGGTAAAGATGGCGATGAGCGCCTTATCGACCACGTCCTCCTGGCCGATGATGACTTTGCGCACTTCGGCGCGCGCGCGGGTGAGGACGTCTTGGATGTGGGCGGTGTCGGTGGGCATAAAGGGGAATGAGGAATGACGGGGCAGGGAGTGTTCAGTGTTCAGTGTTCAGTATTCGGTATTCAGTCGCGGCAGGGATTCTGGAAACTGAAAACTGAAAACTGAATACTGAACACTGCTACGAGCGATTGCGGGTGAGGGTTTGGGCGATGGTTTGGTAGGTGGTGACGGGGTTGCGCTGGCGGGCGGGCCGAGCGTGCTCCTGGGCGGCGAGTTCCTCCACGCGGG
>CAYQBV010000060.1:0-16508 GCA_964415705.1 uncultured Chthoniobacter sp. | reverse complement strand
GGCGATATGTTCGCGGGCGGGTGGCCGGCGGTGTTCGACACGCATTTGCTCTCGAACGTGCTGCACGATTGGGATGAGTCGGTCGTGCGCGAGTTGCTCGCGAAGTCGCACGCGGCGCTGGCTCCCGGCGGGCTGCTGATCGTGCACGACGCTTTCATCAATGCCGAGAAGACCGGCCCGCTCCACGTGGCGGAATACTCGGCGCTGCTCATGAACATCACCGAGGGGAAATGCTACTCGCTCGCGGAGATGCGCGGGTATCTGGACGGCGCGGGATTTGAGTGGGTGGAAACCCAGCCGACGGCGGTGGGGCGGGGGTATGTTTTGGCGCGGAGGCTTTGAGCGCAGCGACAATGAAAACCGTCATCCTGAGGGGAGCGCAGCGGAGTCGAAGGACCTCTCACTATTTCCGGCCCACCGCCTCCGCCCACGAAAAGTTAGAGGTCCTTCGACTCCGTTTCGCCCGCCGCCTTCGCCCACGGCGAAACTCCGCTCAGGATGACAGAATTGGGCGGCGCGCCCCCAGCCTGCTCGCGCTTGCGCTCATCTCCGCGCTCCTCCTTTTCCCCATGCCCACGCCCGCCGCCGAACCCAAACTGACCTACCCACCCGCCCGCCACGCCGACCAGGTGGACGACTACCACGGCACGAAGATCGCCGATCCGTATCGCTGGCTGGAGGATGACAACGCGGACGAGACGAAGGCATGGGTGACGGCGCAGAACAAGGTCACTTCCGCGTTTCTCGATAGCGTCCCGGCGCGCGCGCGGATCAAGGAGCGGCTGATGAAGCTGTGGAATTACGAGCGCTTCGGCGTGCCGTTCCAGCAGGGCGGGCGGCTGTTTTTCCTGCACAACAGCGGGCTGCAAAATCAGCGCGTGCTCTACGTGGCCGACGCGCCGGGCGCGGAGCCGCGGGTGCTGCTCGATCCGAACACGCTCTCGCCCGATGGCACGGTCTCGCTCGCCGGATACGCGGTGAGCGACGACAGCACGCTGCTCGCCTACGGCCTCTCGCGTGCGGGTTCGGACTGGGAGGACTGGCACGTGCGCGAGGTCGCCACGGGCGCGGACCGCCCGGACGTGGTCGAGTGGGTGAAATTCTCCGGGGCGTCGTGGAAGAGGGATGGCAGCGGCTTTTTCTACAGCCGCTATGCCGCGCCCCGCGCGGGTGAGGAAAAGAAGGGCGTGAACGAGTTTCAGAAACTCTACTTCCACAAACTCGGCACGAAGCAGGCCGACGACGCGCTGATCTACGAGCGGCGCGATCACGCCGACTGGGGCTTCGGCGGCGGCGTCACGGACGACGGGCGCTACCTCGTCATCCCTGTGAGCAAAGGCACGGACACGAAGAACCTCGTCTTTTACCAAGACCTCGCCGAGCCGCAGTCGCCGGTCGTCGAACTCATCCCTGCCTTCGACGCCGCGTTCAGTTTCATCGACAACGACGGGCCGCTTTTCTTTTTCGAAACGGACCTCGATGCGCCGCGCAGCCGCGTCGTCGCCATCGACGTGCGCCAACCGGAACGCGCCCACTGGCGCGAGATCATCGCGCAGGCCGACGAGCCGCTCAAGAGCGCGAACCTCGTGGGCGGACAGTTCGTCTGCAACTACCTGCGCGACGCCCACAGCCTCGTGCGCACGTTCACGTGGGATGGGAAAACCGCCGCGCCAAATTGGGAAATCACGCTGCCGGGGCTGGGCACCGCCGAGGGTTTTGGCGGAAAGCGCGACCACGCCGAGACGTTTTATGCGTTCACCAGTTTCACCACGCCAGGCACCATTTACCGCCTCGATCTCGCCACGGGAAAGAGCCGCGTCTTCCGCGAGCCGCGCGTGGATTTCAAACCCGCCGACTACGAGACGAAGCAGGTTTTTTTCCCCAGCAAAGATGGCACGCGCATCCCGATGTTCATCACGCACCGGCGCGGACTGGTGCTCGATGGCGCCGCGCCCGCGCTGCTCTACGGCTACGGCGGATTCAATATCAGCCTCACGCCCGCCTTCAGCGTCACCGCCCTCGTGTGGATGGAAATGGGCGGCGTCTTCGCCATGCCGAACCTGCGCGGCGGCGGCGAATACGGCATCGCCTGGCACCAGGCCGGCGTGAAGGCGCGCAAACAGAATGTCTTCGACGACTTCATCGCCGCCGCCGAGTGGCTCGTGGCGAAGAAATACGCCGCGCGCGAAAAGCTCGCGATCCAAGGCGGCAGCAACGGCGGCCTGCTCGTCGGCGCGTGCCTGACGCAGCGCCCGGAGCTGTTTGGCGCCGCGCTGCCCTCGGTCGGCGTGCTCGACATGCTGCGCTTTCACCGCTTCACCATTGGCTGGGCCTGGACGAGCGACTACGGCTCCGCCGAAAACGCGGACGACTTTCCCGTGCTCCTCGCCTACTCGCCGCTCCACCGGCTCCGGCCCGGCGTGCGCTACCCGGCCACGCTCATCACCACCGGCGACCACGACGACCGCGTGGTTCCCGCGCACAGCTTCAAATTCGCCGCACGCCTGCAGGAGTGCCAGCCACCCGACGGCCCGCCCGTGCTCATCCGCATCGAGACCAAAGCCGGCCACGGCAGCGGCAAACCGATGACCAAAGTCATCGACGAGAAAGCCGACGAACTCAGCTTCCTCGTCCGCGTCTTTGGGCTGAAAGGCCCGTAGCCGCGCCCGTCAGTCGCGGAAATTCTTAAAGCCGAGCACGACCTCGAAATCCTGGCTGCGGCAAAACGCGATGACCTCCTGGAGGTCGTCGCGCTTTTTTCCGGTGACGCGAATCTGCCGCTCCTGCAGCGCGCTCTGCACCTTGAAACTCTCCGCCTTGATCGCCTTCACGATCTCCTTGGCTTTGTCGCCGTCGAGTCCCTGTTTGATGACAAAGTCCTGCGTGGCATGACCGAGTGGCGAGATCACGGGATCCTTCCGCTCCACGTTGCGGAGGTCGATGTTTCGGCGCGCGAGCTTGCCGACGACGATTTCGTGCAAGCTCTTGAGTTTCGTGCCGTCCTCGGCCTGGAGCACGATTTTCGACTCCTTGTCCTCCCACTCGATCGTCGCGCGGCTGCCTTTGAAATCAAAGCGCGTGGCGAGTTCCTTGCGGGCCTGGTTGATGGCGTTGTCGATTTCCTGCGTGTCGATTTCGGAAACAATGTCGAAGGAAGGCATGGCGGGGAGACTAGCGGCGGGCGCGCCGCGGCGGCAATCTTACTTCCCAGCGCTCGGCCGCAGTGTGACTTGGCGGACATCCATCACCGCGCCGCCTTTCTTGGATTGCGGCTTCACGGCGAGCGTCTGTTTGCCGGCGGGCAGATCGACCACGCCGATGCTGCGCGCGATGAACTGCTGAAACCCGCCGGTGTTTTCGACGGTGAAGGTGAGCTTCTGCCCGGCCACCTCGACCGCGACCTCCGAGCCGCCGCCGGCGCAGCCTTGCAGGACTTCGACTTCGTATTTCCCGGCCTTGGTCACGTCGAAATCCCAGCTCGCCCAGTCGGCGGGATTCACCCAGAAGCCCAGCGTGCGCTTCATCGGCTGGGGCTCGTAGCGGAGCTTTTCGCCGTGGACCTGGGCCTCGGCGCCGTGCAGTCGGATGTCGCCGGTCGCGGGCGTGACGAGCGGCTTGCCGCCTTGCGCGGCGGCGTTCATGGCCGCGCGCCAGGGCTTCCATTCGGCTTCGAGTTGCGCGGCGGTTTTGTCCGCGGCGGGGAGCTTCGAGGGGTCGCGCGTGACGTAGAGCGCAGCGTGCGCGGCGGGGTCGAAGGCCGGGTTCGGGGCGCACTCCTGCGCGCCGGTGCGCTTGCGCCACTCCCGGAGTTTTTTCTGCAAACCATCCGCGCGCCCTTTGTCCTGCGCGGCGAGATTCGTGGTTTCGCCGGGATCTTTCCCGAGGTCGAAAAGCTCCACGCTTTCGTCCTCGTAGTTTTCCACGAGCTTCCAGTCGCCTTCGCGCACCGCGCCGGCGGGGCGCCCGCCTTGGTTCGTGTAATGCGGGAAGTGCCAGAAGAGCGGGCGCGGCGGCAGCGCGATACCCGTGAACATTTTCAGCAGGCTCACGCCGTCGAGCGGGCCGACGGCGTTGCCGGGGTTCACGCCGCCCCATTCCAGCAGCGTGGGCATGAGGTCGGTCAGCAGCACGGGCGTGTCATTCACGCCGGGCGTGACTTTGCCCGGCCAGCGGACGATGAGCGGCACGCGCAGTCCGCCTTCGTAGAGAAAGCCTTTGCCCGCGCGGAACGGCGTGTTGTGCGTGGCGGGCGTGCCCGGCGACTCGAGGACATGCAGCCCACCGTGGTCGCTGGTGAAAATGAAAACCGTCCGGTCCGCGAGGCCGAGCGCCTCGACTTTGGCCATGATGCGGCCGACCGCCGCATCAAGGCGCGCGACGACATCGGCATACGCCGGGTTGAACGCGCCTGCGTGTTTCGCCGCATCCTCGGGCCGGGCGGAAAAGGGGAGGTGCGGGCTGTTGTGCGGGAGGTAGAGGAAGAACGGCTTGTCCTTGTTCGCCTCCATGAATTTCTCGGCCTCCACGGTCAGCCCGATCTCGCCTTTGCTCCCCTCCTCTGCCGTCGGTGTGGTCTTGGCCTCGCCCGCGAAAACGACATCGAACCCCTGCTCTTTCGGCCCGAAGCCCGCGCCGCCGAGGTGCCATTTCCCGATGCACGCCGTGGTATAGCCCGCGGCCTTCAGCAGCTCGGCAACGGTGAATTCCTCCAGCGGGAGCTGTCCCTCGATCACGGGCTGGAGCAGTTTCTGCGTCGGCGCGTCGGCCCGACCGGGGAGGAAATTCGTGAGGTGCAAACGCGCGGGACATTTGCCGGTCAGCAGCGCCGCCCGCGACGGCGAGCAGATGGGCTGCGCGGCGTAGGCGCTGGTGAAGCGCATCCCCTGCGTCGCGAGCTTGTCGAGGTTCGGGGTCGCGTGGTCTTTCCGCCCGTAACATGAGAGGTCGTTCGGGCTGAGGTCGTCGACGAAGATCAGGACGATGTTGGGCTTCGCCGTCTGCGCGTGGAGCGGGGCGGCGAGGGCGAGGAGGATGAGGATGAGGATAAGGCGTTTCATGGGAGTTGGAAAAAAGTGACCATCACGGACTGCGGAGTTTCTGCCGCAGGCCGAATCGGGGCGGAACGTAGCGGACGAAATGCGCGCGGACACAAGCGGAAAACCCGCAGGTCCGTAAACAAGGGGAGCGAATCCAGAGAAAAATGCGCCACGACTCCAACAGAAAGGGCGGCGCCCGAAACGAGCGCCGCCCTGAATGATTTCTGGAAGCCCGGGATTACTCCTCGCTCGCCTTTTCCGCTTTCTTCGCGCGGGGCTTTTTCTCCGGCTTGGCTTCGCCCTCAGCCGCGGGCTCGTCGGCCTTTTTGGCGGCGGGCTTTTTCACGGCCTTGGCCTTGGGCTCGGGGAGCGCGGTCTCGACGCCGACGGGGGCGTCCACCCATTCGATGAAGCACATCTCGGAGGCGTCGCTCTGCCGCTGGCCGAGCTTGACGATGCGGGTGTAGCCGCCTTTGCGATCAGCCGCGCGCGGGGCGATGTCGTCGAAGAGGATTTTTACGATGTTCGCCTGACGCAGCACGGCGAGCGCGGTGCGGCGGGCGTGCAGGGTTTTCTTTTTGCCGAGGGTGACCATCTTCTCCGCTATCGGCTTTACGGCCTTGGCTTTGGCGAGGGTGGTCTTGATGCGGGAGTGCTCGATCAGGCTGCAGGCGAGGTTGGCGAGCATCGACTTCCGATGCCCTTCCTTCCGGCCGAGTTTGACCGTCTTTTTTTGGTGGCGCATGAGGTGGGTTCTTGAGTGTGGTTATTCTTCCGCGGCCGGAGCTGGTTCTGCGCCCTGCGGATCGACGAGGCCATCGTCGAATTTCATGCCGAGCGAGAGGTTGAGCTGGACCAGCTTGTCCTTGATCTCGTTGAGCGACTTCTTGCCGAAGTTGCGGTACTTGAGCATCTCCGCCTCGCTCTTCATCGCGAGCTGGCCGACGGTCGTGATGTTGGCGTTGTTCAGGCAGTTGGCGGCGCGGACGGAGAGTTCGATCTCGTTCACGCTCATGTTCAGAAGCTTCTTCATCTTCTGGTTTTCCTGCGTCTGCTCCTTCGGCATTTCGTCAAACTCCACGGCGTTTTCGTCGTAGGCGTAGAACGGCTCGAAATGCTTCTTCAAGATGGACGAAGCCTGCACGAGCGCGTCCTCGGGCGTCACGCGGCCGTCGGTCCAGATCTCGATCTCGAGCTTGTCGTAATCGGTGCGCTGGCCCACGCGGGTGTTACCCACCGCGTATTTCACGCGGGTCACGGGCGAAAAGATCGAGTCGATCGCGATCACGCCGATCGGTTGGTCGGGGTGCTTGTTCTCATCGCCACGGGCAAAGCCACGGCCGACCTTGACCTCCAGTTCGGCCTCGAACCGGTGCTTCTTGTCGAGGGTGCAGATGACGAGATCCTTGTTCAGCACCTCGCACTGGGCGGAGTCCTCGATGTCGCCCGCGGTCACGGCGCCTTCCTTGTTCACATTAATCCGCAGGTTGCGCACTTCGTGGTCGTGGGCTTTAAATTTCACCCTCTTGAGGTTGAGCACGATGTCCGTCACGTCCTCCACGACATGCGGGAGCGTCTGGAACTCGTGGTTGGCACCCTCGATTTTCACGGAGGTGATGGCCGCGCCCTCGAGCGAGGAGAGCAGCACGCGGCGGAGCGAGTTGCCGATGGTGTGACCGTAGCCGGCTTCAAAAGGCTCGGCGATGAACTTGGCGTAGGTTTCTGTGGCGGAGTCCTCGACCTTGGTGAGGGACTTCGGCATTTCGAAACGTCCTAAACGAACGGGCATGATTAACGATTCTTTCTATTTCACCGGGTTTCCCCTGGCGCGACAGCCGCCGAGCATGAGACTCGGCGACCCAGGGACCAACGGTGCGTGTGACTTAACAGATACGCGCGTGGGGCGGGGAAGAAAGATGGTCCGGTCGGGTTTGTAAACAGGAAAGTTTGCGCAGCTTTTGAGGGGTCGGACCAAGCCGGCGTGCGGCCCGGTTAGCGCCTGGCTCCCGCCGCGGCCGGGGCCGGGCTGGGCCAGTTCTTGCCGCCGGTGTTGAGCGTCCACATCCCGGAGCCGGCGCTGCCGACGCCAAGCGTATTGGCCCCGGCGGAAAACATCACGAAGCGGTGCCCGTCGCTCCCCCACCACGCTGAATAGGCTTCGTTCGGGCTGCGGCTGCCAGTGAAAATGCACTCGCCCTGCGCGGCTCCGTCGAACGATGGGCTTTGCGAGCGAGGGAGATGGAAGGTGATGGCAACATTGGTGCGGTTCCACAGCAACGCGGTGACGGGCACTCGTGCCGTGAGTGCAGCGGATCATCGCTCAAGACGTCGCAGCGATCACACCCATCGTCTCGACCTTTTCCAAGATCGTCATCGCCAGTTCGCGGAAGTCTCGCTCGCAATCCTTGACGCTATAGGTGTGCGCGCCGATCGCTCCGTCGGACGGTTTCAGCCGGAAGATCGGTTTCCGGGCCTCCATCGCCATCGGCATCAGGCTGCGGTAGTGCTTAAGTTGACCGAGGCAGTTGCCGTCCACCGCACTCACGGAGGTCAACGGTGTCTCCAGCACTTTCTCGGCGAAGGTCGCAGGAATCCGCCGCGCCCATTTCTCGTATGCGCTCACGGGCCTGCTGTCGCGGATGCCAAATTGAAGCATGACGTAGCCAAGGGGCTTCATTGCTGCCGCCGGCAGCGGGAGGTCGGGTGCCGGATTTTCGTCCAACCGCTTTCTCCATTCGCGCCGCCAGTTCTTCAAAGTCGGTCCAAGGTTTCGCAGGCCTTGAATCGAGAAAAGGTCGGGGGCCACGGGGATGACCACCGCGTCCGCGCAAATCAGCGCCGCCCGGTTGATTGCTCCGAAATTCGGCCCAACATCAATCAGCACGAGGTCCGCTTCGAACTTTTCCGCCGCCTGCCGCGTGATGCGGTATAGCGAGCTGGTCGTCCGAAAGGCCGGTTCCTTTCCATCGAGGCAATCGCCCCACGCCTCGGAGAGATTGGACTCGAAATTCGACAGGTTGAGGTCGCCGGGGATCAGCCGAATGCTCGGATCGATCCGAAGAAGCGGTGTGGGGCCGATGTCGCCGAGGCCGCGGATGATGGGGCTGAGCGGGGCCATCACACTCTGGTCCTGCGTATTGTCCGGGTCCCAGAGCTTCTCCAGTTCCGGCTCTGTGAGAAACATCGAGGTCAAATTCGCCTGCGGGTCGAAATCGGCGACGAGCACCCGCTTGCCCATGTCGGCAAACATCCAAGCGAGGTGGTAGAGCAGCGTCGTCTTCCCGACACCGCCCTTGTTGTTGAAAAAGGCGAGCGTGGTCATCGTTGCGGGTGCTTCGGGAGGATGGCGAGAAAGTGATTCACCTCGAATTGAAAACGCGGCTCCGGGCTTCCGTTCTCCTGCACGAATTTCCGCGCGCGGGCGATGCCTCGACCGAAACGGTTCACGTAGCCGAGCACATGCATCGCCTCCGCGACGATGGGATTCCGATACGTGTTCACGCGCGGGAAATTCTCCGCCGACGCCTCGCCGTAAAGCCCGCCGGGATTCTGAATCTCGATGCGGTCGCTGAATTCGTAGAACCGCGTCGGCGCAGTGGACTGGTAGTCGCGGTGCAGCACCGCATTCATCAGGAGTTCCCGCACGGCTTCCGGCGGATAATCGAAGACCGCCTGCTCGCGTAGCTCGGAAACGACCACCGGCTTCTGCGTGAAGCGACCCTTGAGAAAGCTGTCCAACTCCGCGAGCAGCGTAATGAGATTACCGGTGAAGGTCTTCTCCGCCCGCACATCGTTCCCCAGTTCCGGGCCGTCATATTGGACGAATTGCACCTTCGCGCCGGGGAACAGGTCCAGCGGGTCGTAGGCCAGCACGAGCATCCCGGCGTTCGTCGGGCAGTTCCGGCTCAGGTTGTAGAGGCGGAGCGCGGCCAACTGCTCCTCCACGCCGCGGTGATTCTCGGCGATGACCTCCTCCGCAATGGCCAACCGGCGGTAGGTTTGGCGGAAAGTTTCGAGGTCCAGCCTCGGCAATTCCCCTTCCGCGCACGGCGCGGCGTCGAAGGTCGGGAAGTTTGCCGCGCGACGCTCGATGAGCACGCGCTCTTCAGCTTCGGTGGCAAAATCCTTGCGTGGCCCGATGCGGATGCATGTGCGGCCCTTGTAGCGCACGGGAGGCATGTCGTGCGGATGCACCTCCACCACGATGATGTCGCCGCCCCCGTCCGGGTGCGCCGCCTGAGTCACATTCATCACCGGCAGCGGCATCACGGCGCCATCCGAGCGATACGAGGCGAACTGCTGCAAGAGCGCGTCCGTCGCTTGGATATGGAAGCCCGCATCCTTCTGGTCCGCGCCGACAAGCAGGTAGCCGGGCTGCTTTCTTCCCGCCATGTCGTTGGAAAAGGAGCAAATAGCCTCGCGAAACTTGTCCGTGTCCGTGGTCGAGCGTGTCACCTCCACGCGGTCGGCCTCGTTGGACTGAATCAATGTTCGGAGTTCATCGGCGGTCATGGCGCATGAGTTGAAGTGGTTGCGTGCGGATTCGTCGAGTCTGGCTTCATGCCTTGCTCTCGATCAATGCGGATGGGGCCGAGGGTTTGGAGCGAATGGATTTCGAGGCGATGTCTGGCCTTTCGCGCGCAAGGAGGCGGCGACGGTTTCGTCGGGTCGGACCCCAGGAAGAGCAGCATCCTGCACGGCACGGCGGTGGAGTCTTTCGAGCCATTGGAACTGGGCGGGCCATATAAGCTCGGTTTTTTACCGTGCCAGCGACTCTCTGTCGATGTTCACGCAGCGTTCTGCTGCCACGGTGCCTGTTTGCCATCATCTCAGGCGAAGGTAATCCTCCGCGCCGTGAGGACCGTTGTTGAAATCGAAAACGCCATCGTCCCCCTCTCGTACCCCTCGGATGTGGAGCCCACATCCAACCGGACTGCCCATACAATCGCGATTCACCCCGGCCGCGTCTTCAACTCTCCTTTCGTTCAGGTCTTTTGTGAGTGCCCCGCCGTTTCTTCCCGGCCTAATTTTCCTTCGACAGCCCGATTGAATCCGCTAAACAAACCCGCCCGCCGGAGCCCGGTCTCTGCGCGGGCGCTTGTTTTCACAAACCTCATCCATCCATGACTCCACGCCCCGCCCACCTTCTCACCGCCGCGCTTCTCGGCCTCACCACACTTTCCGTGGTCGCCCGCGACAATTGGCCGAACATGGACTACGGCCGCTTCCTCTCGGCGACGTACCAAAACACCAACGGCAAGAGCACGCTCGAAGGCGCGAAGGCCGGCTGCGCCACGAACAAAGGCGTCGGCGTGAAGCTCGGGCCAGGCGGCGAGGCGGCGCAGCTTTTCGACACCGAACTCGTCCGCATGGCGGGCGGCTGGACGGGCGGCTGGGTGGAGCGGCGCGGGGTGACTTTCGATGGCAGCCACGGCGGCAACCCGAAGCCCGCGAATAGCGCGAACCTTTATTTCCAAACCAACCCCGGCCCGACCTGGAGCAAGGGCGACGACCTCAAGGATCCGCGCAAAGTGCCATCCGGCCCCGGCGCGGCCACGGTGCCGCTCGGCCCACTGCCCAGAGAGTGGGCGAAATATCGCGGCCTCTATCTCCACGGCGACAACGTGGTTTTCGCCTACACCGTCGGTGAGGCCACGCTCCTCGAGATGCCGGAGTTGGAGAAAGCGGGCGACGTGCCGTTGCTCACGCGCACTTTCAATGTCCACACGCCCGGCGCGGCCTCCACGCTGGTGCTGTCCGACGCGCCGGAAGGCGCGGCGGCGGTGATCGAGGGCGACGTCGCCATTTCGCCCAACGACCAAAAGAACGCCGACATGCGCACGGTCATCGGACTCGTCGGCGCACCCGCTGGAGCGAAGCTCGAGGCCGCCGGCAATCGCGTCACGGTCAAGCTCCCCGCTTTCACCAAAGGCAGCGCGTTCAAGGTCGTCTATGCCAAAGGCCCGAGCGCCGAGACCGCCGCGCTCACCGCCGCGGTGAAAGCCGCAGCCAAGCCCGCCGACCTCACGCCTTTGACCAAAGGCGGCCCGGCACACTGGAAGGAAACCGTGAAAGTCAAAGGCGTGCTCGGCCAGCCGAACCCCGCGTTTCCCTACGTGGTCGATGATCTCCAGGTGCCGCTGAACAACCCCTACCAATCCGGCATCCGCATCGGCGGGCTCGACTTTTTCAAAGACGGGCGCATCGCCTTCTGCACGTGGAATGGCGACGTGTGGGTGGGCAAAGGCATCGACGCCGACCTCGGCAGCATCGAGTGGCAACGCTGCGCCACGGGGCTGTTCCAGGCGCTCGGGCTGAAGATCGTGGACGACAAAATCTACGTCCTCGGACGCGACCAGATCACCCGCCTGCACGACCTGAACAACGACGGTGAGGCCGACCTTTACGAAAACTTCAACAACGACTTCCAGGTCACGCCCGCCTTCCACGAGTTCGCCTTCGGCCTCGATACGGATTCGGAGGGGAATTTCTACTCCGCGAAAGGCGGTCCCGTGCGGCAGGGTGGCCGCGGCTGGGAACCGCTCAGCGACCACAGCGGCTGCCTTTTCAAAATCTCGAAGGACGGGCAGAAATTTGAGATCTTCGCCACCGGCATCCGCGCGCCCAACGGCATCGGCGTGGGCCCAAACGACGAAGTCTCCAACGGCGACAACGAGGGCACCTGGGTGCCGGCGGCTTACACTCACATCTAGAAAAAAGGCGGCTTCATCGACGTGCCCGACCTCGCCCATAAGGACACGCCGCCCACCGCGCACGGCACGCACATTTGCTGGATCCCGAAAGACATGTGCAACTCCAATGGCGGGCAGGTCTGGGTGACCAGCGACAAATGGGGGCCGCTCAAAGGCCAGATGCTCTACCTGAGCTATGGCCAGTCCGCGCTCTACAACGTGATCCAGGAGCGCGTTGGCGACGTGCCGCAGGGTGGCATCGTCCGCTTCCCGCTGCAGTTCGCCAGCGGCCTGAGCCGTGCGCGCTTCAACCCCATCGACGGCCAGCTCTACGTCTCCGGCCTCCGCGGCTGGCAGACCAATGCCCAGCGCGACGGCGCCATCCAGCGCGTCCGCTACACCGGCGGGACGGTGACCATGCAGAGCGGCATTCATTTCACCGACAAAGGCATCCGCATCGAGTTCACGGAAGCCCTCGATGCCACCACCGCCGCCGAGGCCGCAAACTACTCGGTCAGCCAATACAACTACCGCTGGACCTCCGCCTACGGCTCCGACAAATACAAAGTCAGCAACGCGAACCAGAAAGGCACCGAACCGCTGCCCATCACCGCGGTCACGCTTTCGCCGGACAAAAAGTCCGTCCTCCTCGAAATCGCCGGGCTCCAGCCGGTCATGCAGATCGAGGTAAAGATGAACATCAAGAGCGCCGCCGGCACGCCCGTGCCCGACCGCGTCGCCGCCACGATCAACGTCGTCGCGCCCGACGCCACGCCGGGCAAGACGTATATCTCGGTGAAGCAGTAGCCGCCCGCGGCAGTGGCGGCGCTCCCCGCCACGCAGCGCAAGCCTCCGGCTTGCCGCCAGGCAACGCGCCCCGACTGCTGCAGCGTTGCGTTTTTTCCGACGGCGCGGCGGTAGCTCCGCCCCGCGGATTGCAACAGGAGAGAGGATTCGGTATCGAGTGTTCAGTTTCCGGGCGGACCCGCCCGCTGAAAACCGACCACTGATCACCGCTCCTCCCATGAAACAGCGCCTCATCCAGCAAGTCGGACGCAGCGCGCGGCTCCGTGTCCTGAATGAACTCAAGCGCACCCAAGCCATGTGCGTGGCCGATCTGGCCGCCCGGCTAGGCATGAGCTACATGGGTGTCAAAGGCGTGTGCCTGGATCTGCAAAAGCGCGGCTTGCTCGACACCTGGCGCTCCCCGCGGCCCATCGGTCGCCCGCAGATGCTCTACCGCCTGACCGAGCGCGCCCACGATCTTTTCCCCACGACCAGCAATGCCATGACCCTGGCCGTCCTCGTCGCGGCGCAGAAGCTCTTCGGCGTCGCCGCCGCGGAAAAACTCCTGCTCGTCGCCTTCCAGGAAAAATCCGCCGACTACGCCCTCCGGCTCAAAGGCGACACCCTCGCCGACCGGGCGAAATGGCTTGCCCGCCTCCGGGATCACGACGGGCACATGTCTGAGTGTCTTTCGGATGAAAGCGGAGCCCTGACCATCATCGAGCATCACTCACCGATTCTCGACTTACTCCGTGAGTTCCCGTTTATCGCCCGGCTCGAGACAGAAATGTTTCAGCGACTCCTCGGGGTCTCGGCGCGGCGCGAGGAAACCAGCGTCGGCGGGATGTTTCGGGCGGTGTTTTTCATCGCCGATTAGCGATCCCATCGCAACCGCTCGCAGTCACCTCACGGAGCAAACCTCTTCGTGCTGATGACCCGGAACTTGTAGAAATCCTCAACCGAAACCGTGGACGTTGCGCTCGTGAAGTCGGGGAATTGGGCCGTCGAATCCAGATAGCGCTCCAGCAATGTGGATCCCCGGTATTCGGCCACGATGCTCTCGGAGTTCTCTTTCCACGTTTCATAGTCTGCCGCAGTGGCCGCTGTCTTCTGCTTCAGAGCCTGCACCCGCATATGAACGGTGTAGGTGTTCGATTTGGTCGTCAGCTTCGCGTAAATGCTGGCGTAAGGATTTTCACGGGTGTTATCGCCCGTCACGAGATTCTTCGACCAGATGCTCCCGCTCGAATAATCGGACAACAACTCGCCCTTCCTCACCAGATGCAACTCACAGATCTGTGTCGCCGCGCGAAAAATCCCCTTGTTCTTAAAGTAGTCGTCGAACTGCTGCAGAGTTTTGGCCCCGTCGATAGATTTCCGCATGTTTTGCGCATCCGTGCCGATCCCTTTCGACGCTTCGTTCCAATACTGGCGGACATACGGATCCTGGCAGGCGAGAGCATAGGAATCATTCGGCAGCCAGGGGTGATCGGAGGTCTCATGATCCCATAGCTTGTAGACCCGCGACATGGAATTCGGAATCGCCAGAGGCTCTTCGGCTTTGAACACCGCATGCATCGCGGTCGCGCGGCGGATGTAGCTAAACGGCGCGATTTGATAGTTCAGGTTGATCTTGCCCGCAGTGGAAAACGGTTCACTGATGGCATACGGCTCGACCACTGGCATCCAAAAAAAGTCCATGATCAGATGATCCGGCGGATCGGTGTAGGGAGGACCAGAAACGGGCAGACCCGCGCCCGGATGATTGGGCTGGGGACGGAACAGGAGCGTCTCCCACGGCCGGTTCCGCTTCACCCCAGTCGGCAGGGAACCAAACATGCCGGGCGACTTCATGAACCGGTTCGGCGAGAACTGCACATCACTCGGCGCGTCAAAGTTCCAGGAGAAGTAGCCGTATCCATTGCTCTCGGTCCGGTTGCCTTCATCCGGCTTATTGATGAACGGGCCGTCGCCGAGATGGGCGATGCCGTTGTCGAAGTCATTCCACTTGTTATAAGTCGCCCCGGCTCCGGGGTTGATTTCAGGCAGGCGCGACCAGTGGTAGTCCGCCTTGGTCAACTGGTCTCCCGCCTTGGAAGTGCTGTAATCCACCGGTCCGGCCGGTTCATTGGAAAAGCCATACAATGCCATCGTCCCGACCGGATCGGAGAAAAGGTGGTAAAAGCGCTGCTGGCCATCCGCCCATCCCCCCACCTTGACAAAGGTCACGTCTTTCAACGGCTCTGCTTTTCCCGCGACGAGTCGCAGGTCTCCATGAATCGGAACAATCGATCGTACGACATCCTCGGCCCGAAACACACTGCCTGTTTTGAAGCCATATCCAGAATCGTTCCCAAACCGACGGCGCTGATCCGGATACTCGAGTCCGGGAGCCTGCGGTGTCGCCCCCGTACTGGAGTATCTTGAACTGAAACTCCTCCAATACTCCGGAGTAGTACTTCCCGTTCCGCGAAACGGCGTGGTCCCTTCCTTGACCAAATCCGGAATCGGAAAAGTGCCGCTGGGAAACGTGAAGTCGAAGGTCTGCGTTAAAACTTTTCCCGGTTCCGAGTAGACCTTGATCTGAATCGGAACGGAGGCGAACTCCATGGTCTTTTTTCCGCCCGCACTGATCTCCACCTTTTTCTTTCCCAGGAGTTTGTAGCCACCTCCGCCGAATGCGCCAATGGGGCCGCGCAAGCCGGCCGATGGCCCCCAATTACGACCGTGCCACGTCCCGGAAAAGCTGTTGTTTGACGCCACAGCAATCGCGCCGGTGGGGAATTCCAGATCCTTGGTATCCAGCGTGGATTTTCCGTTGAAGGTTACTTCGTAGGAAACATTTTCCTGCAAAGGATAGTAGCCATGACTAACGGTATAAGGCTCGAAGAGAAACGCTGCCTCGACCGTCCGCTGCGAGCCAGTGTCCTGATTGCAAATGAAGTGAAAGCCAATCTGTGAGATGGAGTGAAACCGACCGAATCCCTTCGTGTCGCCGCTACTGGTGGAAATCTTGATCGGAGTCACCTGGCCATTACTGCTGTAGGGCGAAGATAGCTGCGGGTCGTGGAGGTTGGCGCAGCGGATGTAATCAAAGATCTCCGTCAGAACCTGATCCCGATCCGTGTGCCACTTTCCAGTTTGGGCAAAATTGCCGCCAAAGCCAGGGATGTCCCGTGAAGTCAACCGCTGAAGGTAAGAGTAGAGCGTCTGGTTGCGCGTGCGCCCATTGCCATCGACCAGGTTCCAATCGGCAGTGTCGCTATTCGGGTTATTCCTTAAAAAGTAGAATGTCTGCTGCGCCGAGCTACTGGCGCCGCCGATCGTGCCGCAAAAGGCCGACAGGTTGTCATACGGGCTTCGATACTGCGGCGCTGGGTTGCTGTTGATCGGCCAGATGGAGATTCGGGGCAGGCCGTAAAGGTTGACTTCAGGAGCGCGACTGCTGGTCGTAAGAAAGAAGCGACTGCGCTTCACGGCGGCCGCATCAACGTTTCCACCGAGCGTGTTCACCGAGCGATCCGGTTTGAAGATGAACTCATCAACCGACCCGAAGAGGCGATCGGCATCCAAGATAACCTTTTTTAGACTGCCCACAGATTTCGTCCCAGCCTCACTTCCGCCCCAGGCGACCCTTGGCAGAGCCTCGTAGATGCTTTGCTTCTCCGCAGCGGTCAGTTCGGCACTCGGATTCGGAAAGAGCACGGGACTCAAGGCGGTCGAATACGGATGGCCGGGAAAGCGCTGAAACTCACTGTGACCTGGTTGGTTCTTTCCATACGCCAGGTCTTGCTTGCTGATCGCACGCGGCGTGTCCCAAGGCGTGGGCTCGGACGCAGTATTCAGATTGATCTTGCACGTTTCGTCGTCGGTCCAGAAGGCTACGCGCCCGACGATCGGGTTCGTCGCGGAGGGCAATTTGTAGGCCGGCGCACCTTTCCAAGTGGCCTCTTGCTTGCTGGTATCGTAGTCGGTCGGTGCCGTGAGCGTGCCA
>CAYQBV010000059.1:0-16576 GCA_964415705.1 uncultured Chthoniobacter sp. | reverse complement strand
ACTATTGATCTCCTGCCGGCAGGCTTCGGTCATGGAATGAAAGTTCGCTCGTCCGCCACGAGCCGCGCGGCTAGAGTGCCCGCATGAACTATCTTGACCGCGTCACCTACAACCCCGCGCAATGCGGCGGACGGCCCTGCATCCGCGGGATGCGCATCCGGGTCAAGGACGTGCTGGAGCTGCTCGCCGCCGATGTGCCCGAGGCCGAAATCCTCTCCGACTATCCCGACCTGGAAGCCGGCGACATCAAGGCGTGCCTGCAATACGCCGCCGCCCAAGCCAATCACGCCGTAATCAAAGTCGCTTGAAGTTCATCGTCGATGCACAGCTTCCGCCCGCGCTCGCGGGGCTCCTGTGCGAACTCGGGCAGGAGGCCGTGGCCGTGCGCGACAGCGGCCTGCGCGAAGCCGAGGACGGCCCGATCTGGCAATACGCCTTGGAACATGGCGCGGTCATCGTGACCAAGGACGAGGACTTTCCCGAGCGGAGCCTGCGCAGCCCCGCCCCGCCCGGTGTCCTCTGGCTGCGCATCGGGAACTGTTCCAACCGCGCGCTCCTTGCCTGGCTGCGCCCGCTCTGGCCGGAGATTGAGCGCCGCCTGGCTGCGGGCGACCGCATCGTTGAAGTGCGGTAAAGGTCGGGATGGGGGGAATTGCAGATTGGGAGTGCCGGGAACGCGTCGCTTGTAGCAATCTGCAATCTGCCATGCTCATCCATTCCCTCGACCTCCCCGGCATCCGCAAAATCGCCAGCGGCAAGGTGCGCGAAATCTTCGACCTCGGGGAGTATCTGCTCCTCGTAGCGACGGATCGCATCAGCGCCTTCGACTGCATCCTGCCGAATCCCATCCCACACAAAGGCGCGGTACTGACTTCGATTTCCGCGTTCTGGTTTGCGCGGTTCGGCTTTGTGGAAAACCACGTCATCGCCACGGACGTGCGCGATTTTCCCGCGAGCCTGCAGCCCTTTGCCGCGCAGCTCGCGCACCGCTCGATGGTCGTGAAAAAGGCCCAGCCGCTGCCGGTGGAGTGCGTGGTGCGCGGCTACCTCGCGGGCTCGGGGTGGAAGGAGTATCAGGCCGCGCAAAGCATCTGCGGGAGCGCGCTGCCCGCCGGGCTGCGGCAGGCGGAGCAGTTACCGGAGACGCTTTTCACGCCCTCGACGAAAGCGGCGAGCGGGCACGACATGAACATCGGCTGGGACGAGTGCCGCCGCCTCGTGGGCGACGACGTGGCCGGGCAGGTGCGGGCGCTGAGCATCCGTATTTACGAGGCGGGCCGCGCGTATGCGGCGGAGCGCGGGATCATCGTGGCGGACACGAAGTTCGAGTTCGGCCTGCTCGACGGGCGCGTGATCCTGATCGACGAGTGCCTGACGCCGGACAGCTCCCGTTTTTGGCCCGCCGACCAGCACGCGCTCGGGATCAGCCCGCCGAGCTTCGACAAACAGTTCGTGCGCGACTACCTCGAGACGCTGGCGTGGGACAAGACGCCGCCCGCGCCGGCGCTGCCGGAGGAAGTCATCGCGCGGACCAGCGAGAAATACCGCGACGCATTTTTCCGGCTGACGGGCCACGCGCTGGCGGATTGAGGCGCACCGTCTTTCCACTGCCCATGAAAACGCTGGTCGCCATGCTCCTCGCCCTCGCCTCCGCCGCGTCCTCCTTCAGTGCCGACGCGCTGTTTTACATCGGCACCTATACCAAGTCGGGAAAGAGTCAGGGCATTTACACGGCGCGGCTCGACCCCGAAACCGGCCGGCTCGGCGCGGTCGAACTCGCGGGCGAGGTGCCGAGCCCGAGCTTCGTTGCGCTTTCACCGGATGGGAAATTTCTCTACGCGGCTATCGAGGCGGAGGGCGGGGCGGTCGCGGCGTTTGCCGTGCGGGCCGGCGGTCGGCTGACGAAGCTCAACCAACTGGCCACCGGCGGCAGCGGCACCTGCCACGTGTGGGTGGACGCCACGGGGCGAAACGTGCTCGCGGCCAACTACGGCGGCGGCAGCATCGCGTGTCTCCGGGCCAATCCCGATGGATCGCTTGGCGAGCGCAGCGCGTTCGTGCAGTTCGAGGGCAGCGGCCCAAATCTCCAGCGGCAGCAGAAGCCGCACGGGCACGCCATTTACACCGACGCCACGAACCGCTTCGTCTATGCCTGCGACCTCGGCACGGACAACGTCTGGGCCTTCCGCTTCGACGCCGCGAAGGGCACGCTCACGCCCGCCGACCCGCCTTCGGGAAAGGTTCCGCCCGGCGGCGGCCCGCGGCATTTGGCGATCCATCCCGGCGGGAAATTCGCCTACGCCAACAACGAGATGACCTTGAGCGTCACCGCGTTTTCCCGCGACACGGAGTCCGGCGCGCTGACTCCGCTGCAGACCCTGCCAACCGTCCCCGAGGGCACGCCGACGGAGGGCGTTTCCACGGCGGAGATTTTCTGCCACCCGACCGGCAAGTGGCTCTACGTCTCGAACCGCGGCCACGACACCCTCGCCGTCTATGGCGTCGCGGCGGATGGAAAGCTGACGTGGATCGAGAACGCACCCGCGCAGGTCAAAGTGCCGCGCGGCTTCGGCATCGACCCGACCGGGCGCTGGCTCGTCACCGCCGGCCAGAACGACGACCGCATCGCGGTGCTGAAAATCGACCCCGCCACCGGACGGCTCACCGACACCGGCCAGCGCGCCGAGGTCGGCTCGCCGGTGTGCATCCTCTTCGCGCCGGCGGCTCAATCACGATAGCCGGCGGCTCCCACCATCCCGATGAATGCGGCGCGCGGCTAAGGGCGGGCAGCCTTTTTCTCGACGCCAAAGTGCGCAAGGACGTTGCGCATCACCGCCGCCCAGCGCGGGTCAGCGGACAGCACCCAGCCGGAGCCGATGGCCCCGGCGTTGAAGACGCGTCCGCCGTCGGGTCGCGCCCAGTAGATCATCTCCCCGCCTTGATCTGACTTGGGTTTGATCGGGCGGAAAAAATAGTCGTAGGCGGTGCCGCCTTCCTTCCACGGGACGATGCCATTGGCGATGCGCACCATGCCGGCGGGGTCGGCGGGCAGCACCGCGCCATCGGGCGAAGGCTGCTGCTGGAGCGCGGCGAAAGTGGATGGGCGGATGTCCATCTCGTGGCCGTTGGCCATCGGCATCTGGCCCTCGCCCGCCCAGCCGAACTTGTCCCCGTTTTTCAACCCCGACGCCTCCGGCTTGGTGAAGAGAAAATGGCTCGCGTCCTCGACGACGTAGGGGCCGTAGTTTTTCGCGTTCGACTGGTTGTTGAAGCCGATGATGTCGAGCCCCACAACGCGGTAGCCGGCCATGCCGCACTCGCGCTGCGGGCCGCCGCGCAGGCCGTCGTGACTGTGCCACGCTTCACCGCGCCCGGAGGCGGGGATTTGCTCGCCGGCGAAGTCCACCTTGCGGCACTCCATCACGGTGCAGTCGTCGTCAAAGCTCACGCGCCAGCCCATGGTGTTGCCGCTGAGCACGGTGAGATTGCCGCCCGCGCGCAGGTAGGTTTCCACGCCGCGATACATGGGCAGCGACCAGTATTCGTTGTGCCCGACGACGAGGAGCGTCTGGTAGCCGCTGAGTTGCGCGGGATCGCGGTGCAGGTCCACGTCGCTGATCATGTCGTAGTCGTAGCCCTGAGTTTCGAGCCAGATTTGCGTGAAGCGGTCGGCGCGCGCGAGGTGGCTGTATTTCGTCGGCCCGCCGTAAAGCACGTACGGCCCGGCGGCAGGCCACGGCATCCGCAGCCCGAGCTGATACGTGCCCTGGCCAGCCGCGTGGCCGCGGTAAAAGGAGAACGCGGGCGCGCCGGGTGGATTGTTCCCGAGTCCGTTCGTGCCCCAGACGGCGTTCAAAGTGGCGGGCGTGGGGGCGAAGGGCGTGGCGCTGTACGCGCGCCAGGTATTCGTCGCGGTGAGCAGGAGGATCGGCGCCTTTTTTGCACCCGCCGCGCGCCGCACGATGAAGGTGCTGTGGTAGAGCCGCGGCTGGCCGTCCACGGTGAATTCGAGGCGCGCGACATACATGCCGGAGCGCGCGTCCGCCGGCACGGGCCAGCGCTGCGTGACCTCCCAGCGGCAGTCGTAGAGATCGTCCGATGCCAGCCGCAGCCCGTGCCCGCGCTTGGCGTCTTTCTGCGGATCGTATTCGCCGAAGCGCGGGACATTCGCCGCGAAGCTGGGGCCGCCGATCATCCAGGTGCCGAGGTTGATGATCCGCCCGTGGCGCGCGGCTTCCGACGTGTCGGCCACGTGCGCGCCGCGTTCCTCGGCGAGCGGCCAGCAGGCGAGCGCGTCGCGCGCGGGTTGCAGGCCGCGCTGCGTGTGACGCTCGCGGATTTTCTCCACGCCGAGCGCGCGCCCGTAGATCGCGGGCATGGCGAGATCGCCGTCGAGAAAATGCTGCGCCTTGCCCGCCTGCGCCATCGCGCCGAGGCGGAGCGCGTGTTCGCCCGCGAGCAGCGGCCCGGCGAAATCCCACGCGGCGACTTCCTGCGCGTTCACGAAGACGCGCTTCTTCGTGCCGTCCCAAGTCGCCACGACATGCTGCCACTGGCCGCGTGCGAGCACCCCCGGCTTGGTCCGATGCACCACCGCCTCGTCCGGCGACACGCCATCGCCGAGATAGAAGCCGACGTAGCCGTCCTTCCCGATGCCGAGCGCGAAACCCTCCGACGAATCCTTGTCCTCCTGCGAAACGAGGCCCTGCAATTTTCCCACATCCCACGGCCGCACCCAGCACTCCAGCGTGAGCGCGCCGAGTTTGCCCGCGAGCCGCTTTTCCACATGCACGTAGGAGCCCGGATGAATCGGCTGCGGCCGCGCGGGCATTTCGTCGAAGCGCGTGAGCACGGTGTCGCCCGCGGGATCGTCCACCTGCACGCCGAGGCGGCAGATCGAAAGGCGATACGGCACCGTGCTGCTCACGCACAGCTCCAGCGTGCCGCCCGCCGCCACGCTGTGCTCGCGCGCGTAGGCATGCACGCCCGGCACGTCGATCGCCCGATGCGGCGGCAGCGCGGGCGCGGCGTTTTCCGCACTCATTCCGACAGGACCACCGAGCGCCGAAGCAGCCGCGACTCCGGCACCGGTGCGTTTCAAAAATTCGCGCCGCGTGATGCGTGTGGATGAGTTCGGGGAGTTTTTCATGGGTCAAAAATGGCGGGCGTTTCCGCGGCGATGGTTACTTCGCCTTCTCGCCACGCGCCACCGCCTTCTTGCGGATCTCGGCGTGGGCTTTTTGCAGGTGCTCAGGCCACTTGAAAGTGGGTGCCTTCGTCGGGTCATAGCCTTCCATGTGGCCGGTCAGACGCGTCGCGGGTTTCGTGTATTTCAAAACGGTGTCGCCGAAAACCTCGCGGCACATCGCGGCGAGTCCGGGATCGTATTCGAGCAGCTCCGCGCGGGTGTTCACGTGGTTGTGGTCGTGATCGTTCTCCCGGTTGTCGTCGAACCACGACTGCACGCCTTCGGCGAAATATTCGTGGTGATTCACGCTGGCGTACTTGCCGCGCCAGAGGCCGGCTTGCATCGCGGCGTCGTAGGTGGCGCGCAGCCGTCCGTCGAAACCGGGATCCACGTTGTTCATTCCGCGGAGATGGATGTTGTGCGCGAATTCATGAATGAGGATGCACTCCGTCGAATACGGATCGCCCGCGTAACCGAGGAGGTTTTCCTCCGCGCAACTGCAATACGGATCGTGCTCACTCCCGCCCAGGCCGCGCGCACGGGCGTCCCAAAAATCCTTCGCCGCAACGCCGGGAAACTCCGATTCGCCCATTTGCCCGAGGCGCGCAAACTCCGGCAGGTCGGTGGTGAATTCGTGGTGGGCCATGATGCACAGCCGGGCACCGCTTTGGATCATCGCCGCGCGCACGTCGGGCCGTTTCGCGAGCATCATATCGAGCAAATAAGCCGCTTCTTTCAGCGCATACGGGCTCACCTTGGCCGAGGCCACGATGGGAAATCCGCCCGACTCCGCCGCCTGCGTGTAAAACGCGGGCACGCCGGCTTTCCCCGGCGGCTCGAAGCGCACGCCCTGGATCGGCACGAGGCTGGTCACGGCGACTTCCGCTTTGTCCTGCTGCCCCACGAGCACGAACCGATGGCCGACGGTCGTCGTGATCGTCAGGTCGCGGCCCGCGCGCACCGAGCCCGCCGGCTCGCGCGCGGTGTCGGACTTCAGCCAGAAGACTTCCACCGGCTGCTTGCTGCCATTGATGATCTGGAGCTTGGGACGCGGGGTTTCCGCAGCGAGACCCGAGCGGGCGAAAGCGAGGAGCGCGGTGGCGATGACGAGGAGTTTCATGTGGTCGGCGTCGGGTTCGGCAGGAGTTCGCGGAAAGCCTCACGCAAAGGACGCGACAGACGCGACGGAAAACTCCGGCCGCCCGCAGGGCGGCGCGGCGCGGATTGACGCCGGAGCGGGAAAGACGGGAACCTCACGCTGTGGCCCGCCCGGCCAAAGACACCCCCAACTTTCGCCTCGTGAAAATCCACATCCAACCCGCGCAACCCGCCGACACCGGCGCAGTCTGCCAGCTCGTGAACAGCGCCTACCGCGGCGAAACGAGCAGGCAGGGTTGGACCACCGAGGCCGACCTGCTCGACGGTCAGCGCACCGACGAACCCGCCATCGCCGAGATCATCGCCGATCCCACGCAGAGCATCCTCACCGCGCGTCTCGGCGCGGCCTCCGCGGCCGAAATCGTGGGCTGCGTCCACCTCGCCCTTCGCGAGGGCAGCGGCTACCTCGGCATGCTGACCGTCCACCCCGCGCGCCAGGCCGGCGGGCTCGGCAAACTCCTCATCCAGGAAGCCGAAGCGTGGACCCGCCGGCGAGGTTGCCCTGAGCTGCGCATGACCGTCATCACCCTCCGCCCGGAACTGCTCGCGTACTATGAACGCCGCGGCTTTCGACGCACCGGAAAGATCGTGCCCTTTCCCTCCGGCGACCCCCGCTTCGGCCTCCCGCGCCGCCCGGATCTGGAAATGGAAACATTGGTGAAGGGGTTGCGAGATTCCACCGAGTGAACACCGTCCGCCGACCGCACGGTCACACGGTTGGAAGTTTCTCCTTCGAAACCGACCCGCGACTTCCACCTTTCCAACGTCCCGGCCGCGAGGCAGATGGCAGCCGTGATCGGCGACCTATTGAAACTTCACAGCTAGAACATTCCGAGTCCAAAACCGACGATTAGCGTGGCCGCAGAAGTGGGCAGTTTTTTCGTGTCTTGGGGAACTGTCGGACCTTGACCTACACCATCCCGACTGCCTCCGGTGCGCGCATTTTCTCCAGCCACTCGCGGTGGATTTTCGGGGAGATTTCGCTGGGCTTGATCTCGCTGCGGCCGCCCCAGAAGACGTTCGTGTAGCTGACCGGCATGCCGATGGCGGCGAGGTGCGCGTCGATGGCGGCTTTGTGGGCAAGGACGCGGTCCTTTTCCGTGCCGTGGCAGACGGCCATGATGTTCACGTTGTTGAACTCCGAGCCGCCCTCGCGCCAGTAGCAATGCGTGAGGATGGGGTGGCGGCCCACTTCGCCGCCGGCCTCGATCTCGCGGCCTGCGGGGACGCGCCAGTGGAAGAGGGCGTTGAAACGCGTGACGCGGACGCCGGTCTGCGAGGGCTTCACATGTTCGAGGAAAGTGGAGAAGCGGCCGATGACCTGGCGGGCGTTGAGGTCCTCGGCGACGCGGCAGAAAGTTTCGAGATCGATACCCGCTTCGGCGGCGCGGGTCGCCCAGAGCCCGGGGCGGATTTCATCGGGGGTCAGTTCGCGTTTGAGGGCGATCAGGACCTCCCATTCGAGGTCGGTGAGCTGGACAACGCCGACTTTGATCATCTGCGCAAGCGCGTCCACTTTATCGCCGGGCTCAATGGTTTTCCGCCGCACATGGCCGACGCCGAGGGCGAAGATGCCGCGCGCCGGCATGAGTTTGAAATGGGTGGCGCCGGTGTGCCGCATGAGCACTTCGCAGTGGTCGGCCATGGACTGGCCGACGGGGACTTTGAGCGTGGTCCAAAGGCGGTAGTCGCTGCCGGTGGTCTGCTGGTCGGTCGAGCGGACGACGACATGGCCGCTGAACGGATCCTTTTGAAACATGAAATCGAACGCGCCGTTGAGCTGGTCCTCGCTCACTTTCCACGCGACGAGCGCGCCCTCGGCGAGGTTGCTGGCGACGAGGGTCTGCCGCACACGGCGGATCGTGCCGGCGGCGAGCATGCCGCGGATGCGCTCCAGCACCGTCTCCAGCGGCACGCCGCTGAGCGCGGCGATTTCGCCGAAAGGCTCGCGGACGAAGCCCTGAATTTTGTCCTCGGAAACGGCGAGGATTTGCGTGTTGAGCGGGTCGGTGTGTTCGATGGACATGGAAGTGGGATTAAAAGCGGGAAAGGCGCGCGGCGCGACACGCGAATTGGCAATTCAGGGGCGTCGTTTACGCAGCGCGGACGGCTTTGGGGCGCGACGCTGGAGCAGGGAGGCGTCGTGCAAATCCTTCTGACGGCCCGATTGCAGTTTGTTGCGGACGAGCAGTTCGTGGGAAATGAGCCAGACTTTGACTCCATCGAACTCTCCCTCCACCCGCTGCGCCCAGGCTTCGGCAAAATCGAGGCCGGAAGCAAACGTGAGAATGTCGATCCGCTGCGGCTCGTGCCCCATTTGAAACCATGATCCGGCATCCATAAAATCCGCCGCTTTCCAGCCAAAGACTCCGGGCATGAACTCTTCGACCAGCAGCTCAAGTTTCGCCGCGTTTTCCGGCGTGCATTACCACGAAAAAATCGATGTCGCCGGTGAAGCGCGGAGCCCCGTGCCAGGCCACCGCCCAGCCACCGATGACGACGTACTTAACGCCGTGGGAGTTTAACAACCCGAGAAACTCGCGGGAATCCGGCGGCAATTTCAGCTTCATAATCGCGGGCGTAGGAAAGCAACTCGAAGAAAATGTTCATCCGCTGTTTCGGTTTGAGCGAGCGGAAGAATGCGTCGTCGGAGGCTTCACCTTCCTCGAAAGTCCGAAATTTTTTTCCGATGGCTTTCATTCTTGGATGATAGCCCAAATAGGGACGTGCTTGCCAGCGTTCATTATTCCGGCGCGAATTCACTTCCCACCCAATCGAGCGCCTCCTCGCGGGTGGTGAGCGTATTTTCGAGCTGGCGGATTTCGACGGCTTCGAGGATTTCGGCAAAACGCGGGCTGGGTTTCATGCCGAGGGCAATCAGGTCGCGGCCGGTGATGAGCGGCGGTGGGATGAGCGGTTCGCTGGCGAATTCCTCGCGCTGGGCTTTGAGAAACTCGTAGTTGTCGAGGAGGCCGTGGCTGCTCGTGCAATCAACCCGGTGCAGTTCCAGTTCGTCGTCCATGTGCGGGCGGGCGAGGAAGCGCTTGAGCTTGGCCACGCGCATTTGCTGCACGTCCTTGAAGACCATGTGGTTTGCGACGGCCTCGACCGTGGCGTCGATCTCGGCGCGGGAGAAGCGCAGGCGGAGCATCACGCGTTCGGTCATGGCCGCGCCGAGGCGGTCGTGGCCGTTGAAGCGGATGCGGCCGTCGGGGTCGGTGGTGAAAGTGCCGGGCTTGCCGATGTCGTGGAAGAGCACCGAGAGCACGAGCGCGCCGGAGACTTGCGCGGGCAGGAGATCGACCATGATGCGGGTGTGCTTGAAGACATCGCCTTCGGGGTGAAACTGCGGCGGCTGCTCGCAGCCCTTCAGCGCCTCGATCTCGGGCAGGATTGCGCGGAGCAGCCCGCTTTCATCGAGCAGGTCGAAGCCGCGCGCGCGCCGCGGGGAAAGCAGAATTTTCATCAGCTCCTCGCGGATGCGCTCGGCGCTGACCTCGTGGATGTGCCGCGCATTTTCGCAGACCGCCCGCCAGGTGGCGCCGTCGAGATCGAAGCCGAGCGTGGTCGCGAAGCGCACGGCGCGCAGCATGCGCAGGCGGTCTTCGCGGATGCGGTCGGCGGGGTTGCCGATGGCGCGGAGCACGCGCGCGTCGAGGTCGCGCTGGCCTCCGACGTAGTCGATGAGCCGGTCGGTGAGGGGGTCGAAAAAGAGGCCGTTGATCGTGAAGTCGCGCCGCTCGGCGTCCTGCTCGGGGGTGGAAAAGCTCACGGTGGTGGGGTGGCGGCCGTCGAGGTATTGGCCGTCGTGGCGAAAGGTCGCGACTTGAAACTCGTAGCTGCCATCGAGCACCACGATGACGCCGAAGTGCGCGCCGACCGCGACGGTGCGGCGGAAAAGCGCCTGCACCTGCTCGGGCCGGGCGGCGGTGGCGATGTCGTAATCGTGCGGCTCCACGCCCATGAGCCGGTCGCGTACGCAGCCGCCGGCGTAGAGCGCGATGTGCCCGGCGTCGTGCAGACGCTGGACGATGCCGCGGGCGGCGATTTCAAGCGAATGGGGCATGGTTGGAGACGGGTTAAAACGAAAACACCCGGCGCGCAAACGCCGGGTGTTTCAAAGACGGACGGCCAGAGGCCGGGCTATTTCACCGGAGCGGGCGCAGCCGGGGCGGCATCCCCACTGGCCGGGAGGTTTTGCTGGATGTTGTATTTCGAGACGATGGCCTTCGCATCCTCGTCGGTCTTGGCGAGGGTGAGGATGTCCATGATCATTTCGTTGAGCTTTTTCTTCAAGTCCTGGGACTGCTTCACCAGCGGCTCGCGTTTGGTGAACGCCTCGGAAAGTTTCTGGGCGTTGTCGCCGAGTTGGGTGCGACCTTCGATCAGGTCGGTTTTTTGGTTCATCGTGCCAACGGTCTGGGCGATCATGACGAGCGCCAGAGCGGACGAGAGCAGGGCAAACGGGAGGTGCAGCGAGGGACCGGAGGGCGCGGGTTCGGCGTAGGAGTATTCAGCTTCGGTGTTCATAGGGATGGGATTAGGGCGCTTTGGGGGCGGTGGCGTCTTTGGGAGCGGTGGCGTCTTTGGGGGTGTCTTTGACTTGGACGTTGTAACCGTGCTTGGCGAGGAGGGCTTTCATCTTCTCGTTTTTCACCGAGGAAGCCGCCATGTCGCGGAGGAGGTTCGGCCCGATCTGCTGGCTGATCTGGTTGCCAGCTTCGATTTCCTGTTGCTGGCCCTGGAGTGCCTGCTGCTGCTTTTGGATTTCCTGCTGCTGCTTTTTAATGTCCTGCTGGATGCCGTGATTGGAACGGCCAATGGCAAAGACGACGACGCTCAGGATGAAGCAAAGCGCCGAGGCTGCAGTTGATATGTAGAATGGGATTTTCATGCGGGGTTGGTTTTTCGGTGAGGAGCGAAGGGAGCGTCAAGGGACAATTTCCGGCCGTCAGGCTGACTTCAGCGGGGCGCAGGAGCGGCGCTCCACAAGGCGGATGGGAGGCACGATCTTTCTCGATCCAGACGGGAGGTCGTCATGGACAAGGAGATCCAACTCGCGCACGGCCTGCGCGGCTATTTCCTCGGCGGGAATCCGGACGGTGGTCAGCGGGGGGTGCGCCAGCGCCGCTGCTCCATCATCGCCGCAGCCGATCACACTGAGCTTTTTCGGCACCTCGATGCCTTCAGCCTGGGCGCGTTCAATCACTCCGAGGGCGGCCGCATCGCTCATGCAGAAAATCGCCGTTGGTTGATTCTTTTGCGCGAGCAGTTCGTCGCAGGCTTTGCTCCCGGCGTCCGCGGAGAGGTCGCCATAGACCACATGGAGAGCGCTCGCCGGCAGTTTGTGCTGCTCGCAGGCCAGGCGGACGCCGTGGTTGAAATCAATGATCTGCGGATCCACGGAACCGAACGGGCCGGAGACGATGCCGAGCTGGCGATGCCCAAGTTTAATGAGGTGCGCAATGGCAACGCGGGCGGCGTCCGCGAAATCAGGCACGAAACTGACCACGCCAGGCAGGGCCAATTCGTAGCCGAGACACATCACGGAAAGGCCGCGCCGCGTGAGATTTTCCACCAGTGACCGATTGGGCGTGCCGACCATGAGGAATTTTGACGAGACGAAGTTGCCGACGGACTGCGGCAGCGTCGCCCCTTCCGCGTGGTAATCCACGGACGGCTCGTAAAGCCCCACGCTCAGGGCGTGCGCGGCGTCCGGCAGAGCGCCCATGGCCGCAGCGGCGATGCGCGTGACCAGGGGGTTGAGGATTCCGCCGGGAATATCCGAGGCCACGAGCAAGCTGTAGCCGCCCAATTCCGGATACATCCTCACCAGCGCCCGGAGGTCATTCGGGATGTAACCCATCTGACGGCAGACTTTGAAAACATGCGCGCGCGTTTTTTCGCTCACCCGGATGCCGTAGTTCCGGTCATTGAGCATGGACGAAATCGCACCCTGCGACACGTTCGCCGCCTTGGCGATCTGCGACATGGTGATATTGCGTTGCAGGTCCTCGAATTTCTTCGGACCGGCACTGCTGCCGCTTCCGGCGGCTTCCCGTTTTGCGGGTTCTCCCTCGTTGGGCAAATTCATTCGGCAGGAATAGTCGGACGGGGAAATTTCACAAGCGCAAATCCCCGACCAGTGCAGAAAGTTTGCGGTTTCACGCCAATTCTCCCCGGCCAGCGGGAAAATGGCGGACGGTGGTTGCGCTTGGCGGCGGGTTCCGCGGAGGATGCGGAAATGACTCACCGCCGCTGGCTTTTGCCCGATTCCATCGACCCCGCTGCCGTGCGCGCGCTGGCGAAAGAGGCGGGCGTGGCGCGTTTCGCCGCGGAGCTGCTCCTGCGGCGTGGAGTGCGCTCGGCGGAGGAGGCCCGGCGCTTTCTCGACCCAAAGCTCAAGTCGCTCGGCGATCCTTTTGACCTGCCCAATATGGATGCGGCGGTGACCCGTATTTTCGCGGCGATTGATCGCGGCGAGAAAATCGTGCTCTACGGCGACTACGATGTGGACGGCGTGACTTCGCTCGCCCTGCTCACCCGCGTGCTGCGTGGCTACGGTGTGGAGGCCCCGTGCTTTCTGCCGCTGCGCGCGGATGAAGGCTACGGCCTGAGCGCGGACGGCGTGGCGCGCTGCGTGGCGGAGTTTGCGCCGCGGCTGCTCATCGCGGTGGATTGCGGCACGTCGTCGGTCGTGGAAATCGCCACGCTCCAGGCGCAGGGCGTGGACGTGGTGGTGATCGACCACCACGAGTGCAAAGACGCGCTGCCGTCGTGCGTGGCGCTGGTCAATCCCAAGCTCGGCGCGGACTTTCACTACCTCTGCAGCGTGGGCCTCGTTTTCAAAACCGCCCATGCCCTGCTCAAACGCCGCCCGCTCGCGGACTTCGAGCTGCGCGCGCATCTCGACCTCGTGGCGCTCGGCACCGTGGCCGACCTCGTGCCGCTCGTGGAGGAAAACCGGACGCTCGTGAAAAGCGGGCTTGTCCAGCTCGCGCAAACGCGCTGGGTCGGGCTGAGCGCGCTCATCGAGGTCAGCGCCTTGCGTGCGCCGTTCAGTCCGCCCAACGTCGGCTTCGGCCTCGCCCCGCGCCTGAACGCCGCCGGCCGCCTCGGCACCGCGCAGGACGCGCTCGAGCTGCTCCTCACCGACGACCCCGTGCGCGCCCGCGCCATCGCCGCCAGCCTCGACACGCAAAACCGCGAACGCCGCGCCGTCGAGGAAGACGTCTTCCAGCAGGCCGAGGCGCAGCTCGCGGGCACGTTCGATCCGGCGCGCGACGCCGCCATCGTGGTCGGTGCCGCGGGCTGGCACACCGGCGTCATCGGCATCGCCGCCTCGCGCCTCCAGAAGCGCCACCACCGGCCCACCCTCGTCATCGGCTTCGATGAAACCGGCACCGGCAAAGGCAGCGGGCGCAGCATCACCGGCTTTTCCCTCGTCGCCGCGCTGGCCGCGTGCGGGGAGTTTTTGGAAAAGCACGGTGGTCACGAGATGGCCGCCGGCCTCACGCTCCAGCAGGCGCGCTTCGAGGAATTCCGCGCCGCCTTTCTCACCCGAGCCCGCGCCCACCTCACCGCCGAACAGCTCCAGCCCCGCATCCACCTTGACGCCGAACTCACCCTTGGCGAAATCGACTACGAACTCCTCGGCCACCACGAAGCGCTCCAGCCTTTCGGGATGGGCCAGCCGCAGCCGCTCTTCGTGGCCCGCGGCGTGACCCTCGCCGGCGAGCCGCGCGTGATGAAAGAAAAGCATCTCTCGCTGATGCTCCGCCAGCACGGCGACGAATACCGCGCCGTCTGGTTCGGCTCCGCGCAGGAGGAGCTTCCGCGGCTGCCCTGGGACATCGCCTTTCAAATCGAGCGCAACGAATGGCAGGGCCGCGTGACTCCGCAGATCCACATCCGCGCCGTGCGGCGGAGCGAGTAAAGCGGAGGCTTTCACCGCCGGTGAAAGTTGAAACCATAATTTCTATAACGCGGCATGGCCGCTGCTAAATGGTAGTTCCATGAACCTACTCACCTGCCTCGCTCAGGAACTCGAAGCCGATCCCGACGAACTCGTCGCCGGCTCGGCGGAGGCCCCTCCCTCTTGCTACTCCGTCACCATTTTCACCAACCGCTGGAGGGAAGTCCGCGACTTTTACGTGGACCTGCTCAATGCCGCCGTGCTCACCGAGCACGACGCCCGCTACTGCGAAATGAACCTCGCCGGCGTGCCGCTCACCATCCGCCGTTGCGAACACGGCGAAATGGTCAGCTACTTCCACCTCTACATCGCCTTGAAAAACCGCGCCGGCGTCCTCGGCGAACTTCGCCGCCGCGGCATCATCGTCACCAATGTCGGGCCCTACACAAATTTCCGCGACCCCGAAGGCCGCGTGATCAAGCTTTCCGACGCCCGGACGACCCTTTCCTGATACTGGTCGGGCGGGTCCCGGCCGCCTTCGGGCGGCCGGCCCGTCCGGCTGGCGTCTTTACGCGCGCCGTGCCGGCATAAAGGTTCATCGAGCGCCCGCGCACAAACCCGGCCAGCGTCTGGCCGCTCGCCCGCGCAAACTCCACCGCCAGGCTCGACGGCGCGGAGATCGCGGCCACCACCGGGATTCCCGCCGCGTGCGCCTTTTGCAGCATCTCGAAAGACGCGCGCCCGCTGAGCAGCACCACGTGCCCCCGCAGCGGCGTCCGCTTTTCCAGCAGCGCCCAGCCGATGAGCTTGTCCAGCGCATTGTGCCGGCCCACATCCTCGCGGAGCGCGAGCAGCTTTCCCGTCCGGTCAAAAAGCGCGCACGCGTGCAGCCCGCCCGTCGTCTGAAATGCCGCCTGCTCCGGCGCGAGCCGCGCCGGCAGCGCGAGCAGCATCGCCGCGTCGATCCGCACCCGGTCCGTCAGCCGCTTCCGCACTCGCAACACCGCCGCGATCGACGTCTGACTGCAAATCCCACAGCTCGACGACGTGAAAACGTGCCGCGTCAGTTTTTCCAAATCCACCGCCCCCGGCCGCGCCAGCCCCACGTCCACCGCATGGCCCTTTCCCGCGCCCGCCGGAGCCACGCACGTCGTGATGTCGAAAAGATCCCTCGCAGATTTGATCACCCCCTCCGAGAGCAGAAACCCCGCGGCCAGCTCCCGATCATGCCCCGGCGTCCGCATCACCACCGCCAAACTCCGCCCCTCCACCCGAATCTCCAGCGGCTCCTCCACCGCCAGCACATCGTCCTTTTCGCCCACAGCGCGGCCCTCGGCAAAGCGGAGCAAACGGATCGCACGGGTCTCGGACATAGTGCGCGAGCGTAGCCAGCCGCAGGCGCGGAGGGAAAGCGGGGAGTGGGAGGAGCAAAACCATTTGTCATCCGGAACGGAGTCGAAGGACTTCTAACTTTTCGCGGGCGAAGGCGGAGGGAGGAGGGATCGACGAATTCTTCGCCGTTCGCGGCTCGGTTCGGCTTCGTCATTCACTCGACATTCGTCATGGCCCCCACCAGCCACCGCCTTCGCGCCACCGGGAGTTAGAGGTCCTTCGACTGCGCTCCGCAAAGCCTCCGCTCCACTCAGGATGACCGCTTTTTGCAACCTGCCACTCCGTTCCGTAGCCTTGCCAACACCCTCCCGCTCCGCTGTCGTCACCCTCCTTCCCAATCAGCCCTATGCCCAACCTCTTTGATCTCAAAAACGAAGTCGCCGTCGTGATCGGCGGCACCGGCGTCCTCGGTGGCGCACTCGCCGACGGCCTCGCCGCCGCGGGTGCCACCGTCGCCGTCGTCGGCCGCAACGCCGAACGCGGCGCGGCCCGCGTCGCCGCCATCCGCGACGCCGGTGGCAGCGCGCACTTTTTCCCCGCCGATGCCATGGACCGCGCCTCCGTGGCCGAAGCCCACGCCGCCATCGGCAAGCTCTGCGGCGACCCCGCGATCCTCGTCAACGCCGCCGGCGGCAACGACGCGCGCGTAACTGTCACCGCCGAGCGCGCGTTCGAGACCATCGCCCTCGAGGACTGGCGCGCGAACTTCGACCTCAACCTCGTCGGCGGCGTGCTCCTGCCCTGCCAGGAATTCGGCCCCGGCATGGGCGCGCGCGGGCGCGGCTCGATCATCAATATCGCCAGCGTCAGCGCACACCTGCCGCTCTCGCGCGTCGTCGCCTACTCCGCGAGCAAGGCCGCCGTGCTCTCGCTCTCACAGTTTCTCCCCCGCGAATGGGCCCCGATGGGCGTGCGGGTGAATA
>CAYQBV010000058.1:0-16892 GCA_964415705.1 uncultured Chthoniobacter sp. | reverse complement strand
CCCACATCGGTGTGCCCGAAGATGAGCGAGCCGCCGCCCAACGGCTCACCGTGAACCTCGCGCTCGAGCCGCTGCGCAGCTTCACCGTCCTCGGCGACGCCCTCGAAAACACCGTCGATTATTTCCGCGTCTGCGAGGAGGTGAAAGCGCTCAGCCTTGCCCGCCCGCGCCGCCTCATCGAAACCCTCGCCGAAGACATCGCCGCCCTCCTGCTCACCCGCTTCGCCATCCGCACCGTCGAGGTCGAACTGTGCAAATACATCCTCCCCGACACCGCCTTCGTGGCCGTCAGCCTCACGCGCGCCCGCGGCACCGATCCGGCAGCGCCAGCCCGCTGAACTCCCGCACCTGCGGCACCGCCACGGCGTTCGGATAAGCCGTCATGTCCCCGTCCTGCGCCTTGTCCCAGTGCTCCCCAAAGGTATTTGAAACAAAGGGCCGTCTCTTGGTGGGCCTGCCGCCAAAGCCGAAAGCTGAAATTAAAGTGTGGCTTATTGATCTCCGCACTCGATTTTCCATCGTTGGTCCGGCCGAATCTTATCGGTTCGCAGAAATGTCTGCCGTTACAAATTCGTCCGGATATTTTGAAATTAAAATAGAGTCTTCATGGCGTTTGAGAAGCGCACAAAAGCATGGATCGCTTGGTTTTAATCTTGAGGGAGCAGGTGAAGGGCCGGGGAGACATCAGCTTAAGAAAGGTGCGTGTCCGACCTATTTTATATGGAGGCAAGAATATCCAAGGACAGCAAGCGGTCCACCGAGCACCTCTTGACGGGCCAAGTCCTTGGCGGCCATGGGGGCAGTCCGTTCCGTCCGCACCGTCTGCCGATAGCGCCGTCCGCGCTGTAGATTACAGCGGGCGGCAACACGGAAAGTGCGGAGGGGAGACATGACGCCTGAAGGCTGCTGAACAGCGGATCGCACCGCGAGGGGAAATTTTTCACCGGAGGAACAACGATTTTGAACATCCCTCTCCGGGCGCCTGTCTGTTTCGGGCACCTGCAATTTTGCCTTCTCCGCATGTCTTTCGCCACCGCTCTTCCCTCGTCCGGCCCGGTCCTTTGGCCCGCGCCGGTGCAATCGCAATTCCCAAGAGCCGCCCGGCCTGTTACCAAGCCGCGAACGATGCAGGACGAACAAAGCCGCAAGCAAGACGATGAACTGATCGCCCGCACCCAGGCGGGCGACGCGGCGGCGTTCGACGAACTCATCGTCAAGTACAGCCCGCGCCTCTACGGCCTCGTGTATCACATGACCTCGAACCACGAGGACACCAACGACCTGCTGCAGGACATCTGGTCAAAGGCGTTCCGCTCGATCACGGGGTTTCGCGGCAAGTCCTCGTTCTACACTTGGATGCACTCCATCGGCGCAAACATGACGATCAACTTTCTCAAGAAGCGCGGCCGCCGTTTCACCCTGAGTCTGGATGACATCGACGCGAACGTGCAGAACGACAAAGAGTTCATCGAACTGACCGCCGCCAGCACCCCGGTCCGGGAGGCGGACCTCGGCGAGCTGCAGAAACGGTTGAACGAGTCCATGCAGAAGCTGTCCCATGACCACCGCGCGGTCGTCACGATGTTCGACATTCAGGGCATGCCGCACGCGGAGATTGCGAAAATCCTCGGCATTTCCGAAGGCACCGTTCGCTCCCGTTTGTTTTACGCGCACCGCCAGTTGCAGAATTTTCTCACCGAATTCCACTAGCCAAGACTGAAGACCGATGACCGACAAAGAACTCTCCGCCCTCCTGCGACTGAAGCGCTACGAGCAGCCTCCGGCCGAGTACTTCGACCGGTTGCTGCGCGACATTCATCGGCGGCAGCGTACGGAGCTGCTGCGCCGCCCGCTCTGGAAAATCGCCGTCGAGCGCGTGCAGACTTTCTTCAGCGAGCACAGTATGGGACATGCGTCGTACGCGGGGGCCATGGCCGCCGTGCTGGTCGTGGGTATCGCGGGAATCGGGCTGCTGACTCCGAACGGCAACGTCCGGCGAACCGGTGCCGGAGTCGCCGTGACCATCCCGATCGGCCCGAAAAACTCTTTCGCCGCGGAAGAGCGCTTCACCATCCAGCCGACCACGCCGGTAAGACTCGACTCGCGCGACACGGTCCCGTCCGGCATCCCGCCGATGGCCAGTCAGCCGCGTTACATCATGGACGCGCGGCCTGTGAGTTATGAGCCGTCGTCGTCCTTCGATTTCTAAACGGGGGCCGCTCGCCCTCGTCGCCTGCGGCATCCTGCTTGGCGGCGCGACGCTTCTCGCCGCGGACGAGGATCCCGGCAAAGTGCTGCGCGCTTTCCAGCAGCAGACGCGGGCGATCTTTGAAAAATGCGGCGGTGCCGTGGTCCGCATCGAAGCCTCGGACGCCCACGGACGGCTCGCCGGCACGGGCTTTTTCATCGACCCAAACGGCACCCTTTACACCGCCTTCAGCGTCGGCGGCGAAACGCAGGACATCACCGTGGAATTTCGGGGCGAACGGCATCCCGCCACGCGGCTGATCAGCGACGCCCGCAGCGGCATCGCCCTTTTGAAGATCGACGCCGAGACGCCTTTTCTCACCGCCGGCCGAACGCGGGATCTCGCCATCACCTCGCCCGTCATCGCACTTGGTTATCCCCAAGCCCTGCCGCTGACGCCGTCGTTCGGCATCGTCGGCGGGTTCGACATCAAATACGGCGGGCGCTATTTCGCGACCACCCACCTGCGGGCCAACGTCCCGGTCCAGCGCGGCGAAGGCGGCGCCCCCCTCCTCAACACCGCCGGCGAAGTCGTGGGCATCCTCGTCAGCACGCTCGACGCCGGCAGCGCGGCGTTCGCGCTGCCCATCGAGGCCGCCGATAAAGTGCGGATGGATTTCACCCGCTTCCGCGAAACGCGCCCCGCCTGGCTCGGCCTGCATATCAAAGCCGCGGACTCCGCCACCGCTGGCTCCACCGCGCGCATCGAGGAAGTCGCCCGCGAGGGTCCGGCGGAAAAAGCCGGCCTGCTCATCGGCGACGTGCTGCTCCAGATCGGTGAGCGCAAAATCACCGCGCCCGAAGATGTCCTCGACGCCTCCTTTTTCCTCACCGCCGAAGACGCGATGACCATCCGCATCGCCCGCGCCGGTGCTGAGTTTGACCTCAAAATCCAGCCCTCCGACCCGCCCAACGTCGATCGCCCGGCACTCCCCACGATTACCGACCTGCGGCTGCCGGGGCTGAAGGTGAATCAGTAGGGCGGCCATTCCATCGGCTGCGTGGAACCCGCACGCCAGGCGAAAACACCATTGCCTCGCGGCCCGGACTGAGGCGACAGTCCGCCCACATGTCCCAACCACTGACCAACGCCGAAAAGCGCGACCTGAAAGGCCGCGCGCAACGGCTCGAACCCATCGCGAAACTCGGCCACGGCGGGATGAGCGACCCGTTCCTTAAGAGCCTCGACGAGGCGCTGACGGTGCATGGTTTGGTGAAGATGAAGTTCACTGATTTCAAAGCGGAACGAAAAACCCTCGCGCCCGCGATCGCCGAACGGACCGGCAGCACACTCGTCATGCAGGTGGGCAACGTGGCGGTTTTCTTCCGCGCGAAACCTGCGCTCGCGTAGCGCAGGCGTCCCGCCTGCCGTATCGCAGTGCTTCCAGCCTGCCTCCCGCGCGGCTGCGTAGCGCGGTCCGCACTTCACTGCCGTTTTCGCAGCGACCGCAGAGGCAGGCGGGACGCACTGCGCTACGGCAAGCCGGAGGCTTGCGCTACGGGGCTCGGGGCGTAGCGTCGCCGCATGTCGCCCCACATTTTCTTTTCCTCCGGCATCCTGCTCACCCTCACCACCGCCGCTCTCGCCGCCAATTGGCCGGGCTGGCGCGGGCCGGAGGGCACGGGCGTGACCAGCGAGACGGCGCTGCCGCTGACTTGGAGCGCGACGGAGAATGTGCGCTGGAAAATCGCGCTGCCCGGGCCGGGGAACTCGACGCCCATCGTCTGGGGCGGGCGCATTTTCCTCACGCAGAGCGCGGGCAACCAACGCACCCTGATCTGCGTCGATCGCAAGGACGGCAAGGTGCTCTGGCAGGCCGGACCCGAGTGGACGGCGGCGGAGAAGACGCACAAGGCGAACCCGTTTTGCGCGGCGTCGCCGGCGACCGACGGCGAGCGGGTGATTGCGTGGTTCGGCTCGGCGGGGCTGTATGCGTGGGACTTCGCGGGCAAGGAGCTGTGGCATGTGGATCTCGGAAAGCAGGATCATATCTGGGGCTACGCGGGCGCGCCGGTGCTGCACGGCGATTTGTGCATTCTGTATTTCGGACCGGGACCGCGGTCGTTTCTCGTGGCGGTAAACAAGCGCACGGGCAAGGAAGCCTGGCGCGTGGAGGCTCCCGAGACGGCGGTGAAGGAACGCACCGACGGCTTCGCCGGGCAGGCCGACGGCGTGGTCGGTACGTGGAGCGTGCCGCTGCTCGTGAAAGCCGGCGGGCGCGATGAACTGGTGATGACTTTCCAGGAACGGATGCGCGCGTTCGACCCGCAGACGGGGAAGGAACTCTGGTCGTGCGGCGGGCTCAGCCCACTGCTCTACACGTCGCCGATGTTTGGCGACGGCGTGCTCGTGGGCAGCGGCGGCTATGGCGGGAGCACCATCGCGGTGAAGCCCGGCGGAACCGGCGACGTGACCGCGCAGCGGCTCTGGCAGAAGATCCGCGACAAACAGCGCATCGGCTCGGGCGTCATCACCGGCGGCCATCTCTACATCCTGAACACGCCCGGCACGGCGCAGTGCATCGACTTGAAAACGGGCGAGACGAAATGGGAGGAGCGCCTCACCGGCACGAGCGGGCGTTCGGAGTCGTGGTCCTCGATGGTGCTCTCCGGCGAGCGCCTCTACGTGCTCAACCAGGCGGGCGACACCTTCGTCCTCAAGGCCAGCCCGAAGTTCGAGAAACTCGCCACGAACGCCGTCGGCGACAGCATGACCAACGCCTCGCTCGCGGTGAGCGACGGCGAGCTTTTCATCCGTACGCACCAGCACCTGTGGTGCATCGGGGCAGCGAGGTAGGAGGAGAAAATTCGAAATCCGAATATCGAAATCCGAAACAAATTCGAAGGAATGGTAAGTCGGAAAACGGCTGGCGGTTGATCCCAAAACCCCAACCGTCATTCTGAACGGAATTCCCGGCGGGCGAAGGCGGGCGCGAATGGAGTGAAGCATCGCTGACTGTAATGGGCGGAGGCGGTTTGGTGAAATGTGCGCCCAACGCTCCGCACCGCCTCCGCCCACGCACAGTCAGCGATCCTTCACTCCGGCTTGGTTCGCAAATCCTCCCAAGCCTTCGTTCAGGATGACGGCAGTTTTTTTTGGCGGCCCCGACCTACCGTTTTCTGCCTTCACGCCTTTCGGATTTGTTTCGGATTTCGATATTCGGATTTCACATTTCCCCTCTCCCTGCGATTCCGTTCGCGCCCGCGCCACCGGCGGGCTACAACGCCGGATGCAGAAGAAACTTTTTACCGAACTCGGGCTCTCGCCGGAGATCCTCAAGGCCGTCGCCAAAATGGGCTTCGAGGAGGCGTCGCCGATCCAGTCCGAGACCATTCCCAAGCTCCTCGCCGGCGCCGACATCGTCGGGCTTTCGCAAACCGGCTCGGGCAAGACCGCGGCATTTGCCATCCCGGCGATCGAGCGCGTAGACGTAACCATTCGCGGGCCGCAGGTGCTGATCCTCTGCCCGACGCGGGAACTGGCCATGCAGGTCGCGGAGGAGGTGGCGAAGCTCGCGATGTTCAAGAAGGGCGTGCGCGAGCTGCCGATCTACGGCGGGCAAAGCTACGACCGCCAGCTCCGTGGTTTGCGCGAAGGCGCGCAGATCATCATCGGCACGCCAGGGCGCGTGATGGACCATCTGGAGCGCAAGACGCTGAAGCTGGAGCACCTCGGGATGGTCATCCTCGACGAGGCCGACCGGATGCTGGACATGGGTTTCCGCGAGGACATCGAGACCATCCTCAAGCAGGCGCCCCCCGATCGGCAGACGGTTTTCTTTTCGGCCACAATGCCGCCGATGATCCGCACGCTGATCAAAAACTACACGCGCGAGCCGGTGAACGTGCGCATCGAGGCGCAGGAGATGGTCGTGCCGGCGATTGATCAGGTTTATTACGAGATCGACCGCCGCTCGAAGCTGGAGGTGCTCTGCCGGCTGATCGACATCCAGGACATCAAATACGGGATCATTTTTTGCGGGACGAAAATGATGTGCGACGAACTGGCGGATCACCTCAAGGCGCGCGGCTACAGCTCCGACAAACTGCACGGCGACATTTCGCAGCAGATGCGCGAACGCGTGGTCGCGAAGTTTCGCAAACGCGGTTTCGAGTTCCTCGTCGCGACCGACGTGGCGGCGCGCGGACTGGACGTGGATGACATCGAAGTGGTCTTCAACTACGACCTGCCACAGGACGCCGAGGACTACGTGCATCGCATCGGGCGCACCGGGCGCGCGGGCAAAACGGGGCGCGCGATCACCTTCGTGGCCGGCCGGGAGATTTGGAAAATGCAGCAGATCATCCGCTTCACGAAGGGGAACATCCGGCGGGAGAAAGTGCCGTCGGCGGAGGAAGTGGAGCAGAAGCGGACGAGCGCGTTTGTGGAGACGCTGCGCGAGACGCTGGAGAAGGGTGAATACAAAAAGCAGGACGACCTGATCGACCAACTGCTCGGGGCCGGCCACTCGGCCACGGACATCGCCAGCGCGCTGCTCCACCTGCTCGGTGGGGACAAGCCCGCGCCGCAGCCGATCGTCGAGGAGCAGGCGCCGCGGCGGGAATTCCGCGAGCCGCGCGGCGGGCGCGACTTTGAGCCGCGCCCCACGCGTGAGTATCCGAAGTACGAGCCGGGATCGCGGAAGCGCGCCCCGGCGGAGCCACCGCGACGCGAGGGTTCGTTTGCCGAAGCCCGACCGGCAAAGCCGTTCCGGGCCAAGCGCGACGAGCCGTCACCCGTCTCACACGAACCCGGCATGGTGCGGCTGCGTTTCAATCTCGGCCACGACCAGCAGGTCGCGCCCGGCGATTTCGTCGGCGTCATCGCCGGCACCACGCGGCTGCCGAAAGAAGTCGTGGGCCGGATCGACATCGGCGAGCGGCAGACCTTCGTGGACGTCAGCGACGAGAGCGCGACGTTCATTTTGAAAAAGCTCAACGGGATCAAATTCAAGGGGCACAAGCTCGCGGTCACGGTCGCGCAGTGAATCGAACCATCCAAACGCGTGTCATCCTGAGCGGAAGGTAGCGAAACCCTCTGGGTTTTTTCGGCAAGTGGGGCCAAATGCCGGAGGCTTTCGCGGCCATCCCTCCTGACTTCGATCGCCCGACATTGCGTTCGGAATGAAGGCGTGGTTTGCAGGGATTTTTTCCGCGCGAAACCAAACGGCCTTCCGCTAGGTTTCACGCCTTGATCAAACCGCAGCCATGACGTCTCCGAAACTGACCGCCATCCTTGGCCTCGCGGCGTGGCTGTTCGTGGCCGCGCTTTATCCGCGAACCGCACCCGCCGCGGAAGCCGGCCGCCTCATCACGCTGGAGCAGGCTTACGACCTCGCGCTGGCGACCGATCAATCCATCCGCATCGCCTTTTACGAAGTGCGCAAGGCCGACCTCCTGCCGTGGAGCGCGCTCACGCGGATCGGCCCGCGCCTGACCGGCCGCGCCAATTACGGCCGCAGCGAGCGCTCGACGACGGGGACGGTGCAGCAGTTTGGCACGACCAGCGTGGACCGCACTTCGCGCTCGCGCACCGGTGCCGGCGCGATCGGCATCGCTCTCGCACAACCGCTCATCGACTTCACGGTTTTCCCCGCCCACCGCTTCGGCAAGCTCTCCGCCGCCGCCGCACACTTGCAGCGGCAGTTCACGATTCGCGAGACGCTCTTCGGCGTGGCCACCGCCTACTACGACGTGCTCAAGCAGGAGCGGCTCGTAGCCGTCAATCGCGAGTCGCTGCGCCTCGCCGGCCAGCAGCTCGAGTTTGCGCAAAAGCGCGCCAACGTGGGCGAGGTCACGCGCGCCGACGTGCTCCGCGCGCAGGTCGCCGTGGAGACCGCGCGGCGCACCTTGGTGGAAAGCGAGAACGTCCTCGAATTCAACCGCAACACCCTCGGCAACATCCTCAACCTCGCGCCGAACGCGCCGTTTCGCGTCGCCGAGCCGCCCGACTACCCGACCACGCTCCCGCCTTTCGACGACCTGCTCGCGCGGGCCTACGCGCATCGCGAGGACTTGCGGGTGAAAGAGATCGCCATCGAGCAGGACATCGCGCTGCGCGGTCAGGTCATCGGCGAGTACGCGCCGCGCGTCACGGCGCAGTTCGACAGCGAGCGCTCGAACACCACCGGCTCATCCGCGCAAAAGAGCCACGACTGGCAGGCGACCGTCGCGGTCAGCGTCCCATTTTTCACCGGCGGCCAGCGCGAGATCGATCTGCGCACGGCGAACGAGCAGATCGCGCAGACGAAGCTCGCGCGTGAGCAGGCGGCGAAAAGCGTGGAGTCCGAGGTGAAGCAGGCCTGGCTCGCCGTGCGCTCGCTCCAGCAGACGCTGAAGGCTTTGCACGCGCAGGTCGTGGCGGCGGAGCAGGGCTACCATGATTTGGAAATCCAGTACCGCGAAGGCACGGCGACGAGCGTGGATGTGCTCAGCGCGCTGAACGATCTCAACACCGCGCGCAAGGATCTGGCCGTCGAAACCTACGGCTACCAGATCGCACTGCGAAACCTCGAACAGGTCGCCGGCGTCTTTCAGCAGGCCCGCGTGCAACGGAGCAAAACGAAATGAAAAAATGGATCGTCTTTTTGCTCCTCGCCGCCGCCGCGGGCGGTGGCTGGTGGTGGCTGCAACGCGGGAACACTGACGCCCCGGAGTATCAGACGACCACCGTGGCCAGCGGCCCGATGACACAGATCGTCACCGCCAGTGGCGCGCTCAATCCGGTGATTAACGTCACCGTCGGCAGCCAGATCTCCGGCATCATCCAGAAACTTTTCGCCGACTTTAATTCGCCGGTGAAAGCCGGGCAGGTCGTCGCGCAGCTCGATCCGGCGACCTACCGGGCGATCGTCCACCAGATGGAAGGCGAACTCGCCAACGCCAAGGCCGCGCTCGAACTCGCGCAGCTCACCGCCGCCCGGAAAAAGGAACTCGTGGCCCAAAACGCCTCGACCAAGGCCGACCTCGACACCGCCGTCGCCACGCTGCATCAGGCCGAGGCGACTGTGCTGGTGCGGCAGGCCAACCTGGAAAAGGCCAACGTCGATCTCAGCCGCTGCACTATCCTTTCGCCGATCGATGGCATCGTCATCTCGCGGAGTGTCGATGTCGGCCAAACGGTGGCGGCGACGATGAACGCGCCCGTGCTTTTCACCATCGCGAACGACCTCAGCAAAATGCAGATCGGCGCGGATGTCGCCGAGGCCGACGTGGGCACTGTGGAGGTGGATCAGATCGTCGATTTCACCGTCGATGCGTTCCCCTACCGCACCTTTCACGGCAAAGTCGTGCAAGTCCGCAACGCGGCGAAGACCGTGCAGAACGTCGTCACGTACGACGTCGTCATTTCCGTCAGTAACGAGGATATGAAACTTAAGCCTGGCATGACTGCGAACGTCTCGATCATCGTCGCGCAGCGGGAAAACGCGCTGAAGATCAGTAACGCCTCGCTCCGCTTCCGCCCGCCGGACGAACAGGCCAAGGCGGCGCCCGCTACTCCGGCGGGCGGCCCCGGCGGACGACGTGGACGACCGGGCGGCAAGGCCTCGCGCGAGCGCACCGTTTACGTGCTGTCGCCCGCCGGCAAGCCCGCGCCCGTGCCGGTGAAGCTCGGCATCAACGACGGCATCGCCACCGAAGTCCTCGAAGGCCTGAAGGAAGGCGACACCGTGATCACCGGGATGACTTCCACCGCGACCAAACCCGGTGGGCCACCCGCGCCGAATCCGCTCAGCGGTGGTGGCATGAGGCGCTTCTGATTCCGCGAAAATGGCCGCCGTCATCCGCTTCGAGTCGCTCTCGAAAACGTACCGCTCCGGCGATGTCGAGGTCCACGCGGTGCGCGACGTTTCCTTCGAGGTCCAGGCTGGCGAGTTTGTCGCCATCATGGGCGCGAGCGGCTCCGGCAAGTCCACAATGATGAACATCCTCGGCTGCCTCGATCAACCGACCAGCGGGCGCTACCTGCTCGATGGCATCGACGTTTCGCAGCTCGGGCGCGACGCGCTGGCCGACATCCGCAACCAAAAACTCGGCTTCGTCTTTCAGGGCTTCAACCTGCTCTCGCGCACCTCGGCGCTGGAAAACGTGGAACTGCCGCTGATGTATGCGCGCTCCCCGCAGAGCGCGAAGGAACTCCACGCCCGCGCGCTAACGGCGCTCGAAACCGTCGGGCTGGGCGGGCGGGCCGGCCATCATCCGAACCAGCTCTCCGGCGGCCAGCAGCAACGCGTGGCCATCGCCCGCGCGCTCGTCAATGAGCCCGCGCTGCTCCTCGCCGATGAGCCGACCGGCAACCTCGACAGCCGCACGAGCATCGAAATCATGGAGACCTTTCAGACGCTCAACGAGCGCGGCATGACCATCGTGATGGTCACGCACGAGCACGACATCGCCCTTTTCACCAAACGCAACGTGGTCATGCGCGACGGCGTGATCGTCAGCGACATCCGCGTGGCGCAGCGCTCCGTCGCGCGCGACGAACTCCGCCGGCTCGACGCTGCGACGAAGACCGCTCAACTCGCGCCATGAAAGCCCACCTGCGGCTATTTTTTGGAACGCGTTTTCCGTGCGCCGGGTATGACGCGCGTGATATTTCGCGTTGCGATGATTTCGCGATCGGACTCCGTGGAGTACACGTAGATCGTCTCCTTCCCCGGTGTGATAAAGCAGTAGTCGGGATGTTTCACGTAAAGTGCCGTTCCGTCGGAAGTTTGAATCGTGTACGGCTCCCACGGTTGGGCGCGTTGCAGTTCGCGGATTTCGTCGGCAATCATATGGAAGGCTTCTACCGCATCCGCTGCGCAATGGCAACTTCCCACGTCCCATGAAACTCGCCGCGACCTTCCGCATCGCCGTGCGCGCGCTGCGCCGGAACAAAATGCGCAGCGTGCTGACGATGCTCGGCATCATCATCGGCGTCGGCGCGGTCATCGCCATGGTCGGCATCGGCAACGGCGCACGCGCGCAGGTCGAGACGCAGATCGCCAGCCTCGGCAAGAACATGATTCTCATTTTCTCCGGGAGCACCACGAGCAGCGGCGTGCGCACCGGCTGGGGGAGCGCGGGCACTTTGAAAATCGAGGACGCCGAGGCGATCGCGCGCGAAATCCCGACCGTCGCCTCCGTCAGCCCGGAGATTCGCTCGACCGCGCAGGTCGCCGCAGGCAACCAGAACTGGCTCACGCAATTGCTCGGCGAGGGGCCGGACTATTTCGAGATGCGCCAGTGGGAGATCGCTGCTGGTGCGACCTTCACCGAGCAGGAGGTCCGCGCCGCCAGCAAAGTCGCCGTGATCGGCCGCACCACGGCCACCCAACTTTTCGGCAGCGCCGACCCCGTGGGGCAGGTCATTCGCGTGAAAAACGTCCCGTTTCTCATCACCGGCCTGCTCAAGCCCAAAGGCATGTCGCTCATGGGCAGCGATCAGGACGACGTGGTCATCGTCCCCTACACCACCGCCATGAAGCGCCTCACCGGCGACGTAAAACTGCGCAGTATCAACGTGCAGGCCGTCAGCGCCGAGTCCCTGCCGCAGACCCAGCAGCAGATCACCGCGCTGCTCCGCCAGCGCCACCGCATCGCGTCCGGGATGGACGACGACTTCACCGTGCGCGGGCAGCAGGAGATCGCGGAAATGGCCACCGCCACCTCGAAAATCCTGACCTATCTGCTCGGGGCCATCGCCTTCGTTTCGCTACTCGTCGGCGGCATCGGCATCATGAATATCATGCTCGTCAGTGTCACCGAGCGGACCCGCGAAATCGGCATCCGCATGGCCGTCGGCGCGCACGGGCGCGACATCCTCCTCCAGTTTCTTGTGGAAGCCGTGACCCTCGGCTGCCTCGGCGGCGTCCTCGGCATCGGCCTCGGCTACGCGGCCTCGGAGATCATTTCGAGACTCACCGACTGGCCCACCACCATCCCTCTTTTCATGGTCTTCCTGTCGTTCACCTTCAGCGCCGTCATCGGCATCGCCTTCGGGCTCTACCCGGCGTGGAAAGCCGCCGCGCTGAATCCCATCGACGCACTCCGCTACGAGTAGCGCAACCCGCAACGCTCCCGCAACGCTCCCGCAACGCTCCCGCAACGCCCCCGTAGCGCGGACGTGAAAGCCCATCGGGACCAAATCATCACCAACGCCCGCGCCTTACGGCAAATCCGTCGCGCCCATGAGAAAGCGGTCGCACTCGCGGGCAGCGCCGCGGCCTTCATTGAAGGCCCACACGACGAGGCGCTGGCCGCGGCGGCCGTCGCCGGCGAAGACGCCGAGGGCGTCGGGGTGCACGGGGAGGACGCGCTCGGTGCCAGGGATGTTCTTCGGAATGAGCTGCCCCTTGTCATTGCGCGCCCATTCGACCTGCACGGTGTGGACGGCTTTGACGTGGCCGTTTTCATCGCGGTGGTGACATAGATAGACGCGCGGATCGTCTTCTCATCGGTGACGCGCGCGCGCCGGAAATGCACCGTGGCGACGTGAGCAAACCGCAAACGGCCAAACCTTCCGAAGCCGCGGCTACACCCGGCACGGTCATGGCCGCAAAAATTCGCGCCCGCGCCAACAAGCTTACGGACAGCGAACGCGCGTCGCTCATGGGCGACGCCATGCGCATCATTTACGGCACGGAAGGGGACGCGGTTCGTGCTCATCGCCGCTGATCCCAACGTCCTTTTGGATCTGGCTTTGGAAGTCGAGGCCGTCGTGGATGCCCCGGTCGGTTGTTAATGGAGGGGTGCTATCAGGTTTCATCCTCGTTCCCAAGCTGAGGGCTTGGGAACGAGGTGGCGATATTCAGCCCGATCAATCCGCGGCTTGAATCACCGGCGGCCCGTTGGAAGGTTTGGTTTTCAAGGCGGGCGGACGAGTGCATTGTCCCGCGCTTTGATTTCCAAATGACCACGCCAACTTTCCGCCGCACGCTCTTCGCCTCGCTCGCGCTCGCGCTGGCGGGGCCGGCCGGGGCGGAGGTGGATGTGAAGAAGCTGCCGGCGGCGGCGAGCGGGGCGGATTTTGTGCGGGATATTCTGCCGCTGCTGGAAAGCGCGTGCGTGAAGTGTCACGGGGCGGAGAAGCAGAAGGGGGACTTTCGCATCGATACGCGGGCGGGGCTGCTGAAGGGCGGGAAGGAGGACAAGGCGATCGTGGAGGGCGACAGCGCGCGGAGTCCGCTGATTCACTATGTGGCGCGGCTGGTGGAGGATTTGGAAATGCCGCCGAAGGGCAAAGGCGAGGCGCTCACGGCGGCGCAGGTGGGGTTGCTGCGGGCGTGGATCGATGCGGGCGCGCAGTGGCCGGACGGGCTGGCGCTGAAGTCGCCGCCGACGCCGGGCGCGAACGCGACGAAACTGGCGCAGCTCCCGCCACCCGCGACGCGCACGGTGGATTTCGTGCGCGACATCCAGCCGATCTTTGCGAAGTCGTGCTACGACTGCCACGGGCCGAAAAAGCAGGAGGCGAATTTCCGGCTCGATCACAAGCCGACGGTGCTGGTGAAAGGCGGGGAGCTGGGGCCGGCGCTGGTGCCGGGGAAAAGCGCGGAGAGTTTGCTGATTCATTTCGTCGCCGGGCTGCGCGACGAGGTCATGCCGCAGAAAGGCGAGCGGCTCACGGCGGAGCAGATCGGCCTGCTGCGGGCGTGGATCGATCAGGGCGCGGAGTGGCCGGACGCGGCGTCGGTGGTGCTGGTGGACCGGCGCGATCACTGGGCTTTCAAAGCGCCGGTGAAGCCGGCGCTGCCGGCGGTGAAAAACGCGGCGTGGGTGCGGAATCCGATCGACGCGTTCATCCTCGCGCGGCTGGAAAAGGAAAATCTCCCACCGTCGCCAGAGGCGGCAAAGACGACGCTGCTGCGCCGGCTGGCGCTGGATCTCACGGGCCTGCCGCCGAGCATTGCGGAGGCGGATGCCTTTCTCGCCGACCCCTCCGCCGACGCGCTGGCGAAGCAGACGGAGCGTCTGCTTTCCTCCCCGCACTACGGCGAAAAGTGGGGCCGCCACTGGCTCGACGCCGCGCGCTATGCGGACAGCGATGGCTACGAAAAGGACAAGGCGCGCTACATCTGGTTTTACCGCGACTGGGTGATCGATGCCTTTAACCGCGACCTGCCGTACAACCAGTTTCTCGTGGAGCAGCTCGCGGGCGATCAGCTCCCGAATGCCACGCAGGCGCAGATCGTGGCGACGGGTTTTCTCCGCAACTCGATGGTCAATGAGGAGGGCGGCGCGGACCCGGAGCAGTTCCGCATGGAGGCGATGTTCGACCGCATGGACGCGCTGGGCCGCGGGGTGCTCGGGATCACGATCCAGTGCGCGCAATGCCACAACCACAAATACGACCCGATCTCGCAGGAGGATTACTACCGGCTCTTCGCCTTTCTAAATAACGACAGCGAAGCGCAGCCGATGGTCTATACGACGGACGAGCAGGCGCGCCGCGCGGAGTTGCTGCGGCAAATCGCGGACGCGGAGGCGAAGCTGCGCGCGTCCGCGCCGGACTGGCGCGAGCGCATGACGCGGTGGGAGGACGCGCTGGCGGTGCAGCCGGAGTGGAAAACGATCACGGGGGAGTTTGAGCCAAACTCGCTCGATGGCTCGAAGTATCTCCCGCAGAAAAGCGGCGGGTGGCTGGCGCAAAGTTACGCGCCGACGAGGCACGACGCGCAGATTTACTGGAAGGTGCCGGAGCCGGGCGTCACCGCGATCCGGCTGGAGCTGCTGAACGACGCGAACCTGCCGGCGGGCGGGCCGGGGCGCTCGTTCAAGGGGACGTGCGCGCTCACGGAGTTTGGGCTGTCCGGGCCGACGGGGCCGAATGGCAAATGGGAGAAGCAGAAGTTTTCCGGCGCGACCGCGGACTACGGGCAGGAGCCGGAGACGCCGGTGGAGCCGATGTTTCAGGACAGGAAGCCGGTGCGCCGCGTGGTGGGGCCGGTGAGCTACGCGCTCGACGGGAAGAACGACACCGCGTGGGGCATCGACGAAGGGCCGGGGCGGCGCAACGTGCCGCGCCATGCGGTCTTCACTCTCGCGCAGCCGCTAAACCTCGCGCCGGGCGCGCAGACGGAGATTTACCTCATCCAAAAACACGGCGGCTGGAACTCGGACGACCTGATGACGAACAACCTCGGGCGCTTCCGCCTGAGCTACACCACCGCGAGCGGGGCGGTCGCCGATCCTGTGCCGGCGGGGGTTCGCGAGGTGTTGCGCGTGCCGCGCGAAAAGCGCACGCCCGCGCAGACCGCGGAGATTTTCGCCCACTGGCGCACGACCGTGCCGGAGTGGAAGGACGCGAACGCGCAGATCGAGGCGCTGTGGAAACAGCATCCCGAGGGCACGACGACCTTCACGCTCGCGGAGCGCGAGGACGGGCGCGAGACGCACCTCCTCAAGCGCGGCGACTGGCTGAAACCCGCGCGCACGGTGAAGCCGGGCGTGCCGTCGATCTTCCCGCCGCTGCCCGCGGGTGCGCCGCCGACGCGGCTGAGCCTGGCGCGCTGGATCACCGATCCGCGCACGCCGACGACGGCGCGGGCGTTTGTGAATCGCGTGTGGCAGGCCTACTTCGGCACGGGGCTGGTGGAGACGGCGGAGGATCTCGGCACGCAGGCGTCGCCGCCGTCGCACCCGGAGCTGCTCGACTGGCTGGCGTGCGAATTCATGGAGCACGGCTGGAGCGTGAAGCATCTCCAGCGCTTGATCGCGGGCTCGGCGACGTACCGGCAGTCGTCCGTGGTCACACCGGCGCTGCTGGAGCGCGACCAGTTCAACCGCCTGCTCGCGCGCGGGCCGCGCTTCCGCGTGGATGGCGAACTCGTGCGCGACATCCAGCTCGCGACGAGCGGCCTGCTCAATCCCAAGCTCGGCGGCAAGCCGGTGATGGCTCCGGCGCCCGCGTTCATCTTCCAGCCGCCCGCGAGCTACGCGCCCTTCCCGTGGATCGAGGAAACCGGCGCGGAACGCTACCGCCGCGCCGTCTATACGTGGCGTCGCCGCAGCACGCCGTATCCGATGCTCCAGGCTTTCGACACGCCCGAGGGCCAGACCACCTGCGTCCGCCGCACGCGCGCGAACACCCCGCTGCAGGCGCTGATGACGCTGAACGAAACCGTGGCCATCGAGGCCGCGCAGGCGCTCGCGCGGCGGATTATCGAAAAGGGCGGCGCGACCGATGACAGCCGGCTCGCCTTCGCTTTCCGCCAGTGCCTGAGCCGTCCGCCGCGCGACGCCGAGCGCACGACCACGCTCGCGCTCCTCGCGAAACAGCGCGCGCGTTTCGCCAACGGCGGACCCGATCCGTGGATGATCGCCACCGGCAAGTCCGAGCCATCCGCGCTGCCCGACGGCACCACGCCCGGCGAACTCGCGGCCTACACCGTCGTCGCCCGCGTGCTGCTGAACCTCGACGAAACCATCACCAAGGAATGACCATGAACCGCCTCGATCATCGCGCGCATTTTGAAAACGCGTTTCGCCAGCAGATCACCCGCCGCTGGTTTTTCCGCGACTGCGGCGTGGGGCTCGGCGCGGCGGCGCTGGCTGCGCTTTTGGGAAATGACGCGCACGGCTCCGCGACCACGCGCGATCCGCTGGCCCCGCACGCCCCGCATTTCGCGCCAAAGGCGAAGCGCGTCATCTTCCTCTTCCAG
>CAYQBV010000057.1:0-17105 GCA_964415705.1 uncultured Chthoniobacter sp. | reverse complement strand
TGGCCATCGGCTGGCTTGATGTCGTGCGCTTCGCGGACACCATCGGCTACCACAGCGACAACCCGCACAATGTCTGGCCGTATCGCGATTGGGTGATCCGCGCCTTTAATGAGAACAAGCGTTTCGACCGCTTTACCATCGAGCAGGTGGCGGGCGATCTGCTGCCGGACGCGACCGCGCAGACGCGGGTGGGCTCGGCTTTCAACCGGCTGATCCTCTCGACGGAGGAAGGCGGCGCGCAGCCGAAGGATTACGAGGCGCGCGCGATGACGGATCGCGTGCGGGCCATCGGCGCGGCGTGGATGGGGCAGACGACGGGTTGCGCGCAGTGTCACGATCATAAATTCGATCCGATCACGGCGCAGGACTTCTACTCGCTGGGGGCGTTCTTCGCGGACATCCAGGAGGGGTCCATCGGCAAGCGGGACAAGGGGATGGCCGCGCCGACGCCGGAGCAGGAGCAGCATTTGGCGAAGCTGGACGCGGACATCGCGGAGGCGAAAAAGAAGATCGTGGCCACGGAGGCGCTGCTCGACCCGGAGCAGAAGAAGTGGGAGGCGGAGCTGATCGCGAAGCGCGACGCGGAGGTCACGAAGTGGAAGGCGCTGCCGCGGGCGGAGAAGCCGACGGAGCCGGGGGACGCGGCGAAGGAGACCGCGAAGGTGGAGGATCCGCCGATGCCGGGCATCATGCTGCCGGAGCTGGAGGCGGGCTTTCGCGCTTCCGCGGCGGACAAAAAGGCCGCGCAGAGGGTGGCGGATATTTTGGGCAAGGAGCCGAAGGACCGCGCGGGTAGTGACGCGACGGTCGTGCAGACTTACTTCCGCACGAAGGTGACGAAGCTCGGGCAGGCGGAGCGGGTGGCGGTGACGAGTCTGGAGGGGCAGCGGAAGAAGTTTAACGACGGGTTGCCAACGGTGATGGTCTCGACGAGCGGCGGGAAGCGGACGGTGCGGATTTTGGCGCGCGGGAATTTCCTGGATGAAAGCGGCGAGGTGGTGAAGGCCGCGCTGCCGCATTACCTGCCGCAGCTGAAGATCGAGGGCCGCGAGGCCACGCGGCTGGATCTCGCGCAGTGGCTCGTGGCGCGCGACAATCCGCTGACCGCGCGCACGGTGATGAACCGGCTCTGGAAGCAGTTTTTCGGCACCGGCCTGAGCAAGGTGCTCGACGATCTCGGCGCGCAGGGCGAGACGCCCGCGAATCCCGCGCTGCTCGACTGGCTGGCGTGCGAGTTCATGGACGGTGGCTGGGATTACAAGCGCATGGTCCGCGGCATCGTCACGAGCCACACCTACCGGCAGGTCTCGACCGTGACGCCGGAGCTGCTCGCTGCCGATCCCTACAACCGGGAGTCCGCGCGCCAGAGCCGCTTCCGCGTGGACGCCGAACTAGTGCGCGACAACGCGCTCGCGATCGCCGGCCTGCTCGTCCCGAAAATCGGCGGCCCGAGCGTGCGGCCCTACCAGCCCGACCGCTATTGGGAGAACCTGAACTTTCCCGTCCGCAACTACGACGCCGACAAGGGCGAGAGCCAATACCGGCGCGGTCTCTACACGTGGTGGCAGCGCAGTTTCGTGCATCCGAGCATGCTGGCCTTCGATGCGCCGACGCGCGAGGAGTGCGCCGCCGAGCGCAACCGCTCGAACATCCCGCAGCAGGCGCTCGTGCTGCTCAACGACCCGAGCTACGTCGAGGCCGCCCGCACTTTTGCCGCGCACATCCTCAGCGAGTGCAAAGGCACGCCCGAGCAGCGGGTCGCGTGGGCCTGGCAGCAGGCGCTCCAGCGCCCGCCGAGCAGCGAGGAGATGAAAGCGATGAGCGCCCTCCTGGATGAGCGCCTCACTGCCTACCGCGCCGACGCCCCCGCCGCCGAGGCCCTGCTCAAGAGCGGCTTCGCTCCCGCGCCCGCCGATTTGGACAAAGCCGAACTCGCCGCCTGGACGCACGTCGCCCGCGTGCTGCTGAACCTCCACGAAACCATCACCCGCTCCTAATCCACCATGACGCCCGAAGCTGAATTCCGCCAGTTCCACGCCCAGCAACTCACCCGTCGCGCCTTCCTCGGGCGCACTTCGCAAGGCGTCGGTGCGCTCGCGCTTTCCTCGCTGCTCAGCCCGTCCATCCTCCGGGGCGCCGCGCCTGCACCGACCGGGCGCGGCGTCATTAATCCGCTGCCGCTGCCGCAGAAAGCGAAGCGCGTGATCTGGCTCTCGATGGCCGGCGGGCCGTCGCATCTGGAGACCTTCGACCCGAAGCCGAAGCTCGCCGAGATGAACGGCAAGCCGATGCCGGAGAGCTACACCAAGGGCCAGCAGCTCGCGCAGTTGCAGGGGCAGAAGCTGACCTGCTTCGGCCCGCAGCATCCGTTCGCGAAGTTCGGCAAGAGCGACACCGAAATCTGCGCGCTCTTTCCCCACATCGGCTCGGTGCTCGACGACATCTGCCTCGTCCGCTCGATGACCACCGAGGCGATCAACCACGACCCCGCGCACATGTTCATGAACACCGGCTCGCAGATTGCCGGCCGCCCGAGCATGGGCGCGTGGATCACCTACGGCCTCGGCAGCGATTCTGCGGATCTGCCCGGCTTCGTCGTGCTCACCTCGCTGGGCAAAGGCGGGCAGAACCAGCCCATTGCCGCGCGCCAGTGGAGCAGCGGTTTCCTGCCGTCGAAATACCAAGGCGTGCAGTTGCGCGGCAAAGGCGAGGCCGTGCTCTATCTCAGCAACCCCGCCGGCATCGACCGCGCGCGGCAGGGCGGCGACATTGCCGCGATCAACGCGCTCAACCGCCACCACGACGCGCTCGTTCAGGACCCCGAGATCGCCACCCGCATCGCGCAATACGAGATGGCTTTCCAAATGCAGGCCAGCGTCCCCGAGCTGATGGACATGACCGCCGAAAGCGCCGCCACGCTCGAACTCTACGGCTGCAAACCGGGCGACGGCTCCTTTGCCAGCAACTGCCTCGCCGCCCGCCGCCTCGCTGAGCGCGGCGTGCGTTTCATCCAGCTCTACCACAAGGACTGGGACCATCACGGCGGGGTGAAGGACGGCATCAAGTTTAAGGCCGAGGAGATCGACCGCGCGTGCATGGCGCTCCTCACCGATCTGAAACAGCGCGGCATGCTCGACGAAACCCTCGTCGTCTGGGCCGGTGAGTTTGGCCGCACCCCGATGTCGCAGGGCAACGGGCGCGATCACCACAACAAAGCCATGTCCGTGTGGCTGGCCGGCGGCGGCATCCGCGGCGGGATGGTCTATGGCGCGACCGACGAACTCGGCTACGCCGCCGTGGAAAACGTGACCACCGTCCACGACCTCCACGCCACCATGCTCCACCAACTCGGCATCGCGCATAACCAATTCAGCTTCAAATTCCAGGGACTCGACGCCCGCCTCTCCGGGGTCGAGGGCGCGAAGGTGATCAAGGCAATCCTCGCCTGATCGAGGACCAGCCTTGCTGTTTTCCAAACTATGAGATCCATCCTGCTCCCCCTCCTCGCGCTGCTGTGTGTCCGTGCTTTCGCCGCGGAAAAGACACCGATCCCCACCGCCCACACCAACCGGAATATCGAGGGCTGGAACATTCGCGTGGATGACCGCCTTTTGAAGGGCGACGGCGCGGAGATCGGCGAGCGTGCGCTGAAGCTGCTCGGCGCGCGGCTCGTGGCGATCACGACGATCATGCCGGAACCGGCGCTCACGAAATTGCGGGCGATCACCATCCAGCTCGACCTCGACTACGGCGGGTTACGCCCGGCGCAGTATCATCCGGGGGCCGACTGGCTGAAGGCGCAAGGCTATCCGGCGAACCTCGTGAAGTGCGTCCACATTCCGCAGGCGGAGGATTTTCTCTCGCCGTTTGAAAACCACCGGATGCCGTGGGTCGTGCTGCACGAGCTGGCGCACGGGTATCACGACCAGGTGCTCGGCTTTGACAACGTGAAGGTGAAGGCGGCGTGGCAGAAGTTTCGCGACAGCGGCAAGTACGCGACGGTCCTGACCAGCCCCGGCTACAACCGCGAGCATTACGGAGTCACCAATCCGCAGGAGTTCTTCGCGGAGATGACCGAGAGCTACTTCGGCTCGAATGATTTCTATCCCTTCGTCACCGGGGAGCTGAAGCAGGCCGAGCCCGAGATTTTCAACCTCATGGCGGAAGTGTGGGGCCCGCTCCCGCAGGGTGGCCGCCGCAAGGCTCCGGTCGCGCCCAAAGCTCCGACCGCAGAGACTCCGCCCGCCGCATCCAAGTAGCGCATTTCCCTCCTCCCGATGAAAACCTGCCTCTTGGTCGCCCTCCTCGCCAGCCTCACCGCCTGGGTGCATCCAGTCTCCGCCGCCGAGCCCAATCCCACCCGCCCGAACATCATCCTCTGCATGACGGATGACCAAGGCTGGGGCGACACGGGTTACAATGGGCTCAAGAAGATCCCGACGCCCGCGCTCGACGCCATGGCCGCCGGTGGCGCGCGCTTCGACCGCTTCTACGCCGCGCATCCGAGTTGCTCGCCGACCCGGGCCAGCGTGATGACCGGTCGCAACCCGAACCGCTGCGGAGTTTTCTGGCCGGGCATGGCGCTGCGCAAGCAGGAGATGACCATCGCGCAGGCGGTGAAGACCGTGGGGTACAGCACCGCGCATTTTGGCAAATGGCACCTCAGCGGCGGCGCGCCGGGCAAAGGTCGCGCGCTGCCCGCCGCCGACCCGCTGCACCCCGGCCATTTCGGTTTCGACCACTGGTTCACCGTCTCGAACTGGTTCGACACGAATTGGACTTTCAGCCGCAACGGCGAGCCCGTGAAGACCACCGGCGACGGCTCGGATACCATCGTCGCCGAGGCGCTCACTTTCATCGAAAAGAACGCAAAGCAGGACAAGCCGTTCCTCGCCGTGGTGTGGTTCGGCAGCCCGCACGTCCCGCTCGCGCCCACGCCCGAGGACCTGAAAGCGGCGGGCGGCTCGGCCTACTACGGCGAGATGATCGGCGTGGACCGCAGCATGGGCGCCCTCCGCGCCGGGCTGCGCAAGCTCGGCATCGCCGACAACACGATGCTCTGGTTCAACAGCGACAACGGCGCGTGGGTGGATGACAAAGCGGAGCCGGATGCCTTTGGCTCCAACGCCAACCTGCGCGGCCACAAGGGTGAGCTGTGGGAGGGTGGTCTCCGCGTGCCGGGGCTGATCGAGTGGCCGGCGCGGATCAAGAAGCCTTTCGCCACCAGCATCCCCGTTTGCACCAGCGACATTTACCCGACCGTCATGGAGCTGCTGAAGCTCGACGTGCCGGGAAAAACTCTGCCGCTCGACGGCGTCAGCCTGGTCCCGCTGCTCGACGGCCAGATGAAGCAACGGCCCAAACCCATCGGCTTCTGGCATCACGGCGAGACCACGCTCGAAGACGGTCCCGTGGCGTGGAGCGACAACCGATTCAAGCTGCACAAGCGCGGCCCGGACAAATACGCGCTCTACGATCTCCTCGCCGACCTTTCCGAAAAGAACGACCTCGCCGCCAAGGAGCCCGAGGTTTTCCACAGGATGAAAGCCGAGATGGAGGCCTGGCAGGCGTCCGTCCGCGCGAGCATCAAGGGCGAAGACTACCCGGAGAAGATGGTGTTGGATCCGCCGGGGTCCGGGAAGGCGGCGGCGGGAAAGTAGCTCCGGCGCTTGCTTGCCCCGCTGCTCCCGCCTACCAGACTCTATGCGTTTTCTCCATCCTGCCCCGCTGCTCCTTGCTGCTGCGCTCGTCGTGCTCTCCGCCGCGACGGCACCGGCGCTGATCAACATCAACATGCCGATCGCGAAGATCTACGAGTCCGTGAAAGCGGTCGCGGTGGCGTCCGTGGTCAGCGTGAACGCGGAAAACCGCGTCATCGAACTAAAGACTGGCGAGCAACTCAAGGGCGCGCCGGTGGGCGAGACCTTTCGCGTGCAGATCGCCGCTCCCGCGGAGCTGATCGCGAAGGTCGCGGCCGGGCAGCCATTGGTCATTATGACCGGCGAGGATTTGGGGAAACCGGTGGCGCTGATCCACGTGGCGGACACCTGGCTGCTGGCGGAGGCGCTGCCTGCGGCGACCACGCCCGCGTGGCGGGTGGTCCAGGCGCACGATGCCAAACGCAGCTTCGCGGGCACCACGGCGGAGTTGGTGAAAGTCCTGGCGGGGCTCAAGTCTCCGAAGTAGCCGGCCTGGGGGCGGAAGCTGGGAAGCGACGGCGTTTTTTCCGGCGAAACTCCGCGCTCGACGCCGGGCCACCGGTTCCCTCAAATGCGCCGACTTTCACCCCGGCGTGCCTCCTGCTCCGCTTAAAGGGAGGCCGTTCGCCGGCATCTGCATGAAGACCATCCTCATTATCGACGACGACAAGAGCTGCCGCAGCCCGGCCGCGGAGAATCTTCGTCGGGATGGCTGGACGGTGGTCGAGGCGGAGGATGGCGAGAGCGGCCTCGAGATGGCCAGCCGGCATCGTCCGAACGTGATCCTCTGCGATCTGCTCATGCCGCGCGGCAACGGCTACCAACTCATCCGGGCGGTGCGTGCGGATCCGGTGCTGCGGGCGGCGAAGATTGTGGTGATGTCGGGGCGTGATTTCGCGGCCGACCGGCAGAGCGCTGATGAGTTGGGGGTGGACGGCTATCTGGTGAAGCCCATCGATTTCGCGACGTTGCGGGAGACTCTGGCCGGGCTGGGGACAGCGCGTCCGGCGGTGCCGGCGGAGTCCGCGCGGGCCACGGTCGAGGAACCGGCGGTGACGGTTTCGACGGACCGCGCGACGAAGGTGAAGTTCTGGGGCGTGCGCGGCTCGATCCCGACGCCCGGCCCGAGCACGGTTTTCTTTGGCGGCAATACCTCGTGTGTGGAGCTGCGGGTGGACGGGCAGTTGATCATCCTCGACGCCGGCTCCGGCATCCGCCCACTCGGGCAGGCGCTGGCCGCGGAGTTCGGCGACCGGCCGATCGACATGACCCTGCTGATCACCCACACGCATTGGGATCACATCCAGGGATTCCCGTTTTTTCTCCCGGCCTATCACGCCAAGAACCACGTGCGCATCATCGGCTACAAAGGCGCCCGCGACGGCCTCGCATCCACGCTCGCCGGGCAGATGGAGAGTCCGTATTTCCCCATCGCGCTCAAGCAGATGGCGGGAAACGTCGTCATCGAGGAGCAGAAGGAGATGACGTTTCAACTCGGGCCGGTTCGGGTTGACGCATGCTTTTCCAATCATCCCGGCATCTGCGTGGGCTACCGCGTATTTTCCAGCAGCGGCTCGGTCGTCTATCTGCCGGACAATGAATCTTTCAACGAGCACACCGAGACCGCCCACGGCGGCTCGCTGCCGCGAACCATCGAGGAAAAGCTCGCGAAATTCATCGCCAACGCGGACGTGCTCATCACCGACGCGCAGTATGGGGCCGACGAATACAAGCGGCACGTCGGCTGGGGCCACGGCTGCGTGGACGACGTGGTGCGCTTCGCCATCGCGGGCGGCGTGAAGCGGCTCTACCTCTTCCATCACGACCCTGAGCACGACGACCGCACCATCTCCAGCATGCTCATGCACGCGCGCGAACTGGCCGCCGCGGCCGGGAGCAGCATCCGCATCGAGGCCGCGCGGGAAGGGGAGCAGTTCACGCTCACGCCGCGCCCGGTCGGCGCGATGTAGGAGCGGAGCGGGAGCACTTCGCGCATTCGCCTTCGGTGGAAAACTGGTAGGCTGTGCGCCATGAACATTCGACTTTGGCTTGCCGTGCTGCTGGCGGGATCGGTCTCCGTGGCACGCGCGCAGTTTGGCACCGCTTGGCTGCACGACGAAAAGTATTGGGGCGACGGCAAGGCGGAGTTCAACCTCTACGACGCGCAGGAAGTCCGCTACGGCGCGGCCCGCCCGAGCGAGGTCATCCACATCCTGGTGCGCGAACCATTTTCCCAGCGCGAGCTGGTGAAGGCCGAGGCGGGATCGAAAACGGGCACGTATCCGGTGCTCAAGCTGAATCAAATCCTCCACGTCCCCACGGGCCTCTACGTCTATCAGCAGATGCACTCGGCGTTCTGGCGCGTGGACTCCGGCGCGCTGATCAAAGCCACGCTCACGAGCAACGATTCCTGCGGCAACACCTACAAGGAATTCCGCGCGCTGACCGGCGCGGCGGCGCTCTTCAGCGGCGGCTGGCGCTACGAGTGGCGCACCTATTGGGAAGGCGCGAGCGCCGGGGAGGAAAACGTTGCGGCTCCGAAGGACGCGGTCTTTTACGACGAGCTGCCGATGCGCGTGCGCACGATTGATTTCGCCAAACCGGGCGTTCCCTTTGCCATCCAGCTCGCGCCAAGCGTGGTGCGCTCGAAAAAGGACGACGTGAAATTTGTCGCCGCGTCCGTCTCCTGGAGCCGCACCGGCGCCGATCTCGTCGTGAAAGTGACCGCCGGGGCACTCACCGACGAATTTCTCCTCGACGGCGAACCACCCTATCGCCTCCGCGAGTGGCGCAAAAGCGACGGCGGCAAACTCACGCTCCGCCGCAGCCTGAAAATCGATTACTGGAACTACAACCAGCCCGACGGAAAGGCCCGCGCGCTGGCGCAGCCCTAGCGGGCGCTGACATTCGGGAAATCCTCGCCGATACTCCGCGCCAGTGAATCCGAGCACGACCGCCACGCCCGCCGCTCCCGCGAGTGCGCCATTCCGCGATGCGGGCCGCGAGCCGCTCTTTCAGGCGCGCGGGCTCACGAAGGTTTACCCGAGCGGCGAGGCGGAGATTCGCGCGCTCGATGGCGTGGACCTCGATCTCTACCGGGGCGAACTCATCGTGCTGCTCGGCGCGTCGGGTTCGGGGAAATCCACGCTGCTCAATATTCTGGGCGGACTCGATACGCCGACGGGCGGCACGCTGACTTATCGAGGGAGCGATCTCGCGGGCGCGAATGAGGACGGCCTCACCCGTTTTCGGCGCGACGCGGTCGGCTTCGTTTTCCAGTTCTACAATCTGATCCCGAGCCTCACGGCCCGGGAGAACGTGGCGCTGATCACGGAAATTGCGCGCGAGCCGATGACGCCGGAGGCCGCGCTGGCGCTCGTGGAGTTGACGGACCGGCAGGATCATTTCCCGTCGCAGCTTTCCGGCGGGCAGCAGCAGCGGGTGGCCATCGCGCGCGCCATCGCGAAGCGGCCCGAGGTTCTGCTTTGCGACGAGCCCACCGGCGCGCTCGACGTGAAGACCGGCATCACCGTGCTCGAAGCCATCGAGCGCGTGAACCTCGACCTCGGCACGCTCACCGTCCTCATCACCCACAACTCCGTTCTCTCCGCCATGGCCGACCGCGTCATCCATCTTTCCGACGGCGTGATCGTGGACATTCGGGAAAACAAGACGCGCCGGTCGGTGCGCTCGCTGGCGTGGTGAAAGTGGAAATGACGAACGTCGAATGACGAAAGAAGCCCGAAATCTGAATGACGAGAACCGCGCGCGCGCGAGCGCGCCTGATTCGTCATTCCCGCTTCGTCATTCCTTCGTCATTTCATGACGGCGCTCGACCTCAAGCTGGTTCGCGACATTGGCAAGATGAAGGGCCAGATGTTTGCCGTCGGCATCATCATGGCTTGCGGGCTGGCGATGCTGATCATGATGCGGAGTCTCATCATCTCGCTCGAATCCACGCGCGATGCCTACTACGCGCAGCACCAGTTTGGGGACGTATTCTGTGAGTTGAAACGCGCGCCGAATGCTTTGCGGACGCGGCTCGCCGGGCTGCCGGGCGTGGCCGCAGTGGAGACGCGGGTCACGGGAAATGTGACGCTCGATCTGCCGGGCCTAGCCGAGCCGGCGGATGGCACGATCATCTCGCTGCCCGACGATCGCCCGCAGCGCCTGCACACCCTTTTCCTCCGCCGCGGCCGGCTCCCGGAACTCGGTAGCCGCAATGAAGTCGTAGTCGGCGAGGCTTTCGCGGAAGCGCACGGCTTCGCGCCGGGGAACACGATCACTGCGATCATGCACGGCGCGCGGCAGACTTTGAAAGTGGTCGGCATCGCGCTCTCGCCGGAGTTTGTCTTTGAGGCGCGGGCGGGCGACACGCTGCCGGACAACCGGCGCTTCGGCGTTTTCTGGATGAATGAGCGCGAACTCGCCAACGCCTTCCAACTCGATGGCGCGTTCAACAGCGTGCTGATCGACGTCGCCCCGGGCGCGACGATTCCGCCGGTGATGGCCGACCTGAACCGGGTGCTTGCGCCCTACGGCGGGCTCATCGCGTATGACCGGCGCGACCACCCTTCCGCGAAGCGGCTCGACGACGAGATCAACATTCTCGGCGCGCTTTCCGTCGCGTTTCCCACGGTCTTCCTCAGCATCGCGGCCTTCATGAGCAGCGCGGTGCTCACGCGTCTGGTGCGGCTCCAGCGCGAGCAGATCGCGCAGCTCAAGGCGTTTGGCTACTCCTCGCGGCAGGTCGGATTTCACTACCTGAAATTCTCGCTCGTCATCGTGGGGTTCGCGCTGGTGGTCGGCGCGATGGTCGGTGTCTGGATGGGCACCAATGTCGTCGGGATCTACCACCGCTTCTTCCGCTTCCCGCTGCTGACCTTTCATCTCGACACACCCGCCATCGGGGTCGCGTTTCTGGTCAGTTCGGGAGCGGCGTTTGTCGGCGTCATCGGCGCGGTCCGGCAGGCGGTGAAACTTCCACCCGCCGAGGCCATGCGCCCCGAGCCGCCGGCGGAGTTTCGCGCCTCGCTGTTTGAGCGCATCGGTCTCGCCCGGCTCGCGTCGCCAGCCTTTCGCATGGCTTTGCGAAACCTCGAACGCAAACCGTGGCAGGCCGCCTTCACCGCGCTGGGGCTCGCCCTGGCCACGGGCATCCCGGTGGTGCCGGGCTCGATGCGCGAGGCGATCGACTACCTCATCCGCGTGCAGTGGGAGGAGGCCCAGCGGCAGGACGTGACGGTCAGTCTGATCGAGCCCGGCTCCGGCGCGGCGCTGAGCGCCATGCGGCACCTGCCCGGCGTGGTGCAGGCCGAAGCTTTTCGCAGCGTGCCCGCGCGGCTGCGCTTCGGGCATCGCAGCCGGCGGCTCGGGGTGACCGGCGTCCCGCGCGAGGCCCAGCTCAGCCGCCTGCTCGACGCCGACCGCCAGCCGCTCGCGCTCCCGCCCGATGGCTTGCTCGTCTCGGCGAAGCTCGCGGAAATCCTCGGCGCGAAACCCGGCGACCGCATCATCCTCGAAGTCCAGGAAGGTCGCCGCCCGAGCTGCGAGGCGACCATCCAGGGGCTCGTCACCGACTACGCCGGCCTCGCCTCCTACATGGATGTGGAAGCGCTCCGCCGCCTCATGCGCGAAGGCCCCACCGTGAGCGGCGCGTATCTCACCGTGGATCAAAGCCACTGGCCGGCCTTTCTCCAGGCGGTGAAGGAATCGCCGCGCGTGGCCGCGCTCGGCATCAAGGGCGCGGTGCGCGCGAGCTTTCGCAAAAGCACCGCCGACATGATCGGGCTCGTGCAGGGGCTCTACTTCAGCTTCTCCATCGTGGTCGCTTTTGGGGTCGTCTATAACAGCGCGCGCATCGCCCTTTCCGAACGCAGCCGCGACCTCGCCACCCTGCGCGTCATTGGCTTCACCCAGCGCGATGTTTCCGCCGTGCTCATCGGCGAACTCACGCTGCTCACGCTCGTCGCGCTGCCCGTCGGCCTCGTCATCGGCAGCCTGCTCGCGCAGGGCATCGTCGGCACCGCCAGCACCGAAAGCGTGCGGCTGCCGCTCGTCCTCACCGCTCGCACTTATGCCACGGCTGTGCTCATAGTGCTGCTCTCCGCGGGCTTTTCCTTCGCCGTCGTCAGCCGTCGCATCCAGCGGCTCGACCTGCTCGGGGTGTTGAAAGCGCGCGACTGATTCCATGATCCACCTCTTCCTGATCTTGTATCCACCGACTCCGCGTGGTGCGGACGCGTCCGTCCGCGACTGTGGCGCGGGCGCCCCGCCCGCCGCAGGCTGCGACGGACGAGGCGTCCGCCGGACCATCACGGACGAGGGCGTCCGCGCCACGCGGAGGCGGCATCCATCGCTTCCATGACTTCCCCATCGCTTCCCACCGTGACTGCAGCGCGACCGACCCGGCGCAAGCCCGGCGCGTGGCGGCGCTTGATCCCGTATGTCATCGTCGGCGCGCTCATGGTCGCCATCGTCGGTGGGCTGCGCCCGCGGGTCATCGAGATCGAGACGGCGACGGTCAGCACTGGCCCGCTCGACGTCACCGTGCTGGAGGAGGGCAAGACCCGCATCCGGCATCGCTACGTCATTTCGCCGCCGATCTCCGGCTACCTGAACCGCATCGCGCTGCGCGCCGGCGACCGCATCGCCGCCGGCCAGACCGTGCTCGCCACCATCCAGGCGCAGCCGTCGGCTTTCCTCGACCCGCGCGCCCGCGCCGAGGCCGAGGCCCGCGCCAATGCTGCCGCCGCCACGAAGCAGCGCGCCGAATCCGAACTCGAACGCCTGCAAGCCTCGCTCGCGCTCGCGGAGAAAGAAAAGGCGCGTGCCGCCGATTTAAAGACCAAAGGCGCGATCTCGACGAAGGAATGGGACACCGCAGAAACTCAGGTCACCATGATCACGCGCGAACTGCACTCCGCGGAGTTTGGCATCCGCGTGGCGGAGTTTGAGCGCGTCCAGGCGCAGGCCGCGCTCGCCCAGGTGCAGACCCCGGCGACCGCGCGATCCGAACCGTTCACGCTGCTTTCGCCGGTCACCGGGTTCGTCCTCAGCGTGCAGGAGGAAAGCGCGCGCACCGTGGCCGCCGGCGTAGCGCTCATGGAAGTCGGCGATCCCACCGATCTCGAAGCCGAGATCGAGCTGCTCTCCAGCGATGCCGTGGGCGTGCAGCCCGGCGCGGAGGTCAGCATCGAGCAGTGGGGTGGCGCGGCGCCGCGGCGCGGAAAAGTCACCGTCGTCGAACCCGGCGGCTACACGAAAGTCAGCGCGCTCGGCGTCGAGGAACAGCGCGTGAAAGCGCGCGTGGAATTCACCGACCCGATCCCCGCCACGCACCCGCTCGGCGACCGCTTTCGCGTCGAGGCCCGCATCCTCACCTGGCGCGGCGCGAACGTCCTCCAAGTCCCCACCGGGGCGCTTTTTCGCCGCGGCAACGACTGGATGACCTTCGTCCTCGCCGGGGGAAAAGCGCGGCTCACGAAAGTCGAAATCGCCCACAACAACGGCCTCGCCGCCGAGGTCCGCTCCGGCCTGCAGCAAGGCCAGAGCGTCATCCTCCACCCGCCCGACGCCCTCGCCGACGGAGCCGCCGTGAAGACCCGCAGCGCGCGGTAACGGGATCAGTTCGGCGGGAAGATTTCCTGCAGTTTTTCGCGGAGGGCGTGGACGGTGAAGGGTTTTTGCAGGAAGCCGGCCAGCCCTTTTCCGGTGAAGCGCTCGATGGCCTGCTGCTCATTGAATCCACTGATTAGCAGCACCCGGGTGTCCGCCCGCGTTTCCCGGATCCGGCGGAACGCCTCCTCACCGTCCATGTGCGGCATGGTGAGGTCGAGCACCACGAGATTGAAGCGGTCGGGAGCGGCCTGGAAGGCGTCCACCGCGACCCGACCGTCTTCGGCCAGGCGGGTGGTGAAGCCGATCATTTCCAGCATGCGGGCGACGGTGGCGCGCACGCTTTCCTCGTCATCGGCCACGAGCGCGAGCCCGCTGCCGCGCCACGATGGCTTCGACACGCCGTTCGGAATGGGCGTGTCCACCGGGCCCGAGGCGCAGGGGAAGAGGATGCGAAAGGTGGTGCCGCGCCCGCGTTCGCTCGTGGCCGTGAGCGCGCCGCGGTGTCCGCGGACGATCCCGAGGACGGCGGCCAGCCCCAGCCCGCGACCGGTGAATTTGGTGGTGAAAAACGGATCAAAGATGCGCCCCAGCACTTCGGGCGTCATGCCGATGCCGGTGTCGGCGATTTCCAGAAAGAGGTAGTCGCCCTCCGGTAGATCGGGCGCGAAAAAGGTGCCCGCGAGATAGGCGTGGTCGGCGCGCGTGACGCCCGTGGTGATACTGATGACCCCGCTCGTTTCGCCGAGCGCCTCGGAGGCGTTGATGACCAGATTCATGACCACCTGGCGGAGCTGCGTGGCGTCGCCGAGGAGCGCGGGTAGTCCCGGCGTGAGGTGAAACCGGAGGATGGCGCGTTTGCTGATCGAGACCTGGAGGAGGCGCGTGGTGTCCTCGATGAGCGCGTTGAGATCGAGTTGCTGGACGACGAAATGCCCTTTCCCGGAATACGCGAGCATCTGCTTGCACAGCTCGGCGGCGCGGTGGGCGGCGAGTTCGATCTGCTCGAGGCAGGTCTGCACCGGCGAGTCCGGCGCGAGGTCCATGCGCGCGAGGCTGGCATTGCCGAGCACCGCGCCGAGGAGGTTGTTGAAATCATGTGCGATCCCGCCGGCGAGGATCCCGAGGCTTTCGAGTTTCTGCGTCTCCTGGAGCTTGCGATCCAGCGCCCGCCGTTCGGCCGCGGCCCTCCGCCCGGCCTCCTCCGCGACCACGCGGTCGGTCACGTCCTGGACCAGCGAGAGGATCGAGACGATGCGGCCCGAGGCATCGTGCAGCACGGAATTTTGCCAGGTCGTATGCACCACCCGGCCGCACTTGGTCAGGTGGCGATTGGTCGAGGTATTGCGCCGATCGCGGCCATCCACGAGCCGGGCGACCACGTTGCCCACCAGCGCTTCGTCGTCGGGATGCACAAACGGAAATTCGCCGTAGTGCCGCCCCGCGACCTCCTCGCTCTTCCATCCGAAGATCGCCTCCGACTGCCCCGCCCAGCGCCCGATGCGGAAGTCCGGCTCCCACTCGATCACCGCGAGGGGCGAGTTTTCCACGTGGTCGATCAGCCGGAGCTGGGCGTCCCGGAGTTCCTTCGCGGCGCGTTTCATCTGCGTGATGTCGCGCGAGATACCGGCCACGCCCAGGATCTGCCCGGCCTCGTCGCACAGCGGATATTTCGACGTGAGCAGCCATCCCTTGGCCCCGTCCGGGCGCTCATAGGGCTCCTCCCGACCGACCACCGGCTGCCCGGTTTGCACCACCGTCATATCGTCCGCGTGATACAGCGCCGCGTGGCTCCGCATGCCGGGAAAATCAAATACCGTCTGGCCCAGCGCCTCGTCCTCGCTGATCGCAAAAAGCACGCGATGCGCCTCATTTTGCAGCAGGTAATGGCCCTGGCGGTCTTTGCAAAACATGGCATCCGGCACCGCATCAATCAGGGCGCGGAGCAGCATGCGCTCATCGTTCAGCAGCGATTCCTCGGGCCACTGGAGAGACACGCGCGCGCCGGGCGGAGCGGGCAGGGGAGACGATTCATCCTCCGGCTCGCTGAGCGCGAGGAGCGTGCCCCACACGTTGCCCGCGTGGTCGAGCAGCGGCAGCGCCACCGTGCCGCACCAGCCTTGGTCCCCGCTTTTCCGCACAAAAGCCGTGCGCCCGCTCCACCGACCCTGCCGCGCCACCACCGTGTGAATGGACGGCCACAGGGTGGGGGCATCTTCCGGACGGTGGAAAAGCGCGGGCGTCTGCCCGAGTGCCTCCTGCCGCGACCAGCCGAGCATCCGCTCCGCGCCGGAATTCCAGTCGCGGATCGTGCCGTCCGGCGCGGCCACGATCATGGCATCGTAGATATGATTGAAGACCAGCGCCCGGCGCAGCAGCGCATCGAGCCGCTCAATGTCGAGTGCCGGATGAAAGGTGGGAGGCGTCGGGTGCATGAGCGGGTACGAAATCGCACAGGCATCGCGTGCTTGGCGAGCACCAGATTTCCCGGTTCAGCGCGCCGCAGAAGAACGACCTCGGCGCCGCGCCCTCGACAAGGAACGCCCGCGGCCCTAATTCCCCCCCGCTTTCTCCATCATGAAAACCTCCCGCGCCGTCCATCGTCTCACCCTCACGGCATTGCTGCTCGCCCGCGCGGCGGCTGGGCCGGCCCGCGCGGAAGTGGAGCCCAATCCTTCGTCCGAGTATCGGAGCGCTGCGGAGGAGCTGAAAACCTTCCGCCTGCCGCCGGGCTACCGACTGGAACTCGTGGCGAGTGAGCCGATGATCCAGGAACCGGTGACGCTGGCGTGGGATGGCAATGGGCGGATGTTCGTGGCCGAGATGCGGACCTACATGCAGGACGTGGATGGGACCAAGGAGCTGGAGCCGACGAGTTGCGTGACGATGCTGACCGACACGAATGGCGATGGCAAAATGGATAAGGCGACCGTCTTTGCCGACAAGCTGGTGCTGCCCCGGTTGCTGCTGCCGCTCGATGGGCGCGTGCTCATCTCGGAGACCGGCAAGGACCAGATCCACAGCTATCGCGACACAAAGCGCGACGGCGTGGCGGATGAAAAGGTGCTCGTTTACCAAGGTGGGGCGATCAAGGTGAAGGGCAACCTCGAGCATCAGGACAGCGGGCTGATTTGGAATCTGGACAACTGGATTTACACGAGCATGAGCTGGCAGCGGTTGCGGTTCACCCGCGGCTCGATGGAGACCGAGCCGAGCCACAAGGAATTCGCGCAGTGGGGGCTCACGCAGGACGACGTGGGCCGGATGTATTATTCGTCGGCGGGCATGGAGCAGCCGGCGTTTGGTTTCCAGATGATGCGGGCCTACGGAAAGGCGCCGCTGAAGGACGAACTCGCGCCGGGTTTCATGGAGCCGTGGCCGATCATCGCCACGCCGGATGTCCAGGGCGGGCCAGGGCGGCTGCGGCCGGACAAGACGCTGAACCACTTCTCGGCGTCGTGCGGCCAGTCCGTCTTTCGTGGCGACAATCTGCCGAAGGATCTCTCCGGCGACCTGATCATCTGCGAACCGGTCGGGCGGCTGATCCGGCGGGTGAAAGTGGGCAATGCGGATGGCAAGATCGTCCTCACGAATGCCTACGCGGCGGAGAAGATGGAATTCATCGCGTCGAGCGACCGCAATTTCCGCCCGGTGCAGACGGCGACCGGGCCCGACGGCTGCCTCTACATCGTCGATATGTATCGCGGGATCATTCAGGAGGGCGCATGGGTCAAAGGCTTCCTCCGCGAGCGTGTGACTCGGCGTTTCGGAATTCCGCGCCCGCTCAAT
>CAYQBV010000056.1:0-17218 GCA_964415705.1 uncultured Chthoniobacter sp. | reverse complement strand
TCGAGGTAGAGGTAGAGGACGGGGGTTAGGTAGAGGGTGAGGAGCTGGGAGACGAGGAGGCCGCCGACGACGGCGATGCCGAGGGGGCGGCGGGATTCGGCTCCCGCGCCGAGGCCGAGGGCGATGGGCAGGGTGCCCATGAGCGCGGCCATGGTGGTCATCATGATGGGGCGAAAGCGGACGAGGCAGGCTTCGTAGATGGCGTCGGCGGGCGCGCGGCCGTGCTGGCGCTGGGCGTCGAGGGCGAAGTCGATCATCATGATGGCGTTCTTTTTCACGATGCCGATGAGCATGAGGATGCCGACGAAGCCATAGACATTCAGCTCCATCCCGAAGGCCCACAGCGCAATGAGCGCACCGAAGCCGGCGCTGGGCAGGCCGGAGAGGATGGTGATGGGGTGGATGAAGCTTTCGTAAAGAATCCCGAGGATGAGGTAGATGACGAGGACGGCCATGAGCAGGAGCAGCCCGAGGCCTTTGAGCGAGGATTGAAAGGCCTGCGCCGCGCCTTGGAAGCCAGTGCTGATGCTGGCGGGGATTTCGCTTTTTACGGCGGACTCGATCTTCGGGATGGCGTCGCCGAGGGAGGCGCCGCCGCTGAGGTTGAAGGAGATGGTGACGGACGGAAGCTGGCCGAGATGCTGGATGGTGAGCGGGCCGAGGCTGCGCTCGATTTTCGTGACGGCGCTGAGCGGGACGAGTTTGCCGGAGGCGGAGCGGACGTAGAGGGCGTGGAGATCGACGGCGCTTTCCTGAAAGTGCGGGAGGACTTCGAGGATGACGCGGTATTGGTTGGTGGCGGTGTAGATGGTGGAGATCTGCTGCGCGCCGTAGGCGTGGGCGAGCGCGGTCTCAATCTGGCTGGCGCTGACGCCGAGCGCGCCGGCCTGGTCGCGCTCGATGGTGACCATGACTTGCGGGTTGGTGATTTGCAGGTCGCTGGTCACGTCGATGAGGCCGGGAATCTGCCGCATCGTGGCCTCGACCTTGGGCGCGATGGCGTAGAGTTCCTGAAGGTCGGGACCGGAGAGGGTGAACTGGTAAAGGCTCTTGGTGAGGCTGCCGCCGATGCGGATCGAGGGGACGACCTGCGGAAACGCCCGCAGCCCCGGCACGCCGGCGAGTTTGGGCCGCAGCTCGGCGATGATGGCGTCCGCCGATGGCCGCTCGCTGCGCGGCTTGAGGTTCATGAAAATGCGCCCGGAATTGCCGGTCGAGCTATTCGGCCCCACGCCGACGCTGGACATGAAGCCCTCGACATGCGGATTGCCGAGGACGACGGCGGCGGCCTGCTGCTGGAGGGCGCACATCTTTTCAAACCCGATGCCCTGCGCGGCCTCGGTCATGACGAAAATCTGGCCGGTGTCTTCAGTGGGGATGAAACCGGTGGGCAGCTTCGTGTAGAGAAAGGCGGTCGCGGCGATGCTGGCGACGGCGACCATGAGGACGAGGAAACGGTGCCGCAGCGCTGTCTGCAAGGTGCGCTCGTAAAGGTGCAGCGCGCCGTTGAAAACGCGCTCGCTCATTTCGTAAAGCCGGCCATGCGGGCGCTGGTCGTGCGGCTGGAGAAAGCGCGCGCAGAGCATCGGCGTGAGCGTGAGCGAGATGAAGCCGCTGACCAAAATGGCGACGCCGATGACGACGGCGAATTCGTTGAGCAGGCGTCCGGGGATGCCGCCCATGAAGAGCACGGGAATGAAGACCGCGGCGAGCGAGATGGTCATCGAGACGATGGTGAAGCCGATCTCGCGCGAGCCTTTGAGCGCGGCCTCCATGGGCGAGGCGCCCCGCTCGATGTGGCGCACGATGTTTTCCAAAACCACGATGGCGTCATCGACGACGAACCCCGTGGCGAGGGTCATGGCGAGGAGCGAAAAATTGTCCACGCTGAAGCCGAGCAGGTGCATGACCATGAAGGTGCCGATGATCGAGAGCGGCATGGCCACGGACGGGATGAGGGTCGCGCGGATATTGCGGAGGAAAAGGAAGATGACCATGACCACGAGCGCGATCGCGAGGACGAGGGTGAACTCGACCTCGTGGACGCTGCTGCGGATGGAGAGGGATTTGTCGGCGAGGATTTCCAACTGCACGGCCGGTGGCATCTGCGCGCGGAAGGTGGGCAGCAGCGCCTTGACCGCATCCACGACGGCGACGGTGTTGGTGCCCGGCTGTTTCTGGATGGCGAGGACGATGCCGCGGGTGCCGCGAAACCAGCTCGCGATCTTGTCGTTTTCCACGCTGTCGATGACGCGCCCGAGCTGCTCCAGCCGGACCGGCGAGCCGTTGCGGTAGGCCACGATGATCCGGCGATACGCGGCAGCATCGAAGAGCTGGCCACTGGTCTGCACGGTCGCGGCCTCGGCCGGGCCGTAGAGCGTGCCGGTCGGGAGATTGACGTTCGCGTCCTGGATGGCCTTCGCGACTTCGTCCACGCCGATGCCGCGCGCCGCGAGTTCGCGCGGGTCCACTTGCGCGCGGACGGCGTATTTTTGCGGGCCGAAAATGGAAACCTGCGCGACGCCGGGCGTGGTGGAAATGCGCTGGGCGAGGAGCGTGTCGGCGTATTCGTTGACGTCGGAGAGCCGCAGCGTGGGCGAGAGGACGGCGAGAAAAAGCACGGGCGAATCCGCGGGGTTCACCTTCTTGTACGACGGCGGGCTCGGCATGTCGCGCGGGAGCAGGCGGGCGGCGGCGGCGATGGCGCTTTGCACGTCCTGCGCGGCGGCATCGATGTTGCGGTTGAGGTTGAAGACGATGGTGATGTTCGTGAGGCCGAGCGCGCTCGTGGAGGTCATCGAGTCGATGCCCGCGATGGTGCTGAACTGTCGCTCCAGCGGCGTGGCCACGGCGGCGGCCATGGTCTCCGGGCTCGCGCCGGGGAGGCTGGCGGAGACTTGGATGGTGGGAAAATCGACGTTCGGGAGATCGCTCACCGGCAGCCCGCGAAAGGCGAAGAGCCCGAAGCCGAGGATGGCGAGCATGACCAGCGTGGTCATCACCGGCCGCCGGATGAAGGGCTCGGAAATGTTCATGGAAGCGCCGTTTCCACCTCGGGTTTCACCAGCACTTTCGCGCCGGGGACGAGGCGGAGCTGGCCGTTGGTGACGACCTGCTCACCCGGCTCCACGCCTTTGCTGATGATGCTTTCCTGCCCGACGGTGCGCCCGACCGTGACGCTGCGGAGGTCTGCGGTGCCGTCCGCTTTGACGACGAAAACCTGCGGCCCCTTTTGTCCCATGGTGACCGCGCTCGACGGCACGACGGTGACGCCCGTCTCGGTGTCCAACCGCAGGACCACATCCACAAACGCACCGGGCCAGAGCGCGCGGTCGTCGTTGGGAAACGTGGCCTTGAGCGTGATCGTGCCGGTGGTCATGTCCACGGCGTTGGCGATGAAGGTGACGGTGCCTCGGGCGAGTGCGTGGCCGCTTTTCGGATTAAGTGCAGTGACGGGCAGGGCGCGCTCCGCAAGGCTGCGCCGGATGTCCGCGAGGTGCTGTTCCGGGACGGCGAAAGTAACGTAGATCGGAGCCATCTGTTTGATCGTGGTCATGGCGGTGTCGGCGTTGTCCTTGATGAGGTTCCCCGGCTGAACGTGGACCGCTCCGGTGCGGCCATTGATCGAGGATTCGATCGTGGCGTAGCCGAGGCGGACGCGGGCGATTTTGACCAGCGCCTCGTCGGCTTTGACCGCGGCTTCCGCGGCCTCCGCAACGGCTTGCATCTGGTCGAGTTGCTCGGGCGAAATCGCGCCTTTGGTGCCGAGCGCGGAGTTGCGTTCGGCGGCACGGCGGGCGTTCTCCGCCTGGACGCGGTCTTTCACGAGGTTGGCCTCGGCTTGCGCGAGCAGGGTTTCATAAAGGAGCGGCTGAAGGGTAAAAAGCAGATCACCCTTTTTCACGTCCTGACCCTCCTTGAAATTCACTTCGAGAAGCTCGCCTCCGACCTGCGCCTTGACCTCCACCGTCGCCATGGACTCGACATTGCCGATCGCGCGCAAATCCACCGGCATGTCCTTCTTCACCGCCCCGCCCACATTGACCGGCACTGGCGCGCCTCGGCCCGCGCCCCCGCCGGCGGCATCGGGCTTTTTCGAGCAGCCGGCCAGCAGGCTGAGGGCGGTGATGAAAACGAGGAGGCGCATTTTGATTGGGCAGGTCAGGATTTTTTTCGGCGGGACAAGCCGCCGGTTTCCGGAGGCACATCGGTGAAAACGGTTTGCAGCGCCCGCAGGGCCGCGGAAATCCCGGTGCGTTCGCGCAAACTGAGGCGGGCGACTCGCTCTGTGAGATAATCGCCGACGAGCTTCAGCAAGGCGGCATACTTGCGCCGCCCTGCCGCAGTCAGCCGCAGCATGACTTTGCGCCGATCCACGGGATCCGCCCGGCGGCTGACCATGCCTGCGGCTACAAGCCCCTCGATCAGCTTCGACGCCGCAGGCAGGGTTAGGCCGAGAAACTCGCCAACATCGCCGAGCATGGCTGACTCGTTGCGCCCCAAGAACGCGAGCGCCCGAAACTGCGGCAGGGACAAACCGCCGCCGCCCCGGCTGCGCACCTGCGCCCGGATGGCCCGCATCATCAGCGGGACAATATCCAGAAGCTGCTCGGCGCATTGTTCGGCGGAACGGTCCATATAGTTGGCGAAACCAATAGTGTCATAGGGGAACTATTGCGCAACGGGGTTCGTCGCCGGGGAGACATTCGAAACCCGCTGCGCCGGGGTCCGCACGACCGGCGATTTTTTCTCCGGCCAGGGCGAAAGCGGGAGCGTCGGCGGCGTGAAAAATTCGACAACAACTGGTCGCTCCGTAGGGTTATCCCCTTGAACGCCGAGCCATGCACCCGATCCAACAACCACCCTGCCCGCACATCGCCCGCCGCCATTTTTTCCGCGAGTGCGGGGTGGGGCTGGGGAAGGTCGCTCTGGCCAGTCTGCTGACGGATGGCTTTTCACCGGTGGTGCGCGCGGCGATGGCGGAAAATCTGCTGGCCCCGAAGCAGCCGCATTTTCCGGCGAAGGCGAAGCGGGTCATCCACCTGTTCATGGCCGGGGCACCGAGCCAGCTCGATCTTTTCGACTACAAGCCGGAGCTGACGAAGCTGGAAGGTCAGCCGCTGCCGGCGTCGGTCATTGGCGGGCAGCGCTATGCGTTCATCCGGCCCGATGCGGCAGTGATGGGGCCGCGCTTCAAGTTTTCCCAGCACGGCCAGTGCGGCATGGAGCTGTCGGAGATGCTGCCGAATCTCGCGAAAGTTGCGGACGACATCTGCCTCATTAAATCGGTGCGCACCGACCAGTTCAACCACGCGCCGGCGCAGACGCTCTTCAACACGGGCTTTCAGCAGCCGGGGCGGCCGAGCATTGGGTCGTGGGCGCTCTACGGGCTGGGCGCGGAGACGCAGGAGCTGCCGGCCTTTGCGGTGATGAGCACGGGCTCGGGCCTGAGCGGCGGCTCGGCGCTGTGGTCGAGCGGTTTCCTCCCGACGATCTACAACGGCGTCCGTCTCCGCACGCAGGGCGATCCGATCCTCAATATCTCCAGCCCGGCCGGGGTGGACCCGCAGCTCCAGCGCGAGACGCTCGATCTCATCGGCGCGCTCAACCGCCCCCGGATGGAGCGCGATGGTGACCCGGAAATTGCCACGCGCCTTTCCAATTACGAGATGGCTTTCAAGCTCCAGACCTCCGCGCCGGAGCTGATGGATCTGCACAGCGAGAGCAAGGAAACGCTCGAACTCTACGGCTGCGATCCGAACAAGCCGTCCTTCGCCCGCGCCTGCCTGCTGGCGCGGCGGATGATCGAGCGTGGGGTGCGCTTCGTGAATATCTACCACGAAGGCTGGGACGCGCACAGCGACGTGGCCGGCAACACCCGCGACAACTGCGGCAAGACGGACAAGGCCAGCGCGGCGCTCGTCACGGACTTGAAGAGGCGCGGTCTGCTCGACGACACGCTGGTCATCTGGGGCGGCGAATTTGGCCGCACGCCGATGGTCGAGACCAACGCCGCGCTCGGCCGCGCAAAGGGCCGCGACCATCATCCGCAGGCCTTCACGATGTGGATGGCGGGCGGCGGCATCAAGCCCGGCCTGACCTATGGCGCGACGGACGACCTCGGTTTTCACATCGTGGAAAACCCGCTCCACGTGTACGACATCCAGGCCACGATCATGCATCTGCTCGGCTTCGACCACGAGCGCCTGACCTACCGCACGCAGGGCCGCGATTTCCGCCTGACGGATGTGCACGGGAAGGTGGCGAAGGCGCTGCTGGCGTGAGTGGGCGGTTCACCGGGAGGAAAGGTGGTTATTCGGGATTGTTGTAGTTTTGTCCGCGAAAGGTAAATACGGCGAAGCAACTGCATAAACTGCCAGATCGAACGCCGGGAATTAGCCGTTGTCTCTTTGCTCCCACTACTACTAAACCGTGAAAATCCGCCTCATCGCTCTCTTCGCCGCCGCCTTTACCGTCCTGGCGGTCATCAGCCAATCCGCCGACAAAGTAAAATCCATGCCCACTTCCACTCTCGCTCCCGGTCTTGAACGCGCCGTTTTCGGCGGCGGCTGCTTTTGGTGTGTCGAAGCCGTCTTCGAGCGGCTCGACGGCGTGAAGGATGTCGTTTCCGGCTACGCCGGCGGGCGCACGGAGAACCCGACTTACGAGCAGGTCTGCGCCCACACCACGGGCCACGCCGAGGTCGTGCAGATCGATTTTGACCCCAAGAAGATCACCTACGAAAAGCTGCTCAATGTCTTCTGGCACGCGCACGATCCCACCACGCTGAACCGGCAGGGCAACGATGTGGGCGACAGCTATCGCTCGGTCATTTTCTACACCAGCGCGGCGCAGCACGAGGCGGCGGAAAAATCGCAAGCGGCAGAGCAGAAGAACTGGAAAGACCCGATCGTCACACAGGTCGAGCCGCTGAAGGTGATGTATAAGGCGGAGGTCAGCCATCAGGACTACTACCGCCTGAACGGGAACAAGAATCCCTACTGTCAGGCGGTGGTCCGGCCTAAAGTGGAGAAGTTGGAGAGCAAGGGGATCATCCCGAAGCTCGGGGCGGACGGGAAATAGACACACGGTCGGAAGCGAACCGCGAGACTGACGGTCGAAAACGAACCGCGGGGCGGTCCCTGATGCGTGATTCGGATCCCGCGCGCAGGTCGCCGGCCGAGTGCGCGCTCCAACGGTCTCGAATTCCGCCCGTTCTCTCAACGGCAGCGCTCCGGCTAAGAAATGCCGTCAGCGTGAATTGGTGAAACAGCAGACGGCGTGATACGATCTCCGTCCTTACAACCCCAATGATCCGCTTCGTCACGACCTCAATCTTTTGCCTTATCGCGCTGCCCGTCGTCGTCCAGGCGGAGCCAGGTGCGACCGTCAATTTCAACCGGGATGTGCGCCCGATCCTGTCGGACAAATGCTTTGCCTGCCATGGGCCGGATGAGAAGAAGCGCGATAGCAAACTGCGGCTGGACATTCGGGAGCAGGCGGTGAAACCGGCGGAGTCCGGCGATACGGCGATCGTCCCCGGCAAACCGGAGGCCAGCCAGCTCCTCGCCCGCGTCACGACGAAAGATCGTGACGACATGATGCCGCCGCCGAAGACGCACAAGACCGTCTCGCCGCAGGAGGTGGAGACGCTGCGGCGCTGGATCGCCGAGGGCGCGGTCTATCAGGGGCATTGGGCTTTCATTAAACCGGAACGCCCAGCGGTGCCCTTTGCGACGCCGAATCCGATCGACGCGTTCATCCGTGCGCGGTTGCAAAAGGAAGGTCTCCAGGCGTCGTCCGAGGCGCCGCGCGAGACGCTTATCCGCCGCGTGTCGCTCGACCTCACGGGGCTCCCGCCGACGTCGGAGGAAGTGTCCGCGTTTCTCGCCGACTCCTCTCCCCAAGCCTACGAGCGCGTGGTGGACCGGCTGCTTGCGTCGCCGCGCTACGGCGAGAAAATGGCGCAGCAGTGGCTCGACTTCGCGCGCTACGCGGACAGCAACGGGTTCCAGAGCGACGGATCGCGCTTCATGTGGCCGTGGCGCGACTGGGTCATCCGCGCCTACAACAGCAACCAGCCGTTCGATCAGTTCACCATCGACCAGCTGGCGGGCGACCTCCTGCCAAACGCCACGCTCGCGCAAAAAGTCGCGACCGGTTTTCACCGCAACACGAGGCTCAACGGCGAAGGCGGACGCATCGAGGCGGAGTGGTTCGCGGAGACGGTCATCGATCGCGTGGACACCACCGGCCAGACGTGGCTGGGCCTCACGCTCGGCTGCGCCCGCTGCCATGACCACAAATACGACCCGATCTCGCAGCGCGAGTTCTACCAGCTCTACGCCTATTTCAACTCGAACAGCGAAAGCGGCGTGCTCGACGGCGACGGACGCAACACCGCGCCGGTCATCGGTATCCCGACCGCCGAGCAGGAGAAGCAGCTCGCCGTTTTGGAAGCCGCGCGCACCGCTGCGCGGGAGCAGCTCGCCGCGGTGGAAAAGGCGCTGCCCGCCGTGCAGATCGAGTGGGAAAAAGGGGTCCGCACGCAGCTCCAGGAGGACGCGAAAATGTGGATGCCGCTGGTGCCGGCAACGGTCGTCAGCACGGGCGGCGCGACCTTTGCCCGCCAGCCCGACGGCACAATGCTCGCCGCCGGGACCAACGCGGACTTTGACACCTACACGATCACCGCGCTGCTTGGCGGTGGTGGATCGCTCGCGGCCATCCTGCTCGACGCGCTGCCCGATGCCGCGCTGCCCGGGCAGAGCCTCGGGCGCGCGTCGAACGGCAATTTTGTGCTCACCGACATCAACGCCACGATCACCTCGCCACAACTCCCCGCGCCGGTGCCCGTGCAGTTCACCCGCGCCGAGGCGGACTACGAACAGAAGGATTTCGGCGTCGGGCTGATTTTGAAAGACAAGACGCAGCGCGCGAAAAACGCGAAGAATAACAAGGGCTGGGCCGTGGATGGGCCGACGAAAAAAGAACCGCGCAAGGCGCTGTTTGTCTGCACGCCGGTCAATGTGCCCGCCGGGGCGACGCTGCACGTCAGCCTGCACCACGACGCGCAGCCCGGACACAATATCGGGCGCTTCAAACTCAGCGTCACCGCGCGCCCGAACGCCGGGCTGAAAGCGCCGGGCGTGCCGGCAAACATCGCCGCCGCCCTCGCGACCGACGCCGCGAAGCGCACGCCGCAGCAGCTCGCCGAGCTGGCCAAGCACTTCCGCGACAACACCGATACGCCTGCGAAGAAAGCCGGCGCGGCCCTCGCCGCCGCGGAAAAGGCCATCGCCACGCATGCCGGGTCCTATCCGAATACGATGATTTTCCAGGAGCGAGCCCAGCCGCGCGACGCCTTCATTTTGAAACGCGGCGAGTATGACCAGCCCGGCGAGAAAGTGCCGCGCGGCCTGCCTGCCGTGCTCCCGCCGCTGCCCGCCGGCGCGCCGGACAACCGCCTTGGCCTCGCGCAGTGGCTGGTCAGCGGCGAGCATCCGCTGACCGCGCGCGTGTGGGTGAATCGCGCGTGGGAAAAGTTCTTCGGCACCGGTCTCGCGCGGACTTCCGAAAACCTCGGTTCGCAGGCTGACTGGCCCAGTCATCCCGAGTTGCTGGACTGGCTGGCGACGGAATTCGTGCGGCTGAAATGGGACATGAAGGCGATGCAAAAGCTGATCGTCACGAGCGCCACCTACCGCCAGTCCGCGCGCGTCACGCCCGCGCTGCTCGAGCGCGACCCGGACAACCTCCTGCTCGCCCGCGGCCCGCGCTTCCGGCTTTCCGCCGAGAGCGTGCGCGACCAGGCGCTCGCGGTCAGCGGGCTGCTCGTCGAGAAACTCGGCGGCCCGAGCGTGCGGCCCTACATGCCCGTCGGCGTGTGGGACGAAACGAGCGTCTATGGCGACCTCCGCGGCTACAAGGCCGAGGCCGGCGAAGGACTCTACCGGCGCACGCTTTACACTATCTGGAAACGCACCGCCGCACCGCCGACGATGCTGCTCTTCGACTCGCCGAATCGCGAAATTTGCACCGCCAAACGCAGCCGCACGAACACGCCGCTGCAAGCGCTCGCGCTGCTCAACGAAGTCACCTACGTCGAAGCCGCGCGCCGTCTCGCCGAGCAGATGCTCGTCGCCGGAGGAGCGACGCCCGAGACCCGCGTCGCGTGGGCCTTCCGCCGCGCCACCGCCCGGCAGCCCGATGCCGCCGAGTTGAAAACGCTGACCACCGGCCTCGCCACGCGCCTCGCCCGTTTCCAGCAGGACGAAGCCGCCGCGAAACAGCTCATCGCGCAAGGCACTTCCAAGCCCGACCCCAAGCTCAACCCCGCCGAACTCGCCGCCTACACCACCGCAGCGAACATCATCCTGAACCTCGACGAGGTCGTGACCCGCGAATGAAAACGCACGACTGCGAGGCAAGCGGGACGCATGCGCTACGGCAAGCCAGAGGCTTGCGCTACGGTGCGCCGCGAACGCCGCTCGCGCCGCTACGGAGCGCAGGCGTCTTCGCCTGCCGTAGCGCATGCGTCCCGCTTGCCTCAGCGCGCGACGAGAGCGACTAACCGCCTACCCAACCCATGAACTGCAACGACCACCAATTCCTCTCGCTCGCGCAAGACGCGCAGCGGCACGTCACCCGCCGTACTTTCCTCCAGCGTGCTGCCGGCGGCATCGGCCTCGCGGCGCTCGGCGGTCTGCTCGGCAACCGCGTGGAAGCCGCCGCGACTCCGGGCCTGCCGGGGTTCCCAAATTTCGCGCCGAAGGCGAAGCGCATCATCTACCTGTTCCAAAGCGGCGCACCGTCGCAGATGGACCTTTTCGACCCGAAGCCGCAACTCGCGGCGCGGCGCGGCGAAGATCTGCCGGCGAGCATTCGCAAAGGACAGCGGCTGACGACCATGACCAGCGGGCAGTCGAAATTTCCGGTCGCGCCGAGCATGTTCAAGTTCGATCAGTACGGCCAAAGCGGCGCGTGGTTCAGCGAGCTGATGCCGCACATGTCTGGCCTCGCCGACGAGTGGACGATCATCCGCTCGCTCCACACCGAGGCGATCAATCATTATCCCGCGATCACTTTCATGCAGACCGGCTCGCAGCTCGCCGGACGACCGAGCATTGGTTCATGGATGGCCTACGGCCTCGGCAGCAGCAACGCCGACCTGCCCGCGTATGTCGTGCTCACGTCCTTCGGCAGCGGACGCAAGGACGACCAGCCACTCTACGACCGGCTCTGGAGCGCGGGCTTCTTGCCGGCGAAACATCAGGGCGTGAAATTCCGCAACGCCGGCGACCCGGTGCTTTACCTCAGCAACCCGCCCGGCATGGATCGCGCCATGCGCCGCGAGACGCTCGACGAACTCGCCGCGCTCAACCAGCGCCGGCACGACGCGCTCGGCGACCCGGAAATCCAGACGCGCATCGCGCAATACGAAATGGCGTTTCGCATGCAGGCCAGCGTGCCCGATCTGACCGACCTTTCGAAGGAACCGCAGAGCGTGCTCGACTCCTACGGCCCCGACATCAAGCGCCCCGGCAGCTACGCCGCGAACTGCCTGCTCGCCCGCCGCCTCGCCGAGCGCGACGTGCGTTTCATCCAGCTTTTCCACATGGGTTGGGATCACCACGGCGGCCTGCCCGGCGCGATCCGCGGCCAGTGCAAGGACACCGACCAGCCGACCGCCGCGCTCCTCCGCGACTTGAAAGCGCGTGGCCTGCTCGATGACACGCTCATCGTCTGGGGCGGCGAATTTGGCCGCACCATCTACAGCCAGGGTGGGATGAGCGAGACGAACTACGGCCGCGATCATCACCCGCGCTGCTTCACCGTCCTGATGGCCGGAGCGGGCGTGAAAAAGGGCATCACCTTTGGCGCGACCGACGACTTCTGCTACAACATCACCGAGAACCCTGTGCACGTGCACGACCTCAACGCCACGATCATGCACCTCATGGGCGTGCAGCACACCAAGCTCATCTACCGCTACCAGGGCCGCGACTTCCGGCTCACGGACATCCACGGGGAGTTGGTCAAAGCGGTGCTCGCCTGAGCAAGCGGACCGAAAATCCTTTCCCGCGGATTTTGACCACGGATTTCACGGATTGGGATTTCTGAAAAGCCGTGTCATCCGGGAAATCCGCGGTCAATAAATCAGCACCACCCAACCCATCCACACCATGAAACACCTCCCCACATTCCTCGCCGTCCTCGCACTTTTTTGCGGCCACGTTTTTGCCGAGTCGCCCGCGGCCGCACCATCTGCGCTGACCTTTCCCGGCGAGACCGTGGACGAATGGCGCGGGTTCAAGCGCCACAAGTTCCAGGTCGAAGGCCGCGCCGCCTGGGTCGTGGAGCCAAAGACCGCGCTGCCCGGCAAGCCGTGGGCGTGGTATATGGAGTTTCCCGAAGCCTTCCTCGAGCGCTGCGCTGCGCCGCAGCTTCTCGCCGCCGGCTTTCACTACGTCCACATCGGCGTCGGCAACACCTTTGGCAGTCCCGACGCCGTGAAGCAGTGCAGCGCTTTCTACGAACTGCTCGTCGCGCGCGGCCTCGCGAAAAAGGCCGCGCTCGTCGGCATCAGCCGCGGCGGGCTCTACGCGTATCGGTTCGCGTCGGAATATCCCGAGCGCGTCGCCGTGATCTACGGCGACGCGGCCGTGGCCGATTTCAAAAGCTGGCCCGGCGGCAAGGGCAAGGGCAAGGGGAGCAAGGGCGACTGGGCCGCGGTGCTCAAGTGCTACGGCTTCAAGGACGAGGCCGAGGCGCTCGCCTACCCCGGCAACCCCATCGACCGCCTCGAACCGCTGGCGAAGGCGAAGATCGCCCTCATCCACGTCGTCGGCGACGCGGACGACGTGGTCCCGCCCGCGGAAAACGCCGCCATCATCGAGGAGCGCTACCAAGCCCTCGGCGGCACCACCCAAACCCTCCACAAACCGGGCGTCGGCCACCACCCCCACGGGCTCGACGATTCGGCCCCGGTCGTGAAATTCATCATCGAGCACGGCGCGCCGCGCTGAGGCGAACCGCGAACTGCGAACTTCCCACCACTCACCCAATGAAACGTCTCCTCCTTCTCCTGCTCGCGCCCGCGCTGGTTCTCGCCGACGACAAGCCTGCGCCGGTCTTTCGCATGCAGCGGCTCGATCCCGCGCTGGACGCGGTGCTGCCGCCGGATGCGGTCGTGGAGAAGCTCGCGGAAGGCTACCGCTGGGCGGAGGGACCGGTGTGGTTCGACGGCGGGGTGGTGTTTTCCGACGTACCAGAAAACATCATCCACCGCTGGGAGCCGGGCGCGACGGGAGCCAAAATTTTCCGCCAGCCGAGTGGTGGCGCGCCTTCGGCGCCGGCTTTTCGCGAGCCGGGATCGAACGGTCTCGCGCGCGATGCCGAGGGGCGGCTGATCCTTTGCCAGCACAGTATGCGGCGGATCGCGCGGCTGGAAAAAGACGGGAAAGAAACCGCGCTCGCCGACCGCTACGACGGCAAGCGCTTCAACAGCCCCAACGACCTGACCATCGCGAAGAACGGCGACATTTTTTTCACCGATCCGCCGTATGGCCTGGCGAAGGGGGAGAAGTCGCCGATCAAGGAACTCACCTTCAGCGGCGTGTACCGGCTCTCCGGCGGGAAAGTCACGCTGCTCACGGCGGAGCACCGCTACCCGAACGGCATTGCCCTTTCGCCCGACGAAAAGACGCTCTACGTGAACACCAGCGACCCGCGCTCACCGTATGTCCACGCGTATGATTTGCAGCCCGACGGAACGCTCGCGAAGCACCGCGTCTTTTTCGACGTCACGCCGGCGATGCGCAACGGGCCGGGGCTGCCCGATGGCTTGAAAGTCGATCGCGAGGGCAACGTGTGGACGAGCGGCCCCGGCGGCATCCTCATCATCTCGCCCAAAGGCAAGCACCTCGGCACGATCCTGACCGGCGTCCCGACCGCGAACTGCGGCTGGGGCGAGGATGGCGGGACTTTGTTCATCACCGCGCAAAAGTATCTCCTGCGGGTGAAGACGGAGACGAAGGGTGCGGGGTGGTGAGAGCCAGTTTTCAGTATTCAGTGGGCAGTATTCAGTGCCCGCGGCGCAGCGCTATCTGAACACTGCTCACCGTAGGAAGAGGAAGCAAAGCGCCATCACCACCGTGGGCAGCAGCGCGCCGAGCGCCAGCGCGAGCGGGGCCACGCCGTCGCGGAAATAGCCGGAAAGGATGGACTGCCCCGCGGGATTGGGCGCGTTGGCGATGACGGTGAGTCCGCCGCCGACCACGGCGCCGGCGACGACGGCGTATTTCAGCCCGTCGGTAAAGTTGGGGACGAGCGTGGCGAGATAGGTGATCGCGGCGTTGTCATTGAACGCCGTGAGGCCGGTTGCGCCGAGCAGTAGCTTGGTCTCGCCGAGCCGCGCGAGCACCGGCTCGATCCACCAGCCTTGCAACCCGCCGTGGACCACGAGGCCGGCGAGGAAAAAGCCGACGAGCAGGGCGGGTTTGAGGCTGAGCGGATTCTGGTGGTGCTCAGTGGCGGCGGTGAAGGCGAGGAAGAAGAGGAAGCCGCCGATGAACAGTGCCGGGTAGTGCGCGGAGAAAACCGTCCAGCCGAGAAAGGCGAGATGGATCGTGGTCACCCAGCCAGGCACGGGATCGGTGCGGTCGCTCCACGGCGCGGGCTGCGCCTCGGACTCGGCGGCGCGGCGCAGCGTGGCAAATTCGCGGCGGAAGATGGCAAAGTAGAGGGCGTTGGAAACGAGGATGCCGATCACTGCTTTCCACCCGAAATGCGTGAGCATGAAGGGCGTGTCCCAGCCCCACTTCGCCGCCACCATGAGCACCGGCGGGGCGGCGAAATGGGTGAGCGTGCCGCCGACCGAGATGTTCACGAAAAGCAGGCCGAGCGTGGCGTAGCGGAACTTTACGGACGGGCCGAGATCGTAAAACTGCCGCGCCAGGAGCAGCGCGCAGATGGTCATCGCCGCGGGCTCGGTGATGAACGAGCCGAGCAGCGGCCCGACCGTGAGAATGGCCAGCCACCACGCCGCCGGACGCTCCCCGCCGAGACGCGCGAGCAACCGCAGGCCCTGCTCGGCGAAGCGCAGCACCGGCCGCGTGGCCGCGATGCACATGATGATGACGACAAACATCGGCTCGGTGAAAGTGTCGCCGTGGCTGACGTAGCTCTCGGCCACCGGCCAGCCTTTGGAAATCGTGATCGCGGCCAGCAGCGGCACGACCCAGATGCCAAAGATCGCCTCGATCTCGCCGAGGAAGTGCATGATCTCGGCCTTGAACGAGACAGTGCCCGGCCCTGGGTCGGCCCGGGTGGCATGCTCGTCGCGCCACCGGTGGGCGAGGTGCATGAATTTGGTCGCGAGAAACGTGTGGGTGATCGCGAGCAGAAAAATGAGCGTCGCCACGAGATTGAAAGGATCGGCGGCGATGCGCTGCCGGAGGATCTCGAACAGTCCGGCGGGACCGGCCGGCGGGTAGGCGTGGAGCGGCAGTGGGAAGAGCGGCGCGGTCTCGCCGCCCGTCGCCGCACCGCCCAGCGCGGGCACGAGAACGGCGGCGAAAAGGATGGGGAAAAGGAAACGGCGCATGAGGCGCGGAATCCTGAACCGCCCGCGCCGGTTTGGGCCAGTCTTTCCGAGGCCGGCGCTTGCCGTGCGCACCGGTGATGCCGGGCACAGGCCACTCCATGTCGCCAGCAACCGCGTGCAATCCGCCGGGCGACGCGCTACGAACCGCGGCGTGAGTTCGTTCCGCAAAACCCTTTTCGTGAATCCGCCGTCGTGGCAGGGCTTCGATGGCGGAGCGGGGTCGCGCTATCAGGCGAAGCGGGAGGTGCGCTCGTTCTGGTATCCCACCTGGCTCGCGCAACCGGCGGCGCTGATCGAAGGTTCGCGGCTGGTGGACGCGCCGCCGGACGATCTGACGCGGGCCGACGTGCTGCGCATCGCGCGGGACTACGAGGTCGTGGTCATCCACACCAGCGCGCCGACTTTGCGCGGGGACGGCGAGCTGGCCGAGGCGTTGAAGAGTCAGAACCCCGACGCGACCGTGGGCCTCGTGGGCGCGCACGCAGCGGTATTGCCGGACGAGACACTCGCGGTGAGCGAGGCGGTGGATTTTGTGGGGCGCAAGGAGTTCGACTTCACCTGCCGCGACGTGGCCCTGGGGAAACCGCTCGCGGAGATCGACGGGCTGTCGTTTCGCCGCGAGGGCAAGGTGACGCACAACCCGGAGCGCGCGGTCATCACGGACTTCGATGCGCTGCCGAGCGTGATGGACGTGTATGCGCGCGACCTGACGATCGAGAACTACGCCATCGGCTACCTCAAGCATCCCTACGTCTCGCACTACACGGGCCGGGGATGCCCGGCGCAGTGTACCTTTTGCCTCTGGCCGCAGACCGTGGGCGGGCACAAGTACCGCGCGAAATCGCCCGCGGCCGTGGCCCGCGAGATGGCCCACGCGCAGCGGCTTTTCCCGCAGGTGAAGGAGTTTTTTTTCGACGACGACACCTTCACCGCCGTGCCGCCGCGTGCCCGCGAAATCGCGCGGCAGCTCGGGAAGCTGGGCCTGACCTGGAGCTGCAACGCGCGGGCCAACGTGAATTACGAGACCCTGAAAACGATGCGCGACCACGGGCTGCGGCTGCTCCTCGTCGGCTACGAAAGCGGCAACCAGCGCATCCTCGACAACATCAAGAAAGGCATCCGGCTGGAGGAGGCGCGGGAGTTCACGGCGAACTGCAAAAAGCTCGGCATCACCATCCACGGCACTTTCATCCTCGGCCTGCCCGGCGAGACGCGGGAGACGATCCGCGAGACCATCGAGTTTGCGAAAGAGGTCGATCCGTTCTCCATGCAGGTCAGCCTCGCCGCGCCGTATCCCGGCACCGAGCTTTACCGCCAGGCGCAGGAGAATGGCTGGTTTGCGGGCGACGCGCAGCTCGTGGACGGCCACGGCCAGCAGGCCGCCGCGCTGGAGTATGACAACCTCTCGCGCGAGGAGATTTTCGCCGCGCTGGAGAAATTCTACCGCGCCTACTACTTCCGCCCCCGCCCCATCGCCCGCATGCTCGGCGAGATGATGACGGACTTCGGCGTGATGAAACGGCGGCTGCGCGAAGGCGCGGAGTTCTTCCGCTTCCTCCGTCTGCGGAGCGCACCGTAGCGGCAGAGTTGGGCTTGCCGGCGGGCGAAGTG